>DATJNU010000001.1:0-20714 GCA_035507775.1 Jatrophihabitans sp.
AGTGCCGGGCGCCGTCGGTCCACTCCAGGTGCAGGTCCTTGACCAGGAACGAAGCGACGATCATCCGCACCCGGTTGTGCACCCAGCCCTCGGCCAGCAGCTGCCGCATGCCGGCGTCCACGATCGGGTAGCCGGTGCGGCCCTCGGCCCAGGCGGCCAGCCGCCGCTCGGCGGTCCGGCCGGTCGCGTAGTGCAGCCCGGCCAGCTGCGGGTGGTGGTACTCCCGCGCGGTCTCGGGCCGGTGGTGCAGCACGTCGGCGTAGAACTCCCGCCAGGCCAGCTCCTTGCGATAGGTCTCGTGCCCGGCGCCCAGGTCGGCCAGCATGGTGCGGGGGTGCAGGGTGCCCCACTTCAGGTGCACCGACATGTGCGAGGTGCGGTCCTCATCCGGCCGGTCGCGGTGGTCGGCGTAGCCGGCCAGATCACCGCCGAGATAGGCCCGCCACGCCCTGCGCGCCGCCGGCTCGCCGACCGCCGGCAGCCGCAGCCCGTCCGGCAGCGCGGGCTCGTCCGGCACGCCGTCGGAGTCCGCGGCCAGCCAGTCCGGGCGCACCGAGGGCACCGGGGCGGGCCAGCCCCGGTCCCGCCAGGCGCGGTAGAAGGCGGTGTAGACCTTGTAGTTCTGCCCGCTGCCGTTGCGCACCCGGCCCGGCGGCACCGCGTAGGGCGAGCCGACCCGGTGCAGCGGGACTCCGCCGGAGACCCTGCCGAGCTCCTCCTCGACGGCCTCGTCCCGGCGGGCGCCGTACGGGCCGAAGTCGCGCGCGCAGTAGACCGCCTCGGCGCCGGTCTCGCGGCAGAGCCGCGGCAGCACGGTGCGCGGGTCGCCGCGCCGGATCACCAGGTTGCCGCCGAGCTGCTCGTCCAGCGC
Organism: Jatrophihabitans sp.; assembly: GCA_035507775.1. GTDB lineage: Bacteria > Actinomycetota > Actinomycetes > Mycobacteriales > Jatrophihabitantaceae > Jatrophihabitans_A. The sequence goes on from DATJNU010000001.1 coordinate 872, forward strand.
GCGCAGCGTGCGGCAGAGCACCGCCAGCCGGGGCGCGCCGGCCGGCCGGAGCAGCGCCGGGTCGAGCACGAACACCCCGAGCACCGAACGGTCGGCCTCCGCGGCCTCGACCAGGGCCGGGTTGTCCTGCAGCCGCAGGTCGCGGCGGAACCACATCATCGACGGCATACCCATCGACGGTAGCGGCCGGTAGTGAGCCCGCCGGCGATGTGGTGGAGTGGGATCATGCTGCTGACCAAGTTCACCCATGCCTGCGTCCGGATCACCGACGGCGACCGCGCGCTGGTCATCGACCCGGGCACCTTCAGCGAGGTCGAGAGCGCGCTGGAGGGCGTCTCGGCGGTGCTGATCACCCACGAGCACGCCGACCACGTCGACGCCGAGCGGCTGGCCGTCGCCGCCGCCGCGAACCCGGACCTGCGGTTCTGGGCGCCGAAGGCCGTGGTCGACCAGCTCGCCGGCGCGGCCGAGGTCTTCGGCGGCCGGCTCACCGCGGTCGGGCCGGGGGAGGACTTCACCGCCGGCGGCTTCCCGGTGCGCACCTACGGCGGCCAGCACGCGCTGATCCACTCCTCGGTGCCGGTGGTGGCCAACGTCTGCTACCTGGTCGAGGGCACCGTCTACCACCCCGGCGACTCCTACGTGGTGCCGACCGCCTCGGTGGAGTTGGCGCTGGTGCCGCTGAACGCGCCGTGGGCCAAGATCGCCGAGACCATCGACTTCACGGTGGCGCTGCGGGCCCGGCGGGCGACCGGCGTGCACGACGCGCTGCTCTCGGACACCGGCCGGTTCGGCTACGGCTCGCACCTGCGCCGGGTGGGGCTGGAGTACGGCACCGACTACCAGCCGCTGGCCGCGGGCGAGAGCCTGGAGCTCTAGCCGCGCTTCCCATGAAAATCCTCTGTTTGTCCAACACTTACTCTTAATTAACTCCTAGCGAACCTCCGGGGTTCTACAGTGCGCCGAGTCTGATCAAATCGGACACTCACCCCCTTACCCCCGGAGGTTTGATATGCGGACGAGCCCTGCGCGGCTGTCTCGGAGAATCGGCGCGGTGACCACCGCCGTGCTCACCGGAGCGGCGGCCCTCACCGTCGCCTCGCTGGTCAGCACGGCGCCGGCGGCACACGCCGCGACCACGCCCTACAAGGTGCTGTTCGACAACACGCTGGCCGAGACCGCCGGCAACGCCGACTGGATCATCTCGACGTCCCAGCCGGACCCGCTGGCCCAGAACTCCAACCCGACCTCGGAGACGTCCTGGACCGGTGCCATCTCGGCCTGGGGCGTGGCGCTGCAGAAGACCGGGCGCTACTCGCTGAAGACGCTGGGCTCCGGCAACACCATCACCTACGGCACCAGCGGGTCGCTGGACCTGAAGAACTTCAATGCCTTCGTGCTGCCCGAGCCGAACATCCAGCTCACGGCCTCGGAGAAGACCGCCATCATGACGTTCGTCAAGAACGGCGGCGGCCTGTTCATGATCTCCGACCACACCGGCTCGGACCGCAACAACGACGGCTGGGACTCGCCGAAGATCCTGAACGACCTGATGACCAACAACTCGGTCAACTCCAACGACCCGTTCGGCTTCTCGATCGACCTGCTCAACATCGCCAGCGAGAACCCGAACGTGATCGGCTCCGCCGCCGCCAACGACCCGATCATCAAGGGCCCGTTCGGCACCGCCACCGGCACCATCATCCGCAACGGCACCACGGTGACGATGAAGCCGTCGGACAACCCGAACGTGCGCGGTGAGATCTACCGGACCGGCTACTCCCCGTCCGGCACCACCGGCGCGGCGGTCGCCACCTCGACCTTCGGCTCCGGCCGGGTGATGTTCATCGGTGACTCCTCCACCATCGACGACGGCACCGGCCAGTCGGGCAACACCCTCTACAACGGCTGGAACGACCCGGCCGGCACCGACGACAAGGTGATGCTCAACGGCACCGAGTGGCTGGCCAGCGGCGGCAGCGGCGGCGGCACCGGCTCGCTGTCGGTGAACAACCCGGGCTCGCAGTCGAGCACCGTCGGCTCCGCGGCCAGCCTGCAGCTCACCGCCAGCGGCGGCACCTCGCCCTACACCTGGTCGGCCACCGGGCTGCCCACCGGCCTGTCGCTCAACGCCTCGTCCGGCCTGGTCTCGGGCACTCCGTCGGCCGCCGGCACCTTCTCGGTGACCGCGACCGCCAAGGACGCGACCAACGCGACCGCCTCGGCCAGCTTCAGCTGGACCGTCGGCACCTCCGGCGGTGGCGGCAGCAACGCCGTGCAGAACGGCGACTTCGAGAACGGCAACCACTACTGGTCGCTGGGCAGCGGCGCGGCCGTCACCACCGGCACCACGCATGGCGGCTCGTACGCGCTCAAGCTCGGCGGCACCACCAACTCGTCGATGTCGGCCACCCAGACGGTGACCGTGCCGACCTCCGGCGTGCTGACCTTCTACACCTACATCACCACGGCCGAGACCAGCCACTCCTACGACTTCCTGACCACCACCATCAAGCAGAGCGGCACCGTGCTCAAGACGGTCAGCACCCAGTCGGACGGCAGCTCGACCGGTACCTGGATCAAGACCACCTCGGACCTGTCGGCCTACGCCGGCCAGTCCGTACTGCTGTCGTTCGCCGCGACGAACGACTCGGCATACGCGACCACCTTCTGGGTGGACGACATCAACCTGAGCTGACGCTCGGGCTCCCCGCGAGTGCCCCCGGCCGACGTTGGCCGGGGGCACTCGTGCGTCCCGGGCCCGTGGCCGGCCCGCCCGTAGAGTGAGGCGGCGTGCCGGGCCCGCGGTCGGGCCGCGGCGGATGGGAGCGGGCGGCGTGTCACAGCGCGGGCGGCTGCGCGTGTACCTGGGCGCCGCGCCCGGGGTGGGCAAGACGTTCCGGATGCTGGACGAGGGCAACCGGCGACTGGCCCGCGGCGCGGACGTGGTGGTGGCCTTCGTCGAGCCGCACGGCCGGCCGGCCACCGCCGAGCGGATCGGTGCGCTGCCGGTGGTGCCGCCGCGCCGGATCGGCTACCGGGGTGCCGAGTTCGCCGAGCTCGACCTGGCCGCCGTGCTCGACCGGCACCCGCAGGTCGCGCTGGTCGACGAGCTGGCCCACCGCAACGTGCCGGGCGCCGGCAACGCCGCGCGCTGGCAGGACGTCGAGGTGCTGCTGGCGGCCGGCATCGACGTGGTCAGCACGCTGAACGTCCAGCACCTGGAGTCGGTCACCGACGTGGTCGAGGCGGTCACCGGGATGCCGGTCACCGAGACGGTGCCGGACGCGGTGGTACGGGCCGCCGAGCAGGTCGAGCTGGTGGACATGACCCCCGAGGCGCTTCGCCGCCGGCTGGCGCACGGCAACGTCTACCCGGCCGAGGAGACCGGCGCGGCGCTGGCCAACTACTTCCGGCCGGGCAACCTGACCGCGCTGCGCGAGCTGGCGCTGCTCTGGCTGGCCGACAGCGTGTCCGAGGGACTGCAGCAGTACCGGCAGCGGCACGGCATCGCCGACACCTGGGAGACCCGGGAACGGGTGGTGGTGGCGCTCACCGGCGGCCCGGAAGGGGAGGCGCTCATCCGGCGGGCCGCCCGGATCGCCGACCGCACCGGCAGCGGCGAGCTGCTGGCGGTGCACATCGCGCGCAGCGACGGCCTGCGGTCGGTGGCGGCGCTGGACTCGCAGCGGCTGCTGGTGGAATCGCTCGGCGGCAGCTTCCACTCGATCATCGGCGAGCAGGTGGCCGAGGCGGTGCTGGACTTCGCCCGGGCCAGCAACGCCACCCAGATCGTGATCGGCGCCAGCCGCCGGCACCCGCTGTTGGCGGCCCTGACCGGGCCGGGCACCGGGATGAGCATCACCCGCCGGTCGGGCAGCATCGACGTGCACGTGGTCAGCCACGACTACGCCGGCCGCGGCCGGGTGCTGCCGCGGCTCACCGGCGGGCTGACCCGGCGCCGCCGGCTGGCCGGGCTGCTGCTGGCGGCGGTGATGCTGGCGGCGCTGGTCGCGGTGTGCAGCCGGTTCCGGTCGGACCTGAGCTTCGGCAGCGACCTGCTGCTGTTCCTGCTGGTCGTGGTGATCTGCGCGCTGGTGGGCGGCTTCTGGCCGGCCCTGGCCGCGGCGGTAGCGGCCAGCGTGCTGCTCAACTTCTACTTCGCCGAACCGCTGCACACGTTCACCATCTCCGAGCCGCAGAACATCCTGGCGCTGTCGGTGTTCGTGCTGATCGCGGTGCTGGTCTCGCGGGTGGTCGACCAGGCCGCCCGCCGGACCGCGGAGGCGGCCCGGGCCAATGCCGAGGCCGAGACGCTCTCGACGCTGGCCGGCAGCCTGCTGCGCGGCGAGCAGGCGCTGCCGGCGCTGCTGCAGCGGGTGGCCGAGACCTTCGCGGTGCGCGGCGTGGAGCTGGTGCGGGCGGACGGCCAGGGCGGTCGGCAGGTGCTGGCGGCCACCGGCGAGCCGGCGGCCGGTGCCGCCGAGGTGCTGGTGCCGATCGGGGACGACCTGACCCTGGCGCTGCACGGGCGCGGCCTGGCCGCCGAGGACCAGCGGATGCTGGTGGCCTTCGCGACCGAGGTGGCGGTGGCCTACCGGCAGCGGCAGCTGGCCGAGGCGGCGGCCGCGGCCCGGGAACTGGCCGAGACCGATCGGGCCCGGACGGCGCTGCTCAACGCGGTGAGCCACGACCTGCGCACCCCGATCGCCTCGGCGAAGGCGGCGGTGTCGAGCCTGCGCAGCGCCGAGGTGCGGTGGAGCGAGGACGATCGCCGGGAGCTGCTCGGCACCGCCGACCGGGCGCTGGACCGGCTGACCGCGCTGGTGACGAACCTGCTGGACCTGTCGCGGCTGCAGGCCGGCGCGCTGTCGGTGGACCTGCACCCGGTGGGCGTGGACGACCTGGTCAACCGGGCGCTGTCGGCGCTGACGGCGCCGGCCGCGGTGGACGTCTCGATCCCCGGCGAGCTGCCCGCCGTGCTGGCCGACGCGGGCCTGGCCGAACGGGTGCTGGCGAACGTGCTGGAGAACGCGCTGCGCTACTCGCCGTCCGGCGCCCGGGTGCGGATGGTCGCCGAGCGGCACGGCGGGCTGGTGGAGCTGCGGGTGATCGACCGTGGCCCGGGCATCCCGGACGCGGCGAAGGCGGCGGTGTTCGCGCCGTTCCAGCGCCGGGACGACCGGGCGGTGAGCACCGGGGCCGGGGTCGGGCTGGGGCTGGCCATCGCGCGCGGCTTCGTCGAGGCGATGCACGGCAGCATCGGGCTGGAGGACACCCCGGGTGGCGGGCTGGTCGTCGTGATCGCGCTGCCGGTGGCGGGTTAGGCCGGGACTCGCTACTCGTCAGCCGCCGATTGGGTCGGGTCGGAGGAGGTCTGAGCTTCGATGGCCGTCCCGCTGTTGTCCTTGAGCTCCCGCAACTCTCGAACGCTGAATTGGGTGGAACCATGCAGGTGCAGTTCGTTTTTGATGTTCTGGACGTCCTGCTTGATCCCCAGAACGATCCGGGGAAGTTCCCCCGTCTTGGCTAGATTGGCCGTCGCCTCATCGCTGTCGAGAAGCTCCCCTTCACCGAGGTCTTGGGACGCCCCGGCTGCATCAGCGACGATATGTTGCGGCAGGTCGCCGCTCCCCGGAGATCGAAGAGGGAGCCGATTCCTGCCAGGGTGGCCGACTTCGTCGTGCCCTTCTGGGGCTGGTTCCGGCGACCAGGGTCTGTCGTCATGACTGAAGCCAGCTCCATCTTGGGTGGCACCAGCACCAGCTTCTTCATCACCACTCATCGTCGGGCAATGCTCAGCGTTGATGAAAGATGAGTCCTGGATATCCACAAAGTGTGGATTACCGGGACTCACGCACAGTCAACGATCCGATGACGGAAACGCGCTGGCGGGCACGGTGAGGGTGACCGGGGCACTCCGGCCGAGGTTGCCGGCCGCGTCCCGCTGGGTCGCCTCGGCGGTGTAGGTCCCCGGCGGCAGCGCGACGGCCACCGAGAACGCGCCCGCCGTCACCGGCACGGCCAGCTCCCGCACCACGGACGGCCCCGAGTACACCCGCACCGTCACGGTGGCAGCGTCGGCGCTGGTGGTCGGCGAATCCGCCGCGGCTCCGGCGGTCCCGGTGACGGCGGCCCCGGCCGGGTCGGCGGACGGCCCGGCGGCGGTCAGGGTGACTACCGGCGCGGCGGTGTCCACCGTCAGCCCGGCGCTGGCCCGGCCGACGTTGCCGAGCGCGTCGGCCTGCGCCACCGTCACGGCGTAGCGGGCGTTCGGCGCCAGCCCGGCCAGCCGCGCCGACCAGCCACCGCGGACCACCCGGACGACCTGCCGCCGCACCAGCCGGCCGGCGGCGTCGGTCACCCGCACCGTCACCGTCCCGGCGTCGCCGTGCGCGGTGCCCGCGGTGCCACGCAGCACCGGGGCCGGATCGGCGGTCGGTCCGCCGGCCACCGTGACCGCCGGCGGGCTGGCGTCCACCGCGAACCGCCGCGGCCCGGTCACGGCCTCGTTGCCGGCCGCGTCCGCCTGCACGGCGCGCACCACGTACCGGCCGGACGGCAGCCCCGGGCTGGTCACCGACCAGCGGCCGTGCGCCACCGCCGCGGTCAGCGTCTGCACCACCCCGCCGCCGGCCGCCCACACCCGCACGGTCACCGTCGGGGCATCGGCGCTGTGCCCGGCCGCGTCCCGGGCGGTGCCCGCGGTGCCGGTGAACCTCGGCCGGCCGCCCACCAGGGCAGGCAGCCCGGCCAGTCTGACCGTGGGCGCCGTCCGGTCGATCACCAGCCGGGCGGCCGCCTCGCCGACGTTGCCGGCCGCATCCGCCTGCCGGACCCGCACCGTGTAGCCGGCGTCGGCCGGCAGCGCCCGGGCCGCCAGCCGCCACCGGCCACCGGCCGCGGCCACGGTCCGGGTTTGCAGCAGCCGGCCACGGGCGTAGACGCGCACCGTCACCGTGCGGGCATCGCCGGGCCGGGTGCCGGCGGTGCCGGTGAGCAGCGGGGTGCGGTCCCGGGTCGCCAGCTCGGCCACCCCGACCGCGGGTGCGGTGCCGTCCACCTGGACGGGCCGGCCGGCCCGGCTCTCGGTGCCCTGCCAGCTGCCGCGCACGGGGGTGTCGGTGTAGACCCAGGTGCCGTCCGGCACGCCGGCCTCGGTGCAGCCGGCGGCATCCGCCAGGTGGCAGGCCCAGGATGCCGCCGGGGTGCCACCGCCGGCCGGGTACCGGACGAGCCGGTAGTCGGCGAGCGGCACGCCGGCCACGACCGACAGTGGGAACCGGACCGTGACGGTGCGCCCGGCCACGGCGGCGCCGGTCGGCGGGTGCCCGGCCGGCAGCACCGCCGCGGTGGCCCGGGCGCTGTGCGAGCCGTCGGCGCGCAGCCAGAAGCCGGCCGCCACCCCCGGGGTGATCGCGAGCAGCGTCGCGCCGCCGGCCAGCAGGCCGGCCAGCCGCAGCCACCGCCTCACGGGTGCCGCCCGCCGGTGCTGCGGGTGCCGTCGAGCGAGCGGACGGTCACCGTCACCGGGATGGCGAAGCTGGTGCCCTGGCAGCCGGCCGCGGCGTCCAGGGCCATCCGCACCGTGCCGGGCAGCGACCGGGTCACCGTGCCGCCGGCCGGGATCGGCCAGTCCAGCCCGTCCCGGCCGGTGAAGCCGACGCCGGTCGGGGTGCAGCCGTTGCCTGCCACCGGGACGCCGTTCGGCTGCACCGAGATCACCGTCACCGGCACGGTGCCTGCGTTGTGCACCCGTACCAGCGCGTCGCCGGTGCCGCCGGGTAGCAGCAGCGCGGCGTTCGGGCCGTCGGGCGCCTGCACCTCGATGGCCAGCCGGTCGACGGCGGCCCGGCCGGTGCCGGTGCCGGCCGCCCGCCAGTACGCCCAGGCGCTGGTGGTGCCGGCCAGCAGCACCGCGAGCAGGGCGATAACCGGGAGGCCCACCCGGCGGAGCACGGTCACGCCCCCGATCCGGTGCCGGCGTAGCGCAGGTTCACCGTCACGCCCTTGCACGCGTCCTGGTTGCTGGGCAGGTCGAGCATCCGCAGCTGGGGCCAGGCCGCGGCCGGCACCCGCAGCGCGGACAGCGACGTGCTGGTGCCGGCCGCGACCCGCACCGGGTAGCCGCCCCGGTACTGCACGACGGCGAAGTTCTCCGGCCGGCAGGCGGCGCTGCTGGTCGAGGCGACGGCCACGGTCAGGCTGTCGACCCGCAGCTCGAACGGGTTGCCGTTCACCAGGTGCAGGTCGATCGGCAGGCTCGCGCCCGGTGCCAGGGCACCCCGCAGGTTGCCGAAGACGGTGAAGCTCGCGCTGCCCGGGCCGGTGGTCGGCGGCGGCGGGGCGGCCGGGTTGGTCAGGTCGGCCGGCTGCAGCTGCAACTGCACCACGCTGGTCTGGCTGGTCCCGCCGGCGCGGGCGATCACCTGGATGCCGGCCGCCCCGGCCGCCGCAGCGCTGGTGGTGCGCAGCCGGCCGGTGGCCACCGCGACCCGCTGGCCGGCAGAGAGGGTGAGCGCCCACTGGTCGAAGGTCAGCTCGACGCCGGCCGGCAGCGGGGCACTGGCCAGCGTGACGGTGCCGGCGAAGCCGTCCTGGGCGGTCAGCGTCACGGTGAACTCGGCGCCGTCGCCGACTGTCAGGGCGATCACCGAGGGCTGCGTCCGGACGCTGAACGCGCCCCGGTCGGAGCGGTGACCGCCGGTGAGCAGCAGCACGCCGAGCACCCCGAGCAGGGCGAGCAGGGTCAACGACAGCGTCGGCCATGCCGCCCGCCGGGTCACCCTCGCCATGACCGTGCTCATCGTCGTCCTGGTCGTCCTGCTCGTTGTGCGCCGGCGCGGGGTCGCGACGGGGGCGGTGGCTAGTTGCTGCTGACGGTCAGCGTGAGGGTCGCGCCCATGCAGCCGGACTGGTCGGCGGTGGTGTCGGCGTAGCTGAGGCTGCCGGTCGCGGTGAGCGGCACGCCGACGCCGTGCGGCGGCACGGTCTGGTTCACCGGCACGTCGGCCATCGCGAAGTCGGCCACCGAGCAGCCGGCATGCCCGGCGTCGGCCGCCACGCTCACCAGGTGCACGGTGCCGACCCGCAGGCCGGCCGGGCCCGGGTTGTCGGCGGTGAACGACACCCCGATGCTGGTGCCCGGCGCGAGCAGGCCGGTGGTGGTCGCGTGCAGGGTCAGGCCGGCGGTCGCGGTGGCAACCCGGGCGGTCCCGGAACCGGAGCCGGTGGTCGTCCAGTAGGCGAAGGCGACACCGCCGCCGAGCAGGACGACCAGGCCGGTGCCGACGGCTACCAGGCCCCGGCGGCGGGTGCGTGCGGACGTGCGCATCGGCGAAGGGCCCCCCGGGTGTGCTGACGCTCGACCAGGTGCCGGTTTCGCCTTGCTCCCCGCCGGGCCAGCGGCGACCAGGTCGCCCGGCGGATCGTCACTCACCCGACCGCCTCGGCTCCGAGACGGTAACCGCACAATCCACTAACGCCGACTTCATGTCAAGCACAAGTAAGGAGATTGGCCATGGGCGTTTTGGCCTATGACGAAAGGTAATTGACCCGTCACGGTGCGCTATGCGGCCAGGGTCGACCGGGCGCCGGGCCGATCGTCGCGTGCGCGACAATGCGGCTATGGCAGAGCTGGAGATCCGACCGGTCGGCTACCACCACCCGGACGCCGAGCGGCTGGTCGGCGAGGTGCAGCAAGAGTACGTCCGGCGCTACGGCGGGCCGGACGGCGCGCACATCGACCGCAGCCAGTTCGACGCCCCGCGCGGGCTGTTCGCGGTCGGCTACTGCGACGGCGAGCCGGTTGCGATGGGTGGCTGGCGGCTGCTGGTGGCCGGCGACCCGGCGACCGCCTGGGCCGACCCGGCCGCCGAGCTCAAGCGGATGTACGTGGCCGAGGCGGTCCGCGGGGCCGGCTTCGCCCGGGCGATGCTGCGGTACCTGGAGGACAGCGCGGCCGGGCACGGGGTGCGCTGGTTCCTGCTGGAGACCGGTGGCAAGCAGCCCGAGGCGATCCAGCTCTACCGCTCATCCGGGTACGTCGAGGTGCCGCCGTTCGGGCACTACGCCGACTCGGAGCTGTCGGTGCACCTCGGCAAGCAGCTCGGTTCGTAGCGGCGCGCCCATGTCCGGCGACCTCGACCTCGACGCCGCGGCCGACCTGCTCTGCGCGCTCGGGCCGGACGAGCTGGACGCCTTCGGCCGGCGGCGCACCGAGCTGGCCGGGCAGGCCCGCGCGGCCGGGGACCGGGAGCTGGCCCGGCAGATCGGCGGGCTGCGCAAGCCGGTGCTGGCCGCCGCCCTGGTCAACCGGCTGGCCCGGGACCGGCCGGCCGAGCTGACTGAGCTGACCGAGCTCGCCGCCGCGCTGCGCGATGCCCACCGCCACCTGCGCGGTCCGGAGCTGCGGCAGCTGTCCGAACGGCGGCAGGCGGCGCTGGCCGCGCTCACCGAGCTGGCCCGGCGCGCTCCCGCCCGGCCGCCCAGCGAGGCGGTGCTCGGCCAGGTGCGGGCCACCTTCGAGGCGGCGATCGCCGACGAGGACGCCGAGCGGGCGGTGCTGTCCGGCCGGCTGACCGCCGCGCTCAGCTACTCCGGCTTCGGGGCGGTGGACCTCGGCGACGCGGTGGCGGTACCCAACCGGCTGCGCGCCGTCCCCACCCCCGCGGAACCGGCCGCCGCGGAATCGGCCACTGGCGGCCGGGCCGAACGCGCGCTGCGGCGTGCCGAGCGGGACCGCGCGGCGGCGCTGGACGCGCTCGACCGGGCCGTCGAACAGCTGGACGATGCCCGCGCCGAGCAGGCCGAGCTGGCCGCCCGGACCGCACGGCTGCGCGACGAGCTGGCCGCCGCCGAGCGGGCCGGGCAGCGGGCGGCCGGCGGGGTCGCCGCGGCCGAGCGGGCCCACCGCACGGCCGCCCGGGCGCTCGAACGGGCAGAGCAGGCGCTGGCCGAGGCCGGGGCCGACCCGGACTGACCGCTGTCTGCTCAGGCGTCCGATGCTCAACCCGGGCGCCGGATTGCCGATGGGATCTCTCAGAGCGGGTACGGGGCCGGCTCGGCGATGGGAGGCGTCATGGTCGACCCGGAGGTCATAGCCGCGACCGAGGCCCAGTGGTACCACGCGCGCAACCGGATGAAGCAGCTCGGCATCCAGACCGCCGTCCTCGCGGTCACCCTGATCACCGTCATCGCCCTCCCCGCGACCTACCTCGCGCACCGGGTCGCCGGCGGGCTGGCCGCGGCGCTGATCACCGCCGGCCTGATGTGCGCCACCGCCGTCCCGCTGACCGGCCTGGTCTGGTACCGGATGGACCGGCAGCAGCGGCTGGCGAACCGGCTGATGAAGACGCTGCGCAGCCAGCTCAAGAACGCCATCGAGGAGGTGGAGCTGGAGAGCAGCCGCCGGCACGCGCAGGTCCGCCGTCAGGACTTCGACCGCAGCCTGCACACCGCGCTGGAGATGGCCGGCAACGAGCCCGAGGTGATCGAGGTGATCGAGCGGGCGCTCGGCCAGGTGGTGCCGCAATCGTCGGCCGAGCTGCTGCTGGCCGACAACAGCCACGCCCACCTGCTGCGGGTCGCCACCTCGTCGCCGGACGGGGTGGCACCCGGCTGCACCGTCGACTCGCCGGACCAGTGCCCGGCCGCCCGCCGCTCGCAGCTGCAGCGCTTCGCCGACAGCGAGGCGCTCGACGCCTGCCCGAAGCTGCGGCACCGCGAGCGCGGCCGGTGCTCGGCGGTCTGCCTGCCGGTCTCGATCATGGGCCGGACGGTCGGCGTGCTGCACGCGGTGGACACCCCGGGCGAGCTGCCGAGCGCGGAGCAGTCGCAGGACCTCGGCGTGCTGACCGACAAGCTCGGCTCCCGGATCGGGCTGCTGCGGGTGATCGCGGAGTCCCAGCTGCAGGCCTCCACCGACAGCCTGACCGGGCTGCTCAACCGCCGCTCGATGCAGAACCGGGTGCGCGAGCTGCGCCAGGCCGAGAACCGGATCGCGGTGGTGGTGGCCGACCTCGACCACTTCAAGCAGCTGAACGACACCTACGGCCACGAGACCGGCGACCGGGCGCTGCGGCTGTTCGCGACCACCTTCGCCAGCTCGTTGCGCAAGCAGGACCTGGTCTCCCGGCACGGCGGCGAGGAGTTCGTCGCGGTGCTGCCCGGCTGCACCGGACCGGACGCCCGCTCGATCGCCGACAACGTCCGGGCGCGGCTGGCCAGCGCGGTGCTCGAGCACGGGCTGCCGCCGTTCACCTGCAGCTTCGGGGTGACCGAGTCCGGTCCCGGCGAGGAGTTGGCCGAGGCGATCGCCCGGGCCGACCTGGCGCTCTTCGAGGCCAAGCGGGCCGGCCGCGACCGGGCGCTGCTGCACGAGCCGGCCCGGGAACCGGTCGAGCTGCCGGCACCGGTGCGGCTGGCCGTGGCAGGCGAGGCCACCAGTTAGGCCGGTCAGGCACCCCAGATCTCGGCGGCGGTCTCGACCACCAGCGCCAGCTTCGCCCGCTCCTCGTCCAGCGTCAGGTCGTTGCCCTCCACGGTGGAGGAGAAGCCGCACTGCGGTGACAGGCACAGCTGGTCGAGGTCGAGGTACTTCGCGGCCTCGTCGATCCGGCGCTTGAGGTCGTCCTTGCGCTCCAGCTCCGGTCGCTTGGTGGTGACCAGGCCCAGCACCACCTGCTTGCCCGGCGGCACGAAGCGCAGCGGCGCGAACCCACCGGACCGCTCGTCGTCGTACTCCAGGAAGAAGCCGTCCACGTCCAGACCGCCGAACAGTGCCTCGGCGACGAAGTCGTAGCCACCCTCGGCCGCCCACGACGAGCGGAAGTTGCCCCGGCACAGGTGGGTGGTGACGGTCAGCCCCGCCGGCCGGTCGGCCAGGGCGGCGTTGAGCTGCCGGATGTAGCGCTCGTGCTGGTGCTCGGCGTCCCGGCCCTGCGCGGTCAGCTGGGCCCGCTGGGCCGGGTCGTTGAGGTAGGCCAGGCTGGTGTCGTCCAGCTGCAGGTAGCGGCAGCCCCGCTCGGCGATCGCCCGCACCTGGGCGGCGTAGGCCCGGGACAGGTCGTCCCAGAACTCGTCCTCGTCCGGGTAGACGGCCGGGTCGATTGCCGCCGCCCCGCCCCGGTAGTGCACCATGCTCGGCGACGGGATGGTGAGCTTGGGCGTTTGCGTTTCGGCTGTGCAGGACTGGAGGAACTCGAACGCCTCGGCGAAGATCGGTCCGTCGATGCCGAGCCTGCCGTCGACCTTGAGCGCGGCCGAGGTGAAGTCGAGGTCGCCCTGGGCGTTGCGGAAGTGCACCTCGATGTTCTCGGTGGTGCGGCTGATGCCACGCAGCCGGTAGATGAAGTCCATGTGCCACGAGGTGCGCCGGAACTCGCCGTCGGTGGCGGTCGCCAGGCCCAGCTCGGCCTGCATCGCGACCACCTCCCGGATCGCGGCGTCCTCGGCGGCGCGCAGCTGCTCGTCGGCGAGGGTGCCGGCCGCGTGGTCGGCGCGTGCGCGCAGCAGCGCCGGTGGCCGCAGCAGGCTGCCGACGTGATCGGCCCGGAACGGCGGCGCGGTGCGGACTCCTGGGACGGTGGCGGTCATGCGTCCTCCTCTGTGGTCGGGCCCGAGGCGGTTCGATCGAGTTCGGCCAGGGTTTCCCTGGCGATTGCGGTGGCCCGGTTGGCCCGTGGCACGCCTGCGTAGACCGCGGTGTGCAGCAGCACCTCGGCGATCTCGGCGTCGGTCAGCCCGTTCGTGCGGGCGCCCCGGACGTGCAGCGCGAGCTCGTGCTCGGCTCCCAGCGCGGCCAGCACGGCCAGGGTGGCGATGGACCGGTCGCGCCGGCTGAGCCCGGGCCGTCCCCAGATCTCGCCCCAGGCGTAGCGGGTGATGAAGTCCTGGAACGGCCGGCTGAACGCGTCCGTCGCGGCGGCGGCCCGGTCGACGTGGGCGTCGCCGAGCACGGCTCGCCGGACCGTGTCGCCCGGCAGCTGGAAATGCTCCAGCAGCAGCCGGGCGATCCGGCCCGGCTGCTCGACGGTGGCCAGGTGGGCGGCGGGGCTGAGCAGCTCAAGCCGGGCGCCGGCCACCCCGGCCACGATGGCCTCGGCGTGCGACGGCGGGGTCGCCGGATCCTGCTCGCCGGCCAGCACCAGGGTCGGGGCGGCGATCCGGGCCAGGTCCGCCCGCAGATCCAGCTCGGCCAGCAGCTCGCAGCATCGGGCGTAGCTCTCCGGGTCGACGGCGGTCAGCATCGCCGCCAGCCGGTCCCGCAGTTCCGGGTCGCGGTCGGCCAGCCGGCGGGTGATCCAGAGCGGCAGCACCTGCTCGACCACCGCCGGCATCCCGCCCGCGCGGACCGCCGCCGCCCGGTCCCGGTAGGCGTCCCGGTGCGCCGGTGCCGCGGTGGTGCACAGCAGTGCCAGCCGGCCGATCCGGTCCGGGGCGTGCGCGGCCAGCCAGATGCCGGTCATGCCGCCGAGCGAGAGCCCGGCCAGGTCGGCCCGGCCGACGGCCAGCCGGTCGAGCACCGCGAGCACGCCCCGGCCGAGATCGGCCACCGTCAGCGGCCGGCTGGCCGATGGCGAGCCGCCGTGGCCCGGGTGGTCGATCAGCAGCAGCCGGAACCGCTCGGCCAGCGGCGCCAGGCACGGCGTCCACATCGCGGCGCTGCTGCCGATCGAGTTGAGCAGCACCAGCGGCGGGCCGTCCGGGCGGCCGGCCTCGGCGCAGGCCAGTTCGATCATCGGGTGCGTCCCTCCAGGTACTCGGCGACCAGGTCGGCCGCGTGTCCGACGTCCACCGGGCCGGTGGGCAGGTGCGCCCGGAGCGCGTCCTCGTCCACCCGCAGGCCGCCCAGCGACACCCGCAGCCGGGCCGCGCCGCCGGCCACCGCGAGCAGCAGCCGCCGCAGCGCGGGCCATTCCGCGTGCCACGGGCCGGCGCCGCGCTGCAGTTCCGGCGCGCCGGCGGCCAGCAGCGTCGCCACCAGGCCCGGCGCCTGGGCCGCGGCGGCCCGCGCGGTGACTGCGGCGATCGGGTTGCGCTTGTGGGCCATCGCCGACGATCCACCCGGATTGGCCTCGGCCACCTCGGCGAGCTCGCTCTGGGCCAGCAGCACGACGTCGGTGGCCGGCTTGCCGATCGCGGTCGCCGCCAGGCCCAGCAGCCCGGCCAGCTCGGCGATCCGGCCGCGCTCGGTGTGCCAGGTGGTGCCCGGGTCGGCCAGGCCCAGCTCGGCGGCCAGCGCGGCCCGTACCGCGGCGCCGTGCGGATGCCAGCCGGCCAGGGTGCCGGCCGCGCCGCCGAGCTGCACCGCCAGCAGCCCGCTCAGCTCGGCCTCGGACAGCTTCCGGAGCGCGCGCCGCAGGCCGGTGCCCCAGCCCGCGGCCAGCACCCCGAACGTGGTCGGCTCCGCCTGCTGCAGCAGGGTCCGGCCGATCATCGGGGTGCCGGCATGGCGTTCGGCGAGCGCTGCGCAGGCCGCCTCGCACCCGGCCAGCTCGGCGCGGATCAGCGCCAGCACCTCGCGGCTGATGAGCATCGCGGCGGTGTCGAGCACGTCCTGGCTGGTCGCGCCGAGGTGCACCGCGTCGGTGCCGGCCCGCTGCCGGAGCGCCGAGGCGAGCGGGATGACCGGGTTGCCGCCGGCCTCGATCTGCTGCGCCGGCAGGGAGATCCCGGCCGGGTCGCAGGCGAGCCGGATCCGCTCGGCCTCGGCGCTCGGGATCAGGCCGGCCGTGGCGCAGGCGGTGGCCAGCGCCGCCTCCACCCGGCACAGCGCCGCCAGCCAGGCCCGGTCACCGGCCAGCTCGGCGGCTGCCGACCAGCCGAACACCGGATCGAACATCGCGCCCGTCATAGCGCGAAGAACGGGGTTTCGGCCGTGCCCTGCAGGCAGAGGTCGAACCGCAGCGTGCCGTCGCCGGCCGGCCGGGCGATCAGCCGGTCGGCGTCCGGCACCGTCCGCAGCACCGGGTCGGCGGCGTTCGCCCCGTCCTCGTCGGGAAAGTAGAGCCTGGTGACCAGCCGGTCGAGCAGGCCGCGGGCGAAGACCGAGACGTCCAGGTGCGGTGCCTCGACCACGCCGTCCCCGGCCGGCAGCGCCCCGGGCTTGACCGTCCGGAACCAGAACTCGCCGTTCTGGTCGGTGGGGCAGCGCCCGAAGCCGCGGAAGCCTGGCCGGCCGCCGGCCCCGCGGGGATCGTCCGGGTGGTCGAACCGGCCGTCCGGGTCGGCCTGCCACACCTCGACCAGCCCGTCCGGCACCGGCTGGCCGGCCCCGTCGGTCAGCCGCCCGACGATCCGGATCGCCCCGTGGTGATCGGCAGAAACAACGTCGGGTCCGTCGGCCCAGGGCAGCGCGATGGCCAGGAACGGGCCCACCGTCTGCGAGGGCGTGCAGCCCAGCGGCTCAGTCATCGTCCGGCTCGCTCTCGAACGGGGTCTGCGCCGGGCCGCGCAGCACCACGTCGAACCGGAAGCCGAGTCCCCACTGCTCGACCGTCGCGTCGTGGTCGTAGGCGCAGACCATCCGCTGCCGGGCGGCCGGATCCGGCACCGAGTTGAAGATCGGGTCCTGGCCGAAGAGCGGGTCGTCCGGGAAGTAGAGCTGGGTGACCAGCCGCTGGGTGAAGGCCCGGCCGAAGAGCGACAGGTGGATGTGCGCCGGCCGCCAGGCGTTGCGGTGGTTGCCCCAGGGGTAGGCGCCGGGCTTGATCGTGGTGAACCGGTACCGGCCCTCGGCGTCGGTGGCGACCCGGCCGAGCCCGTTGAAATGCGGGTCCAGTGCGGCCGGCCACTGGTCGGCGACGTGCCGGTAGCGACCGCCCGCGTTCGCCTGCCAGATCTCGATCAGGGTGTCCGGCACCGGGCGGCCGCCGGAATCGAGCACCCGGCCGTGCACGACGATCCGCTGGCCGACCGCCTCGCCGCCGTCCCAGCGGGTCAGGTCGTCCTCGCCGGGTCGCACCCGGTCGTGGCCGAAGAGCGGCCCGGTGACCTCGGTGAGCCGCTGCGGCAGCAGCACCAGCGGTCGGCCCGGATGCCGCAGCGCGGTGCTGCGGTAGTCCGGGGCGTCGAGCGGCGGACGGGTGCCGGGCGCGGGCGCCGGGTAGCGGGGGAGCGTCAACGGTAGAACCAATCGCGGTCGTAGGGCAGGCCGGTGTAGTTCTCGGCCAGGGCGGTGGCCATCGCGGTGGAGCTGGTCGCGTAGTCGAGCTGGGCCCGGGCCAGCCGGTGGCCGAACTCGCCGGCGGCCGGGTCGACGTGCAGCATCGTGGTCATCCACCAGGAGAAGTGGGTGGCCAGCCAGACCCGGCGGAGCGCGTCCTCGGTGTAGCGCGCCAGCGAATCCTGCCCGCCCGTCGCGTAGAACTCGCCGATCGCGTACGACAGCAGCCGGACGTCGGCGACGGCCAGGTTCAGGCCCTTCGCGCCGGTCGGCGGCACGATGTGGGCGGCGTCGCCGGCCAGGAACAGCCGGCCGTGCTGCAGCGGGCTGATGACCACGCTGCGCATCTCGGTGACGCCCTTGTCCAGCAGCGGGCCCTCGGCCAGCGCGAACCCGTCGTCGGTGGCCAGCCGGGTGTGCAGCTCGGCCCAGACCCGGTCGTCCGGCCAGTCGGCGGGATCGGTGCCGGCCGGCACCTGCAGGTACATCCGGGTGACGGTGGGCGAACGCATCGAGTGCAGCGCGAAGCCGCGGTCGTGCCGGGCATAGATCAGCTCGGCCGAGGACGGCGGCGCCTCGGCCAGGATGCCGAGCCAGGCGTAGTCGTAGCCGCGTTCGGTGGCCGTCGGCGAGGGCAGGTAGCCCCGGCACACGCCGTGGAAGCCGTCCGCGCCCACCACCAGGTCGGCGGTGAGCTCGTGCTGCTCGCCGTGCTGCCGGTAGCGGATCCGCGGGCGGTCGGTGTCCAGGTCGCGCAGCTCGACGTCGGCCACCTCGAACCTGACGTCGGCCAGCCGGGCGGCGATCAGGTCCTTGACCACCTCCTGCTGGCCGTACACGGTGATGCCGCGACCGGTCAGCTCCTCGAAGTCGATCCGGTGCCGGCGCCGGTCGAAGCGCAGTTCGGTGCCGCCGTGGCGCATGCCCTGCCCGGCCAGCCGGTCTCCGACGCCGGCCTCGCACAGGGTCTCGACGGTGCCGTGCTCCAGCACGCCGGCGCGCACCCGGTGCTCCAGGTAGTCACGGTCGCGGGCCTCCAGCACCACCGACTCGATGCCCTGCCGGTGCAGCAGCTGGCTGAGCGTCAGGCCGGCCGGTCCGGCACCGACGATCGCCACCTGGGTCCGCACCCGACCTCACCTCCCTGGCTGCCCGCGTCCCTCCAGTATTGCCAGGCCGGGCGAACCCGGCAGGACGAGCGGCCGCCGGCCGGGGCGATCGGGCATCATCTCCTGCTGTGATGCACCTGCGCCTGATCGTGCCGCCCGCCGTGACCGCCTCGGTGGTGGAGCGGCTGGTCGAGGACCCGACGGCGACCAACGTGGTGCTGCAGGCCGGCGCGGCCAGGCGCCCGGCGGGCGACCTGATCAGCTGCGAGGTAACCCGGGAAGCGGTCTCCGGCACGCTCGGCTGGCTGCGCGAGCTGGGCGTCTTCACCGACGGCGGGGTGAGCCTGAGCGAGGCTGACGCGCTGTCGGACAACGCCGAGGAGGCCGAGCGGGCCGCGCCCGGCGCCCCGGACGACGCGGTGGTCTGGGACATGGCGCTGTCCCAGGCGCGGTCCGAGGTGCGCGGCTCCTGGTCGTTCTACGCCTTCATGACCCTGGCGACCGTGATCGCGTCGGTCGCGGTGGTCACCGACTCGGCGATCCTGGTGGTCGGCGCGATGGTGGTCGGCCCGGAGTTCGCGGTGGTCGCCGCCCTCGCGCTGGGCCTGGCCCTGTGGCGATCGAGCCTGGCCCGCCGCGCGCTGGAACTGCTGGTCAAGGGCTTCGGCACCGCCATCCTGATCGCGATCGTGCTGGCGTTGCTGGCAAGGGCGCTCGGCTGGATCGACACCGGAACGGTGACGGCGGCCAGGCCGCTGACCGGCTTCATCTGGCGGCCGGACCGCTGGTCGGCGGTGGTCGCGCTGCTGGCCGGCTGCGCCGGGGTGCTGTCGCAGACCTCGGGCAAGTCGAACGCGCTGGTCGGCGTCTTCATCTCGGTCACCACCATCCCGGCGGCCGGTGACCTGGCGCTGTCGATCGCGCTCTGGGCACCGCATCAGATCGTCGGCTCGGCCGGCCAGCTGCTGCTGAACCTGGCCTGCATGACGGTGGCCGGCCTGCTCACCCTCTGGGCGCAGCGGGCGCTCTGGCACCGGGTGCACCAGCGCGCCGTACCGGCCAGGTGACCGACTTTCGAACTAGGGACGTTGGGCGAGCGTCTCGACTACGTCGGCACAGGCCCCGCCGTAGCTCACCCGCAGGAACTCGACCTCGGCCAGCGGGTGTGCAGCCTGCACGGTCCAGGTCTCGACGTGACCGCCGGAGCCGGCGCCCGAGCCGGATGCACCCATCCCACTGACCGTGAGCTCCGACCACTCCACTCCGTCACGGCTCTGCTCGATCCGTTCAACGACGTGCCGCTTCCGTGCCCCGCCCGGAGCTGGCACCTCCGCGGAACGGACCCGGATCACCAGCACTGCGCAGTCATCGAGTTCGATCACCGGCGACCGCATGACGGACAGGGTGCCCGGACGCTCGCACTCGACCGAACCGGCCGTTCCCCACATTCGAAAGTCCTGCCGCGCAGCTTCGCCCGACGTCACGACGACCACCCTCCTGAGGTCGACCTCGAGGCTCTGCGCGAGCGGGCTCGGGGAGCATTGCTGAATGCCGCCGAAGTAAAGGT
>DATJNU010000002.1:0-13023 GCA_035507775.1 Jatrophihabitans sp.
TCACGATCGCCGCCGGCGCCGGTGCCCGGGCCACCCTGGTCGGCCTGCTGGTGGTGGTCGGCGCCGCGGCCGTTCTGGTCCTGCCCGCCCTGGGCTACCTGTTCTGGCTCACCCAGACCGAGGGCTGGAGCAGCGCCGATCCCTCCTCGGCGTGAGCGCGGCTGGGCCGCCGGCCGCGGCGCGTGGTTGTGTGTAACCGGGGGCACCCCGCATCCGAGCGCGAAGGAGTGACGAGCCGGTGAACCGTCTGGCCGCATCGACCAGCCCGTACCTGCTGCAGCACGCCGACAACCCGGTGGACTGGTGGGAGTGGGGCGACGAGGCGTTCGCCGAGGCCAGGCGCCGCGACGTGCCGGTGCTGCTCTCCGTCGGCTACGCGGCCTGCCACTGGTGCCACGTGATGGCGCACGAGTCGTTCGAGGACGCCGAGGTGGCCGCGGCGCTCAACGAGGGCTTCGTCGCGATCAAGGTGGACCGGGAGGAGCGGCCGGACGTCGACGCGGTGTACATGGCCGCCACCACCGCCCTCACCGGCCAGGGCGGTTGGCCGATGACCTGCCTGCTCACCCCGGCCGGCGAGCCGTTCTTCTGCGGCACCTACTTCCCCAAGGCGCAGTTCCGGCAGCTGCTCGACGCGGCCGGTGAGGCGTGGCGGGACCGGCGGGCCGAGCTGGAGTCCGCCGGCGGCCGGGTGGTCGGCGCGCTGCAGGGCGTGCTGGCCCAGGACGCGGGGGAGCGGGCGCTCGGCGAGGCGGACCTGGCCGCGGCGGTTGGCCGGCTGCACGAGGGATACGACCGCGAGCGCGGCGGTTTCGGCGGGGCACCGAAGTTCCCGCCGTCGATGGTGCTGGAGTTCCTGCTGCGCCACTATGGCCGGACCGGGTCGGCCGAGGCGCTGGCGATGGTGACCGGCACCTGCGAGGCGATGGCCCGCGGCGGCCTCTACGACCAGCTGGCCGGCGGGTTCGCCCGGTACTCGGTGGACGCCCGCTGGGTGGTTCCGCACTTCGAGAAGATGCTCTACGACAACGCCCAGCTGCTGCGGGTGTACCTGCACCTGTGGCGGGCCAGCCGGGCTCCGCTGGCCGAGCGGGTGGTGCGCGAGACGGCGGCCTTCCTGATCCGCGACCTGGGCACCGCCGAGGGTGGTTTCGCCTCGGCGCTGGACGCCGACACCGAGGGCGTCGAGGGCCTGACCTACGTCTGGACGCCGGAGCAGCTGGTGGCGGTGCTCGGCGAGCCGGACGGCAGCCGGGCCGCCGAGCTGCTGTCGGTGACCGGTGCCGGCACCTTCGAGCTGGGCACCTCCACCCTGCAGCTGGCCGCGGACCCGGGCGATGCCGCCTGGTGGGAGGCGGTGCGCCTGCGATTGCTGGCAGAACGCGACCGCCGGCCGCAACCGCCCCGGGACAGCAAGGTGATCACCGCCTGGAACGGGCTGGCCGTCGCGGCGCTGGCCGAGGCCGGGGTGCTGCTGGGCGAGCCGGACTGGCTGGCCGCGGCCGGGCGGGCCGCCCGGCTGCTGCGCGAGGTGCACTGGGTGGACGGCCGGCTGCGCCGCTCGTCTAAGGACGGCGTGGCCGGCGGGGCGCCGGCGGTGGCCGAGGATTACGGCGACCTGGCCGAGGGCCTGCTGGCGCTGCACCAGGCCACCGGGGAGCCGGACTGGCTGGCCTGGGCCGGTGAGCTGCTGGACCTGGCCGGCCGGCATTTCGCCGCGCCGGACGGGGGATTCTTCGACACCGCCGACGATGCCGAGCAGCTCTTCGCGCGGCCCCGGGACCCGGCCGACAACGCTGCCCCGGCTGGCCAGTCGGCGCTGGCCGGCGCGCTGATCGGCTACGCGGCGCTGACCGGTGAGAGCCGGTTCCGGCAGCTGGCCGACACGGCGCTGGCCCGGGCCGGTGAGCTGGCCGTGCGCGAGCCGCGGTTCGCCGGCTGGACGCTGGCCTGCGCCGAGGCCGCGCTGGCCGGGCCGCTCCAGGTGGCGGTGGTGGGCGACGGGGACGCGGCCGACCGGCTGGCCGGCATCGCCCGCGACAGCCTGTCGCCGGGGCTGGTGGTCGCGGCCGGGGCGCCGGACGCGCCCGGCCGGCCGCTGCTGGCCGGCCGGCCGCTGGTGGCCGGCGAGCCGGCGGCCTACGTCTGCCGGGGCTTCGTCTGCGACCGGCCGGTGACCGCGCCGGCCGAGCTGCTGGCCGCGCTGGCCGGCCCGCGCTGATGTTCCGTACCCAGCCCCGTGGCTTCCGCTGGCTGGTGGGCGGCTTCGCGCTGCTGGCCGGCTGTGCCTTCGTGCTGCGGTTCGTCACCGACGCCGACAAGGGCGCACTGGTCATGGGGCTGGTCTGCCTGCTGCTGGCGGCGTACTGGCTGATCTTCGACTCCGAGCCACCGGGCGAACGGGAATCGCCTGACCACGAAGCCTGAAACACGGATGAGGCGAGATGCCTGACCGGCGCTGGAACCCCCGAACCAGCTGCGGCGCGGCATCTCGCCTCGACCCCGTGGTACTGCCTGTGCCGGTGCCCGGACGGCTCCCCCAAGCCGGTCGGATCGGCTGAGCGGGTTTCCCCCGATTCCCGCTCGGTGTTACGCGACCAGTATGAGGTGCTTCACAAGCAGCAAACAAGACGCAATCGAGTCACCGGCTGACCACGGAAAGTGACAGCAGCCTCAGCTGAAGGTGAACCAGTTGAGGTTGAGGAAGTCCTGGCCGGAGCCGGTCACGAACTTCAGGTACACGGTGTGGGTGCCGGTGATGGTGCCCACCGAGCCGGGCACCGTCTGCCAGCTCTGCCACCCGCCGGTATTGCCGACCGAGAACGAGCCGACCGCGGGGTTGGACAGGCTGTCCAGGTGCACCTCGACGATGCCGCTCACACCGGCCGCGGCCCCGTTGGCGACCCGGGCGCTGATCGTGTGCAGGCCGGTGCTGCCGAAGTTGAGGTTGTTGTACTGCAGCCAATCGCCGTTGGAGAGGTAGCCGACGTCCTGGCCGCCGCCGGTGTCGCTGCAGGCCTCGGTCTGGGTGCCGGACTGGCCGTTGTACGACTCGGCCTGGATGGTCGAGGTGGCCCCGCCACCGCCGCCACCACCGCCACCACCGCCGCCACCGCCCGAGCCCGGCTTGGTGTAGGCCGCGACGTAGTCGACCAGCATCGGCTGGCCCGACACCGTCGAGCCGTTCGGGCCGCCGCCGAAGGCCGCCGGGAAGCCGCCGCCCATCGCGACGTTGAGGATCACGAAGAAGCCGTGCTGGGTGGCGTTGGCCCAGGTGGTGGCGTCCACCTGGTTGGCGCTGACGGTGAAGAAGTTGGTGCCGTCCAGGTACCAGCGGATCTGCTCCGGGCTCACCGAGCGGTCGTACTCCATCGCGTAGGTGTGGAAGCCGGTCTGGCAGCCGGCGCAGGCCCGTTCACCGCTGCCGATGCCGGTGGTCTCGTTGCACGGGCCGCCCGGGCTGGTGCCGCAGTGCAGGGTGCCGAACTCCGAGCTGCGGCCGTTGATGTCCTCCATGATGTCGATCTCGCCGATGCTCGGCCAGCCGGATGCGCCGGTGCCGCGGGCGGCCGCGCCCAGCATCCAGAACGCCGGCCAGTAGCCGGCGCCGTTGCCGGTGGTGACGTTCGGCTGCTGGATCGAGGCCTCGACCCGCAGCACGCCGCCGGCCGGCGCGGCGAGGTCGGTGCGCTGGGTCTCGACCCGGCCGGACGTCCACTGCCCGCTGGCATTGCGGATCGGCTTGATGGCGAGGTGCCCGGCGCCGTCCTGGTAGACGTTCGCGGTGCTGTTGGTCATCGTCTCGACCTCACCGGTGCCCCAGTTCGAGGCGCCGCCGGGGTAGCCGGTGCCGGTGTCGTAGAGCCAGTTGGCGGTGTTCAGGCCGGTGCCGGCGGCGCCGGAGAAGTCGTCGGCGAAGACCTGGGTCCAGCCGGACGGGGTGGGTGGCAGGCTCGCGCCGGCCGGCGACGCGCCGGCGGCTAGGGTGAGCGGCACGGCCAGCACCGCGGCGCCGAGCAGCAGTGCCCAGCGCCGCGGCCGGGTGGGGGAGGGAGATCGGTTCACGCGGGACTCTTCTCTCGGGATCGGCGGCGCCGGAACTGCCGCACAGGGATATGAGAGCGCTCTCATGGAACGGTCGGATCATAACCATGAGGCCGAACATGACGGAAGTCCTGTTTGTGCGGGAAATTCCGGGCGGCGCGAGGTTGTCAGGACGGCCCTGACGGCCGTAAGGTGGCGCCTGGCAATCTGTCAGGAAGAGCCTTACGTCTGGAGCTGCCATGCCGACCGTCGCCGACCCGGTGATCCACTGTTCGTTCTGCGCCAAGGAGGAGTCCGCGGCCGGCAAGGTCATCGCCGGACCCGGGGTCTACATCTGTGACGGCTGCGTCGACACCTGCGTGTCGATCCTGCGGGCCGATCGAGAATCCGGTGGTGCGCCGGCGCAATTGCCGCCGTGGGACTCGATGACCGACGCTGCCCTGCTCGACCTGCTGCCCCGGGTGGCGCGGGTCGCCGAGCAGGTCGAGGCGAGCCTGCGGCAGTGGGTGCTGCGGGCGCGCGACCGGGGCATCACCTGGTCGCGGATCGGTGGCGCGCTGGGCATGACCCGGCAGTCGGCCTGGGGCCGGTTCTCCGGCGAGGAGTAGCGGCCACCCCGGGTTCACCCGACCGTCACGTTACGGTGCGGAGAAACTTCGGCGTGGCGGGATCCTTTCCGCTCAGGCCAGCACGTACCGTTCCGATCAGATGGTCAGACCTAATCTGGTCATCGGGAGGTCCCTGACGGTGGTGAGAACCAGCGAGGGGCCGGCACCGTCCCTCGCTCGTCGGGGACGGCCGGAACCCTCACCCACGGTGGGCGCCGGTGTCGCGCTCACCGGGCGGCGCGCGGTCGGCGTCGTCGTGTCAGCGCCCAGGAGCGTCCTGTGAGCCAACCGCCAGTCAGCAGCCAGCCCGGACCGGAGCACGGCCGCAATCGCAAGACCTTCGTCCTCGACACCTCGGTGTTGCTCTCCGATCCGGGTGCCATCGCCCGCTTCGGCGATCACGACGTGGTGTTGCCGCTGGTGGTCATCGGTGAGCTGGAGGGCAAGCGGCACCATCCCGAACTCGGCTGGTTCGCCCGGCAGACCCTGCGCTATCTCGACGAGTTGCGGATAACCCACGGCAGGCTCGACACGCCGGTGCCGGTCGGCGAGGACGGCGGGACGCTGCACGTCGAGCTCAACCACTCCGACCTGTCGTCGCTGCCGGCCGGCTTCCGGGTGGAGTCGAACGACTCCCGGATCCTGGCGGTGGCGCTGAACCTCGCCACCGAGGGGCGGGCGGTCACCCTGGTCACCAAGGACATGCCGCTGCGGGTCAAGGCGGCCGCGGTCGGGTTGACCGCCGACGAGTACCGGGTGCATCCGGCGGTCGACTCGGGCTGGACCGGCATGACCGAGCTGACGGTCTCCACCGATGTGATCGACTTCCTCTACAGCGACGACCGGATCGAGATCGCCGACAGCGAGGAGCTGCTGCCGCTGGCCTCGCTGCCGTGCCACACCGGGCTGGTGCTGCACTCGGCCCGCGGCTCGGCGCTGGCCCGGATCACCGCGGACAAGCAGCTGAAACTGGTCCGCGGCGACCGGGAGGCGTTCGGCCTGCACGGCCGGTCCGCCGAGCAGCGCATCGCCCTCGACCTGCTGCTGGATCCCGAGGTCGGCATCGTCTCGATGGGTGGCCGGGCCGGCACCGGCAAGTCCGCGCTGGCGCTGTGTGCCGGGCTGGAGGCGGTGATGGAACGCCGGGCGCACAAGAAGGTGGTGGTGTTCCGGCCGCTGTACGCGGTGGGCGGCCAGGATCTCGGCTACCTGCCGGGCAGCGAGAACGAGAAGATGGCGCCGTGGGCGCAGGCGGTCTTCGACACCCTCGGTGCGCTGGTCAGCAAGGACGTGCTCGACGAGGTGCTCGACCGCGGCATGGTCGAGGTGCTGCCGCTGACCCACATCCGCGGCCGCTCGCTGCACGATGCCTTTGTGATCGTGGACGAAGCGCAGTCGCTTGAGCGCAACGTGCTGCTCACCGTGCTGTCCCGTATCGGTCAGGGCTCGCGGGTGGTGCTGACCCACGACGTGGCCCAGCGGGACAACCTGCGGGTCGGCCGGCACGACGGGGTCGGTGCCGTGATCGAGGCGCTGCGCGGGCATCCGCTGTTCGCGCACGTCACCCTGACCCGCTCGGAGCGTTCGCCGATCGCCGCGCTGGTGACCGAGATGCTGGAGGACGTCGGCCTGTAGTTCTCAGCTTCAGTCGGCGCCCCGGCCGACCTCGCGTGGTCGGCCGGGGCGATGGCGTTTCTGTCGAGTGCCGCGGAGTCCGGGGGTGCGCGGTCTGTCGGGTGAGTTCCCGCTGAGGATTCGTCCTATTTACGCGGGCGATTCAGCATTGCAGCGTACAATCGATAGTGTGTTTGATAATGCTCCCGACTGGTTCCAGCATCCGGCCTACGCCGAGTTGCTGTCCGCCGGTGAGCGGTTGTCCGAGCTGAGGGCGATGGCGCCGGCGGCGCGGCCGGCGAGCGAACTCGGCCAGCTCGATCCGGCGCGGCTGTCCGACACCGAACGTATCGACCTCGTCACCCTTATCGCCGAGCAGCGCAACTGGTTGGCCGCCCTCGAAGCGCGGGTGCTGGCCGAGATCGACGGTGCGGACGAATCAGAACTGGGCCTGGCGCAGGAAGAGGTGTCGCTGGCACTCAAGCTGCCGCCGCGCACCGCCCAGCATCGGCTCAAGACCGCGGTGACCCTGACCCGCGACCTGCCGAACACTTTCGGGTTATTGACCCGGGGCGCGATCAGCTACCGCACGCGCAGGTCGTCGTCGGGTCGTCCTGGCGGCTGTCCGATGCGGTATTGCCCGACTTCGAAGCGGCATTGGCCGGCCGGGCTGCCGACCAGACGGTGGCCCAGCTGCAGCGCGCCGCCCGGCGAGCAGAGCTGCGATTCGGCCCGGCCGACGCGGAGGTACGGCATCGACAGGCGATGGCAGACCCGTCGGTGCGGCTGGTGCCGTGCCCGGACGGCATGGTCGGGCTGCCGGTCCTGCTCGGGGCGGCCGGGACAACGGCGCGTTGGCCTGTCGCCGGCACAACCTCTGCAAGGCCGGCACCGGCTGGCGGTATCGGCGCGGACGGGACTGCGGCTTCCGGTGGACCACACGATCAGGCCACGGCTACACCGGCCACCCACCCGAACGCTGGCCGGTCACGATCGGGAATGGCCAGTGAATCAATGGATAATCGATAGGCCTCGCGTTGTCAGGAGCGACGGCCGCCTCGGTGCTCGAAGAGAGTGTGCCCTCGTTGATTGATCTGCTTGTCCAATAGGGACACTCTGTCTAACGTGACACTCTTGTCGTGATTGAGTGGCGAGCCTAGCATCGGACTACCCACTTCAGGGAACGGCGCCTGGGGATGCGCAACCGCCAGGCTGACGGATGGATTGTCCATGAAAATAAGACGATTGGCAGCGCTCACGGGTATCGCAATCCTCGCCTCCTTCGGGATGGCAGTGATCGGAACGTCGGAGGCTTCGGCAACCGGCAGCTGCTCCGGCACGATCACCTACGACCACACGTACAACGTGAACGGCAACCCCGTTGCGGAGATGACCATCTACTACAACACCAACAACGGCGGGACGAACAGCGCCTGCTTCTACCACCGGGGAGCGTACTACGGGAAGTCCGAGTACACCTCCGTGCGCATTTACCGGTGCAGTCAGCACACGGCGTCGCCCGGTTCCGCCTGCACCATCGCAGCGTCCAGTGCCCCGGACTCCGGCAACTACGCGTACTACGCCGGGCCGGTCGGAGTTACCGGCACGGCGAACTACTGTGTCGCCGCCGTCGGACACATGGACCTGACCGGCGGAGGCTCCATCGACGTGGGCACAGGCGCCAGGGGTTGCTGACGCCATACGGTACCGAGCGTGCTGGTGTCCGTCGGACGTTCCGACGCCGGATGGGCACCAGAGCCCTCGCCGTGCGCGATCCTCAGCAGGGCGGGTCGATGGCGGGCAGACCGTCGATGGAGGAGCCGTTCTTCAGGTGCCCCCGTCCCTCGTACGCGGCCGGGCCCTTCTTCGCCTGGCGCAGATCCAGCACGGCCCGGTCGGCGACGAAGTCCATCAGCGGCACCGCGTACCCGCACGAGTCCTGCACCCGATCGAGATCGACGAGGACGATCGAACGCTGGCCGACCGTCCGGTCCTTCGGGAAATGTGCCCGCAGCGCGGCGAATTCCGGATCGTCGGCGAGCACCGCACGTCCCCGACCGTAGAGCCGGACGATGTTCGGCCGGCCCTGGAAGGCCATGAACATCAAGGTGATCCGGCCGTTCTCGCGCAGGTGCGCGATGGTCTCGGCGCCGGAACCGTAGTAGTCGAGGTAGCCGACCCGGTACTGGTCGAACACCGCGAAGGTGCCGGCCATCCCCTTCGGCGAGACGTTGACGTGCCCGTCTCCGGACAGTGGCGCGGTGGCCACCAGGAACATCGGCTGTTCGGCCAGCCACCGCGCCAGTGTGGGCTGGACGCCGTCCAGCACCTTCATCGCACTACTGCTGCGGCCGCGTCATCGAGAGCACATCGAGCACCTCGTCCAGCTTCTCCTCGGTGATCGCACCCGATTCGACGTGCCCGCGCTCCAGCACCACCTGCCGGATCGTCTTGCGCTCGGCCAGCGCCTGCTTGGCGATCTTGGCAGCCTCGTCGTAGCCGACGTAGTGGTTCAGCGGCGTCACGATGGACGGCGACGACTCCGCGTACTCGCGGCACCGGTCCACGTTCGCCACCAGGCCGGCCACGCAGCGGTCGGCGAACACCCGGCTGACGTTGGCGATCAGCCGGATCGACTCCAGCACGTTGCGCGCGATCACCGGCAGCATCACGTTCAGCTCGAAGTTGCCGGCCGCACCGGCGAAGGCCACCGCCGCGTCGTTGCCGACCACCTGCGCGACGACCTGGCAGACCGCCTCGCACAGCACCGGATTGACCTTGCCCGGCATGATGGAACTGCCCGGCTGCAGGTCCGGCAGGAACAGCTCGGTGAGGCCGGTACGCGGCCCCGAACCCATCCACCGGATGTCGTTGCTGATCTTGTTCAGGCTGACCGCGATCGTGCGCAGGCCTCCGGAGAGCTCCACCAGGCCGTCCCGGGCGCCCTGGGCCTCGAAGTGGTCACGGGCCTCGGTGAGCGGCAGCCCGGTCTCGGCCGCGATCAGTGCGATCACCTCGGCGGCGAAGCCGGCCGGCGCGTTGATGCCGGTGCCGACGGCGGTGCCGCCCAGCGGCAGCTCGGCGACCCGCGGCAGGCTGGCCTGCAGCCGCTCGACGCCGTACCGGATCTGCGCCGCGTAGCCGGCGAACTCCTGTCCCAGGGTGACCGGGGTGGCGTCCATCAGGTGGGTCCGGCCGGACTTGACCACCTCGGCGAACTCGGCCGCCTTCCCCTCCAGCGCGGCGGCCAGGTACTGCAGCGCCGGCACCAGGTCGGAGACCACGGCCTTGGTCGCGGCCACGTGGATGGCCGACGGGAACTGGTCGTTCGAGGACAGCGGGTCGTTGACGTCGTCGTTCGGGTGTACGGTGCCGCCCAGACGATCAGCGGCGAGGGAGGCCAGCACCTCGTTGGTGTTCATGTTCGACGAGGTGCCCGAACCGGTCTGGAACACGTCGATCGGGAACTCGGCATCCCAGTCGCCGCGGGCCACCTCGGCCGCGGCCGCCGCGATCGCCTCGGCCTTGGTGGCGTCCAGCAGGCCGCGCCGGGCGCGCACCCGGGCACCCGCGCCCTTGATCAGCGCCAGGCCCGCGATCAGCTCGCGCTCGATCGGCTGGCCGGAGATCGGGAAGTTCTCCACCGCTCGCTGGGTCTGGGCCCGCCACTTCGCGGCGGCCGGCACCCGGACCTCGCCCATCGAGTCCTTCTCGATCCGGTACTCCTGCTCGGCCATCGTCTCGCTCGCTCCCTGTCGTCGCCTCGGCTGCCGCTCCGCGCCGGTGCACGCGGCGCGAACCCCCGCGAGCCTATCCAGGACCGGCGGCCGGCAGGGCGCCGAGGTGGCCGGGATAACTGCTCCGGGTCACCGCTCGGGCTGGTCGGTGCCCCAGCCCTGAGCGGGCTGCTGCCACTGCTGCTGGGCCGGCTGCGGCTCACCCTGCGGCTGCTGCCACTGCTGCTGGTTCGGCTCACCCTGCGGCTGCTGCCACTGCTGCTGGTTCGGCTCGCCCTGGCCGGCCCAACCCTGCTGCGGGCGGCCAGCGCCCGGCTGCCCTGCGCCCGGCTGGCCGGAGCCGGGCTGGCCGTACCCGAGCTGGATCGCGGTCTGCCGGGCGGCCTCGGTGACCGGGATCGCCACCACCGCGGTGCCGTAGGCGCAGATCTCGCTCCAGTTGCCGCCCAGCTCGGTGGTGTCGAAGCGCATCGCCACCAGCGCGTTGCCACCCCGGGCCTGCGCCTCGGCGAACAGCCGGGTCATCGCCTCGTTGCGGCTGTCGATCACGTTGCGGGTCATGCCGCCGAGCTCGCCGCCGACCATCGACTTGAAGCCGGCGCCCAGCTGGGAGAACGCGTTGCGGGACCGCACCGTCACCCCGAAGACCTCGCCGCAGACGCGCTGGATCTCCCAGCCCGGAATGTCGTTCATGGTGACGCAGAGCATCGAGTTGTTCCTTTCCGGAAAGGGATGATCCAGCTCAGCTAGTTGCGGTCGAAGTCGACCGACGCGTACGCCCGCAGCTTCGACAACTGGTGCAACGAGTCGACCGTCCGGATCGTGCCGGACTTCGACCGCATGACGATCGAGGAGGTGCGCACCCCGGACCGTTCGTAGCGGACGCCGGAGAGCAGCTCGCCGTCGGTGATGCCGGTCGCGCAGAAGAACACGTCCTCACCCGACACCAGGTCGTGCGTCTGCAGCACCCGGGACAGGTCGTGGCCGGCGTCGCGAGCCTTGCCGCGCTCCTCGTCGTTGCGCGGCCACAGCCGGCCCTGGATGGAGCCCCCCATGCAGGTGATCGCCGAGGCCGCGATGATGCCCTCCGGGGTGCCGCCGATGCCGAGCAGCAGGTCGACCCCGGTGCCGGCCCGGGCAGCCATGATCGCGCCGGCCACGTCCCCGTCGGAGATGAACTTGATCCGGGCACCGGCCTCGCGCACCGCGGTCACCAGGTCGGCGTGCCGGGGCCGGTCGAGGATCACCACCGTGACGTCCTCGGGCTTGCCGCCCTTGGCCTTGGCCACCCGCTGGATGTTGGTCTTCACCGGCGCGGTGATGTCGATGACGTCGGCCGCCTCGGGACCGGTGGCGATCTTCTCCATGTAGAACACCGCGGACGGGTCGAACATCGAGCCCCGCTCGGCAACCGCGATCACCGCGATCGCGTTCGGCATTCCCTTTGCCATCAAGGTGGTTCCGTCGATCGGGTCGACCGCCACGTCGCACTCGGGACCGGTGCCGTCACCGACCCGCTCGCCGTTGAAGAGCATCGGCGCCTGGTCCTTCTCGCCCTCGCCGATGACCACCACGCCGTCCATCGAGACGGTGCCGATCAGGGTGCGCATCGCGTCGACCGCGGCGCCGTCGCCGCCGTTCTTGTCGCCCCGGCCGACCCAGCGGCCGGCCGCCATCGCCGCGGCCTCGGTCACCCGGACCAGCTCCAGGGCGAGGTTGCGGTCCGGCGCCTGCCGGTCCACGGCGAGTTCCGGCGGCACGGTGTGGCCGGTCTCCGCCCGGCTGCCTTCGTCGGAGGTGGTGCCGGTCATCCAGCCGTGTCCATTCGCATCGGGTTCTCCTCGGGTCCGGTGATCGAACCCTATCGTGGTGGCCCGTCGGCTCGGGGCGGAGCGTGCCACCATGGTAGGCGTGACGCGACCCCTGACCTCGTCGGAACGGCAGCGGCTGCGCACTTCGGGCAACCTGTGGCGAGCCCTCATCCCGATCCTGCTGGTGATCGGCGCGCTGGTCGCCTGGGAGCGGGTGAACGAGCCGCACTCCGACGGGATCCATGTCGTCGACACGACGGCGGCGGTCGCCGCCGCGCGCCAGCAGGCCGGCTTCGGCCTGGTGTTGCCGGCCGGCCTGCCCGACGGGTGGCGGCCGACCTCGACCCAGTTCGAGCCGGCCGGGGCGGGTTCGGCGGCCAGCTTCCGGATCGGTTATGTCACGCCGGAGCAGAAGTACGCCGAGTTCTACGAGAGCGACGACGCGCCCGACGCGGTCGCCGCCCAGCTCGGCGTGCTCACCGGCGCCGGCACCGTGGCGGGCTGGGCCGAGTACCGCACCAGCGACGGCCGGACCGCGCTGCGCCGGACGTTCGGCGCCGTTACCGTGCTGGTCTCGGGCAATGCGGGCCAGGACGAGCTGACCACGCTGGCGACCGCGATGCGCCCGAGCTAGCCGGCGGCGGGCCGGGCTAGTCGTTCGGGTCGGCGGCGTCCGAGGCCGCGATCGCCTGGTCGAGCCGGGTACGGGCGCCCTGCAACCACTGCTGGCAGATCGAGGCCAGCTCCTCGCCGCGCTGCCATAGCGCCAGGGACTCCTCCAGCGGCTGGCCGCCGGATTCGAGCGCCTGCACGATCTCGCGCAGCTCCGCCCGGGCCTGCTCGTAGCTCACCTGCTGCTTCTGCTCGCTCATCTCGCCGACCAGGCTAGCGGCTGGGCCCGGCGTCCGGCTCGACCCGTACCGCGAACTCGCCGTCGGCCACCCGCACCTGCAGCCGGTCACCCGCGCCGGCCTGGCCGGCACGGCGGATCAGCGCGCCGTCGGTGTCCCACAGCACCGCGTAACCCCGGTCCAGCACGGCCTGCGGCGACAGGCTGACCACCCGGGCCAGCAGCTGGGCGTTCTCGGCCTCGGCCAGCTCCAGCAGCGCCGACAGCCGGCTGCGAATCCGGTCCCGGGCCCGTCCGGCGTCCTGCCAGCCGTGCTCGACCACGCGCTGCACCGAGCCGCGCAGCCGCTGCGGCAGCCC
>DATJNU010000003.1:0-10202 GCA_035507775.1 Jatrophihabitans sp.
AGCCCTTGACCGCCTGCAGGGTGTAGCTCAGCGGCAGCCGGTCCCGGCCCTCGGCCAGCGACCACTCCCCGTGCTCGTCGCGCACCATCGCGCCGGGCAGCGCCTCCCACGGCACCGAGCGGTGCTCCACGAACTGGGTGATCCGCAGCCCGGCGTCGAGCACCGCGGTGAGCAGCTCGCCGATGCCGTGGCTCCAGCTGGCCGTCCGGGTGTTGCGGAACTCGACCTCGGTCTCGACGTAGGTGCCGTCCTCGTCCCAGATCAGCGGTTCCGGCGTCTCGAAGTACGGGTAGGTGGCGGCCAGCAGGCGATCGTCGCGGCGCTCGTCGATCGTCCACAGCGCCGGGTGGCCCTCGCGGAGGAACAGCCGGCCGCCGGGCGCCAGCAGCTCCGCGACCAGCCGCCCCCAGCGGGCGATGTCGGGCAGCCAGCACAGCGCGCCGACCCCGGTGTAGAGCAGGTCGAACGTGCCGGCGCCGAACCGCTCGACCGCCTGGTAGGCGTCTGCCTCGACGAAGTCGATCTCGGCCCCGGTCCGCGCCGCCAGCGCCCGGGCCTCGGCCAGCGACCGGTCGGAGAAGTCCAGCCCGCTCATCCGGGCGCCCAGCCGGTGCAGCGAGAGCGTGTCGGTGCCGATGTGGCACTGCAGGTGCAGGCCGCGCAATCC
The DNA here is from genome assembly GCA_035507775.1 of Jatrophihabitans sp. Classification (GTDB taxonomy): domain Bacteria; phylum Actinomycetota; class Actinomycetes; order Mycobacteriales; family Jatrophihabitantaceae; genus Jatrophihabitans_A. The sequence continues at coordinate 668 of DATJNU010000003.1, forward strand.
GCTGATGTCGCCGAGGCGTTCCCGATCGAAGCGGACCACCTCGGAGAGGAAGCCCGGATCGTCGCGGAACCGCTGCAGGGCGTAGTCCGCCGAGGCGGCGTGCGCCGGGGCTCGTTCGTTCCAGTTGGCCAGGTTCAGCGCGCTGTAGTCGTCCACCCGGCCATCCTGGCAGCGCTGTCCACCGGGTTCGGGCCCGGGACACGGGCTGCGGTTAGGGTCGGGGTATGACCGAACGCCCGCTGACCCTGATGGCCGTGCACGCACACCCGGACGACGAGGCAACCGGCACCGGTGGCGTGCTGGCCAAGGCCGCCGCCGAAGGCATCAGGACGGTGCTGGTGACCTGCACCGACGGCCGCTGCGGCGACGCCCCGGACGGCACCAAGCCCGGCGAGGACGGCCACGACGAGACGGCCGTGATCCAGCTGCGCGAGGCCGAGCTGGCCAAGAGCTGCGCGGTGCTCGGCGTCGACCACCTGGAGCTGCTGGGCTATGCCGATTCCGGGATGATGGGCTGGGACGCCAACGATGCGCCGGGCTCGTTCTGGACCACCCCGGTGGCCGAGGCCGCCGAGCGGCTGGCCGAGCTGATGCGCCAGTACGAGCCCGATGTGGTCGTCACCTACGACGAGAACGGCTTCTACGGCCACCCCGACCACATCCAGGCGCACCGGATCACGATGGCCGCGATCGAGGCCACCGACCTGCCCGCCAAGGTCTACTGGACCACGGTGCCCCGGTCGGCGTTCGCCGAGTTCGGCCGGGTGATGCGCGAGCTCGGCGCCGACTGGGAGGAGCCGGCCGACGGCGCGGTGCCCGACATCGGGGTGCCGGACGAGGAGGTCACCACCTGGGTGGACATCCGCGGTTACAGCGACCAGAAGTACGACGCGCTGGCCGCGCACGCCAGCCAGGGCGAGAACATCATCTTCCTGCGGATGGGCCGGGACCGGTTCGGCGAGCTGATGGGCACCGAGACCTTCGTCCGGGTGGCCGACCGGACCGGTGCGGCGCTGCCCGAGGACGACCTGTTCGCCGGCCTGCGCTGAGGCCCGGCCGTCACCCCAGGGTGGCGGCGTGGTCGGGCACCGAGCGGAACAGCTCGCGCGGCGGCCGGGTGTAGTTGGCGGCGGCCGGCAGCTTCGGGATCTCGATGCTCGGCTCCGGCACCTGGGTGTACGGGACGCTGGCCAGCAGGTGCGCGATCAGGTTGATCCGGGCGCTGCGCTTGTCGTCGGCCTCCACCACCCACCAGGGCGCCTCGTCGATGTCGGTGTGCACGAACATCTCGTCCTTGGCCCGGGAGTAGTCCTCCCACCGGACGATCGACTCCAGGTCCATCGGTGACAGCTTCCAGCGCCGCATCGGGTCGTTGCGCCGGGCCTTGAACCGCTTCTCCTGCTCGGCGTCGCTGACCGAGAACCAGTACTTGCGCAGCAGGATGCCGTCCTCGACCAGCAGCCGTTCGAAGACCGGGCACTGGGCCAGGAACCGCCGGTACTCGGCGGGCGTGCAGAAGCCCATCACCCGCTCCACCCCGGCCCGGTTGTACCAGGAGCGGTCCATCAGCACGATCTCGCCGGCGGCGGGCAGGTGCCCGACGTAACGCTGGAAGTACCACTGGCCGCGCTCGCGCTCGGTGGGCACCGGCAGCGCCACGATCCGGGCCACCCGCGGGTTCAGGTACTGGGTGACGCGCTGGATCGCGCTGCCCTTGCCGGCGGCGTCCCGGCCCTCGAAGATCACCAGCAGCCGGGCGCCCTCGGCCCGCACCCACTCCTGCATGCTGACCAGCTCGGCCTGCAACCGGTACAGCTCCCGCTCGTAGACGGTGCGGTCGAGCTTGCCGTTCCTGGTCCGCAGCTTGCGCGCCTGGGCGGCTCCGTCGCCCGTCACCGGCATGGTCCCGTGCTCGCACAGTTCGGCATTGCCCGAGTAGACCGCACCGAACCGGCTCGGGCCAGGGGCAAAGGTCTGTCTCAGCCCTTCTTGCCACCCAGCCGGATCGATCGCCGGGGCGCGCACCGGCCGTCGCGCACCTCGACCGCCAGCAGCTCGCGCGCGGTGGCGCGCACCGGCAGGGACGGTTCGATCGCCGCCCTGACCTCCGCGGCCTGCTCCGCGTCGATCCCGTCGGCGACGGTCAGGTGGGGCACCACCTCGGCGAATTCGCCGCCGTACGGCGGGCACTCCGGCCACACCGTGCTCAGGTCCTCGGTAAGCGCCAGGAACTCGTCCCCCGGCTCCGGGGCCAGGTAGTGCACGCCGGCTTGCTCGAACGCGCCGAACCGCGCGAAGGTCACCTCGAACGGCCGCCACTCCTTGGCGAGCTGGGCGACCGCGTCGAGGTCGGCCTCGGTGAGCTCGTCCGGCGGCAGCCACGGGAACAGCACCGTGACGTGCGCCGGGACGTTCTCGAACTGGGTGTCGTACCGGGCGCGCCAGGCGCCGACGACCGGCTCCAGCTCGGGCAGCGGGACGATCAGGCCGGTGTGGTCGGTCACTTCTTGCCGGCCGCGTCGGGCGATTCCGAGGTGGACAGGGCGGCGATGAACGCCTCCTGCGGCACCTCCACCCGGCCGACCATCTTCATCCGCTTCTTGCCCTCCTTCTGCTTCTCCAGCAGCTTGCGCTTGCGGGTGATGTCACCGCCGTAGCACTTGGCCAGCACGTCCTTGCGGATCGCGCGGATGGATTCGCGGGCGATCACCCGGGAGCCGACCGCGGCCTGGATCGGCACCTCGAACTGCTGCCGCGGAATCAGCTCGCGCAGCTTGGTCGTCATCATCACGCCGTACGGATAGGCCTTGTCCTTGTGGACGATCGCCGAGAACGCGTCCACCGCCTCGCCCTGCAGCAGGATGTCGACCTTGACCAGGTCGGCCTGCTGCTCGCCGGCCTCCTCGTAGTCGAGGCTGGCGTAGCCGCGGGTGCGCGACTTCAGCGCGTCGAAGAAGTCGAAGATGATCTCGGCCAGCGGCAGCGTGTAGCGCAGCTCGACCCGGGTCTCGGAGAGGTAGTCCATGCCGAGCAGCACGCCCCGGCGGGCCTGGCACAGCTCCATGATCGCGCCGATGTACTCGCTCGGCGCGATGATCATCGACTTCACGATCGGCTCGTACACCTCGGCGATCTTCTGCCCGGACGGCCAGTCGGAGGGGTTGGTCACCACGAACTCGCGCTTGTCCTCCAGGATCACCCGGTTGACCACGTTCGGCGCGGTGGAGATCAGGTCGAGGCCGAACTCCCGTTCGAGGCGATCCCGGGTGATCTCCAGGTGGAGCAGGCCGAGGAAGCCGCAGCGGAAGCCGAAGCCGAGCGCGGCGGACGACTCCGGCTCGTAGACCAGGGCCGCGTCGTTGAGGCGCAGCTTGTCCAGCGCGTCGCGCAGCAGCGGGAAGTCCGAGCCGTCGATCGGGTACAGCCCGGAGTAGACCATCGGCTTCGGGTCGCGGTAGCCGCCGAGCGGTGCCCTGGCGGGCTTGGCAGCGTCGGTCACGGTGTCGCCGACCCGGGACTGCCGGACGTCCTTCACCCCCGTGATCAGGTAGCCGACCTCGCCGACCCCCAAGCCCTGGCTGGGCACCGGCTCCGGCGAGATGACCCCGACCTCGAGCAGCTCGTGGGTGGCGCCGGTGGACATCATCTTGATCCGCTGGCGCGGCGAGATGTGGCCGTCCACCACCCGGATGTAGGTGATCACGCCGCGGTAGATGTCGTAGACGGAGTCGAAGATCATCGCCCGGGCGGCGCTGTCGGCCTCGCCGACCGGCGGCTGGATGTCGCGGCAGATGACGTCGAGCAGCTGGTCGACGCCCTGGCCGGTCTTGGCGCTGACCCGCAGCACGTCATCCGGGTCGCAGCCGATGATGTGCGAGATCTCGGCGGCGTAGAGGTCCGGCTGGGCGGCCGGCAGGTCAATCTTGTTCAGCACCGGGATGATCGTCAGATCGTTCTCCAGCGCCAGGTAGAGGTTGGCCAGCGTCTGCGCCTCGATGCCCTGCGCAGCGTCCACCAGCAGCACCGCGCCCTCGCAGGCGGCCAGGCTGCGCGACACCTCGTAGGTGAAGTCGACGTGGCCCGGGGTGTCGATCATGTGCAGCGTGTAGTCGGTCTCGTCCAGCTGCGAGCGCCACGGCATCCGGACGTTCTGCGCCTTGATGGTGATGCCACGCTCGCGCTCGATGTCCATCCGGTCGAGGTACTGGGCCCGGGCCTGGCGCGCGTCCACCACGCCGGTCAGCTGCAGCATCCGGTCGGCCAGCGTCGACTTGCCGTGGTCGATGTGCGCGATGATCGAGAAGTTGCGGATGCGGTCCGGCGGCGTGTTGCCGGCGGGGCTGGCGATAGCGGGCACGGGCTGCTTTCTTCGTCGGGAGTCTCGGTCTACTTCGGCTGGCCGCGGTCGGTCTGCCGGCGCCGATCTGGACGTCGCCCTGCATTCTCCCACGTCCCGGCGCCAGGTTCGGCCGGGTTGGACGGTGTCGACGATCGGGCCGCCGGCCGGATGCGAGGATGGGCCCATGACCTCCACCGACCCGCGCGCCGTGGCCGAATACCGGATTCCCGCTCCCTCGCTGCGGGCCGGGGACCTGATCAACACCTCGCCGGGGGCGGACGAGGACTGGCAGCAGGTGCTGTCGGTGCACACCCAGGAGGATCCGGGCGCCGGCACCGATCCGCACGCGGCCGCGCTGGTCGGCGAGATCGGCGACCGGTACGTGGTGGTCCGGATGACCGACGTCGCCCCGGTGGACGCGCCGGTGTACTTCGCCGGCGGCGTCGCGCTGGCCTACGGCATGGACGGCGCGGACGACTCCCCGGTCGCCGAGGTGCTGACCGAGGCCGGTTCGGTCCGGACGTTCGTCTACACCCGGTTCGAACTGGTCACCGTCCGGGCCCGGTAGGCGGGCCGCTCGGCCTTGTAGCCGGGCTGGCCGGGTTCGCGTTCGGAAGGCGACTCGTGTCGGCTGCTCGGGCGGCCGGGCAGCCGACTCCAGCCCGGTGCGAGCATTGCGCGGAGCAACTTTCGCGATCCGGCCACGAGCCCCCGAGTCATCCGCTAACGTCCGGTCTCCATCTTCTGGACGAACGGGGACATTGAATGCGCAAGTTCCGAAGTCTCTCGCTGGCCGCGGCCGCGCTCGTCGCCGCCTCGCTGGTCAGCCTGCCCGGCTCCGCCAGCGCCGCGACCCGGTGCAGCGACACCACGCCGCCGTCGTGGTTCTACAACCGCCTGACCAACGCCGCGAACGACGACTCCAGCATCCCGAACAGCTGGGGTACCTCCTACGACATGGCCCGGATCGCCTGCTTCGAGAGCAGCTACCAGGTGCACGCCGAGAACGGCAGCTACTACGGCCTGGGCCAGATGAGCAAGAGCCTCATCGCCTCGGAGAACGTCTCCTGGGACCACTACTGGAACGGCTCGGCCGACCACCACATCGGCTACTACCAGCTGCTGGCCGCGCTGCGGTACTGCAAGGAGCGGTACGGCTCGCCGGCGAACGCGTGGTCGCACGAGGTCAACTACGGCTGGTGGTAGACCGACCGGCCGGCGCGCTACCTGCCAGGGGCTGGATTTGGGACGGTTGCAGTCCCGCTGATAGCCTGGCGAGGTTGCCCGAGTGCCTACCGGCGCCGTGGGCGATCAGACCATTCTTCACCGAACGCATTGAGGCAACTTCGTGGCGAACATCAAGTCCCAGATCAAGCGGATCCGCACCAACGAGGCGGCTCGGCTGCGCAACAAGAGCGTCAAGAGCTCGCTGAAGACCGCCATCCGCTCGTTCCGCGAGGCGGCCGAGGCCGGCGACAAGGACACCGCGGTCACCGCGCTGCGGCACGCTTCGCGACAGCTGGACAAGGCCGTGAGCAAGGGTGTCATTCACGCCAACCAGGCCGCCAACAAGAAGTCGGCGATGGCCCAGCGCGCCAGCAGCCTCTAAGCACCACCTGACAACAGCCCGCTCGCCGGAAACGGCGAGCGGGCTGTTGTGCTGTCCGCGATCCCAGCCTTCAGGCCGCGGCAGCCTTCTTACTTCAGGCCGCGAGCCGAGGCAACCTTGCGCACGGCAGATTCCAGCGCGTACTCGGCGTCGGCGGCGTTGCCCTTGACGTCGGCGTTGAGCGCCGCCACCACCGCCAGGGCCTGCCGCAGGCCGGGCTCGGCCCACCCTCGGGACTGGGTCCTGGCACGTTTCACCTTCCACGGCGGCATGCCCAGCGCGGGGGCCAGCCGGAACGGGTCCCCCGGCCCGGCCCCGAGCACGCGGGCGACTGTCCGGACCCCGTCGGCCAGCGCGTCTGCGATGACCACCGCCGGCACCCCGACGTTCAACGCCCAGCGCAGGTTGGTCAGCGCCGCGGAGACATTGCCGACCACGGCCTGATCGGCCACCGCGAAACCGGTCACCTCGGCCCGGCCCCGGTGGTAGGCGGTCACCGCCGCCGCGTCGATCGAGCCGCCGGTGTCACCCACCAGCTGGGCGGTCACCGCCGAGATCTCCCGCAGATCGCTGCCGACCGCCTCCAGCAGCGCCGCGGCCCCGTCGGCGGTGATCCGGCCGCGGAATCGGCGCACCTCCGAACGCAGGAACTCCTGCCGCTCGTCGGCCCGGGTGAGCTTCGCGCAACCGATCTCGGCCGGCTTGGCCTTGCGCACCGCCTCCAGCACGGCCTTGCCCTTCGCCCCGCCGAGGTGCTGGATGACCACCGCACACTCCGGGTCCGGGGCGAGCAGCATCGGCAGCACACCAGCCACCTGCGTGGCCGGCAGGTCCTGCGCCGAGCGGACGACGACCAGCCGCCGGCCGCCGAACAGCGACGGGCTGAGCAGTTGCAGCAGGTCGGTGGCATCGATCGCGGACGCTTCCCGCTCGTGCACCTCGGTCTCGGCGTCGGCCGCCAGCGCCGCGCCGCGGAGGTCGTCCAGCGCCCGGCTGACCAGGAACTCCTCGTCACCGACCACCAGGGTCAGCGGCGCGGGCGGGGTGGGCGCAGATGGCATGCCTGCATGCTTTCATGGCCTACCGACAGCCTTACGGGGCGGCGCTCGGGGGTCCCCGTCCGGCGGACGCACGGTCAGCCGGTGCGACCGGCGGCCGGTCCCGGCCGGGCGCCGGGCTGCCGCGGCCAGGGCCATCGCATGCACCACCGCGGCCGGCTGGCCGTCCCGAACCACCACGGCCACGTCCCCGTCCAGGTCGGTACGCCGGACCGGCACGCCGAGGTGCGCCAACTCGGCGAGCAGCACGGGAGCCGGATGCCCGTAGTCGTTGTGCAGGCCGACGGTGATCACCGCCAGCTTGGCGTGCACCGCCGCCAGGAAGCGCGGGTCGGAGTAGGCGCTGCCGTGATGGGGGACCTTGAGGATGTCCGCGCGCAGGTCCGCCCCGGAGTCGAGCAGGTCGTCCTGCGCCTCCACCTCCGCGTCGCCGGGCAGCAGGATCCGCTCCCCCGCCACCGTCGCGCGCAGCACCACCGAGGAATTGTTCGGGTCCGACCGGGTGCCCCGATAGACACGGCGCGGGCCGAGCACGTCCAGCCGGATCGGACCGACGACCAGGGCCGCGCCGGCACCGACCTGCTCGAGTGAGAGCCCGCGCGCGGCCAACTGGTCGACCACCAGCCGATGCCCGCTCACCGGCTCGGCCAGCGGCGAGGTGATCACCCGCCCGATCTGCCGCTGATGCAACACTCCGGCCAGCCCACCGACGTGATCCAGGTGGGCGTGGGTCAGCACCAGCAGCGGCACCCGGGCGATGCCGAGATCGCGCAGGCAGCGGTCGACCGGCACCGGGTCCGGGCCGGCATCGACCACCACCGCCGAGCCGCCGCCGGCGTTCAGCGCGAGCGCGTCCCCCTGACCGACCGAGCAGGCGGCCAGCAGCCAACCCGGCGGCGGCCAGCCCACCACGACCGCCCGGACCGGGATCTGGACCAGCACCGCCACCAGCGCGGCGGTCGCGAGCAGGGCCCGTGCCGCGGGCCGCCGGGCCAGCCACCAGAGCCCACCGCTGACGGCGGCCAGCAGCAGGCCGCCGCCGACGCCGGCCGGCCACGGGATGGCCGCCCCGGGCAGCGTCCCGAAGTAGTCGGCAACCCAGACCAGCCAGCGGCACGGCCAGCCGGCCAGCTCGGCGAAGGCCACCGCGGCCGGCAGCCAGAGCAGCGAGGCCAGCGCGGCGAGGAAGCCGAGGATCGTGGCAACCCCCACCACCGGCTCGGCCAGCACGTTCGCCGGGATCGCCACCAGGCTGATGGAACCGCTGATGCCGGCGATCAGCGGCACGGTGACCAGGTGCGCGGCCGCGGCGATGGCGACGGCCTCGGCGATGCCGGGTGGCACGCCGCGGGCACGCAACGCCCGCACCCAGCCCGGTGCCACCAGCAACAGGGCACCGGTCGCGGCCACCGAGAGTGCGAACCCCAGGTTCACCGCCAGGCTGGGCTGCCAGACCAGCAACGCGAGCGCGGTCGCGGCCAGCGCCGGGACCGCCGATCGCTGCCGGCCCGTGGCGAGCGCCAGCAGGGCGATGGTCGCCATCACCGCGGCCCGCAGCACACTCGGCGACGGCCGGGCGATCACCACGAACGCGGCGAGCACCAGCAGGCCGATCAGCGCGGTGGTCCGCGGCGAGGCGCCGAACCGGCGCAGCAGCATCGCCACCGCCCCGATCAAGATTGCGCAATTCGCCCCGCTGACGGCGGTCAGGTGGGTGAGCCCGGCGACCTGGAAGCGGTTCGCCAGCACCGGATCGAGCCGGCTGGTGTCGCCGTCGATCAGCCCGGGCAGCAGGCCGCCGGGCAACGCCGGTAACCCGGCGGAGGCCCGCTGCAGCCCGGCACGCACCCGCCCGGCCACCCGCTGCCACGGCGGCGGCCGGCCGAGCAGCACCGGCTCGGTGTGTGCCGACAGCACCGCGGTGAGCAGGTCGTCCGACAGCGGCGGGGAGAGCCGGCCGTCCAGCCGTACCCGTTGCCCCGGCAGCACCCCGCGCCAGGCCGCGGCCGGGCCCAGCACCAGCACCGCGCCCGAGGCCGGCACCCGGCGGCCGGCCACCACCACCGCGTGCACCTGGGCGTCCACCGCCGCGCGCGGCGCGCCCGAGGTGCCGTGTGCGGCGAGCGGTCGCGGGTCACCGCGCACGGTGAGCTCGGCGGTCAGCTCCGGGCCGGTCCGGGCGAGCCGGGCCAGCGGCGAGTCGCGGCTGCGGTGCAGTCGGGCCGCCAGCGGCAGCAGCACCACGAGCAGGGTGCAGGTGGCGAACGCGACGCCGTACCAGCGGTGGTCGCGCCGGGCCCGGACCGCCGCGGCGACGGTCAGCAGCAGCGCGAGCAGGGCGGCCGCGAAGACCTGCCCGGCCGGCTGGCGCAGCCCCCACAGCACCGCGAGCCAGCCGAGCAGCGTGGGCGTGACCAGCCGCAGGTCCAGCGCCGGGGCCTGCTCCCGGCTCACGAGACCGTGACCAGCGGGCGCAGATCCGCGTACTTGCTGTCCCCGATACCCGACACGGCGTTGAGCTGATCCACC
>DATJNU010000004.1:0-14806 GCA_035507775.1 Jatrophihabitans sp.
GCTGCTGGAGTTGTCCACGACGCCGGTCGAGGCCGACCACGGCGAGGCGCTGCCGGTCTCGAAGCCGGGGTTGCCCAGCAGCTGGCCGGAGCAGCCACCGCCGGAGGTGGAGATGGTCCAGCTGAAGCTGGCGGTGCCGGTCGCGTTGGTGGTGTCCTTGGCGGTCACCGTGACGCTGTAGGTGCCGGCGGCCGACGGGGTGCCCGAGATCAGGCCGGTGGCGGAGTTGATCGACAGGCCGGTCGGCAGGCCGGTGGCCGAGTAGGTCAGGGTCTGGCCGGAGGCGGAGTCGCTCGCCACGATCTGCAGGCTGGCCGCGGTGCCGACGGTGCCGGTCTGCGAACCCGGGTTGGTCACCGTCACCACGTTGCCGCCACCCGAGGTGCAGGTCGGGTCGCCGCTCTGCACCGGAACGCTGACCGCGTCCCACGCGGCCTTGACCACGTTGAAGTTGGTGCAGTCACCGGGGAAGAGGTTCTTCGCGGCGGTGAGGGTGGCGGTGCGGTACTTGAGGTAGCTCATCGAGGTGGTCTTCGACAGCATCGCGTTGTAGAAGATCTTGCCGGCGTTCTGGATGCCGATGCCGGTGATGGTGCTGCTGTTGCAGGTCGGGCTGGCCGGCTGGCCGTCGGTCGGGCTGGTGCCCTCGGCGACCAGGTAGAACCAGTGGTTGCCCGGACCGGCCGCGGTGTGGGTCTCCATGCTCGGCACGGAGCTTGAGTAGCAGTCGGGGGTGCCGGAGATCAGCGACGGGTGGTACATGTAGCGGATCGGGCCGCTGCCGACCAGGTTCACCTGCTCGCCCACGGTGTAGTCCGGCTTGTCGTAGGGCGAGGGCTCGTTGGTGTAGGCCTCGGTCAGGGCGCCGAAGACGTCACCGGTGAACTCGGCGACCGCGCTGGAGCCGATGCCGCCCGGGGTGAAGTTGTCGACGGCGTGGCCGAACTCGTGGCCGATCACGTCGAGGGCGGAGATGAACTCGCCGGCGTTGTTGTGCCCGACCGAGACGCTGGTGCCGTCCCAGTAGGCGTTGACGTCGTTCAGGCCCATGTAGATCGGGTAGCCGGTGCCGGAACCGTTGATGCCGTTACGGCCGAGCCAGGACGAGAGCATGCTCCACTCGTGCTGGACGTCCCACAGCGCGTCCACGCAGCCGGTCTCCTGGTTGGTGCCGACGCCGTTGCCCCACACGTCATCGGTGCCGGACAGCACGGCGTGGCTGGTGAAGTCGCGGCAGGAGATGCCCGAACGGGTCGAGTCGGTCATGGTGTAGCTGGTGCCGGAGCCGGAGGTGTTGATCGCCAGCGGGCTCGGGCCGTTCCACTTGCCGGTGCCGGAGCCCTCGCGGACCTCGTCCGTGGTGTACAGCACGGCGCCGGTGTTGGCATCGGTGAACACGTGCAGCTTGCTGGGCAGCTGGCCGGTGTGGCTGGTGACCACGGTCTCGTAGGCCAGCTTCGGCGTGCCGATGGCGAATACCACCTCGCGGGCGGCCGAAACCGAATCGACGACCTTGCCTGTCGCCTTGCCGCGCGCGGTGGTCGCGGCCTGTGCGGCGCTCCGGCCCGGGGTGGTCGAGGCGAGGTCGATCGTGGCGGTCTGCGCGACCGTGGTGGACAGCAGCTGGCCGGCCGAGTTGGTGGTGACCACGAAATCGCCGCCGTAGACCGGAAGGCCCTTGTAGGTGCGGTCGTAGGGCACGTACTGCAGGCCCTGCGGCACCGAGACGACCGGGTGGGCGACGAAGCTGTCGTCGGCGCTGGCGTGCAGCACCGCGGCGCGGGAGGCGACCAGGTTGGCGGCGGACTGGGCGGCGAGCACCTGCGGCGCCATCGGCTGGGCTGCCGGGGCGGCGTGCGAGGCCGGTGCGAGCACCAGCCCGGTCACGGCGAAGGCCGACATGCCGAGCAGGGCGGCGACGGTCGTGGACCGTCGCCGGGGAGGGTGGGCCATGGACTGACCTTTCGGGGGAGGGCGCGATCAGCTCGTCGGCTGATGCGGAATGGAGGGTCGCAGCGGTCCTTGTCGCGGCCGCGTGCGATTCCCCCGAAAATCACCCGCTGTCCGGCAAATCGGTGCTGCCGGACGAACGCTAGCTTTACTCCCCGCGCGAAGTCAATGGATGTTCTTAACCAGATCAGAGCCGGAATACAGGTTCGTCAGGGCCGAAACCGTTCTCGGGCCGGCAGGCCGGTGAACGGCAGCCGGTGCAGCTCGGCCCAGGGGCCGCCGAGGTAGCGCCAGAGCCGCAGGCCGAGTGCCTCGATCGAGAATGGTGCGAAAGTTGCGGCGCGTTCGCGCAGCGTTCGGGCCGCGACGGCCGGCTCGACCTTGTTCTGCACGGTCACGTGCGGGCGGAAACCCTGCCGGTCCTGGCGGGTGAGCCACGGCCACCAGCGGCGTTGCAGGTCCGCGTGCAGGCCGGCCAGCTCGGCCGAGTCGAGGCGGTAGGCCACCCCGCGGCCCAGCGACGCCAGGGCGGTGACCCGCACCGGGAACGGTTCCCGGCGGCAGGTCCCGGCCAGCTCGCCGAGCAGCTCGGGAAGCCGGTCGCCGGGCAGCGCGTGGAACAGGGTGACGTGCGCCCCGACCGCCGTCCGGCCCGGCGGGAACAGCTCGGCGCGCTCGGCGTCGAAGCGGGCCTGCGCAGCCGGGTCGAGAGAGAGCGTCAGCACCAGCGGCTGGTGGTCGGGCGCGATCACCCGTCTATGGTGTCAGCGCCGGCCGGCCGGTCAGCGGATCGACCCGCCGTTCAGGCCGGGGCCGAGCAGCGCGGTGGTGACGCCGGTGCGCAGGTCGAGGCCGAGCAACGAGTTCGGCTCGATGCCGCAGCCGCCGCTGGTCAGGCTGGCCTGCCCGGCGTACACGCCGATCAGCCCGGCCTGGCCGGGCACCCCGGCCGGCAACCGGACCGGGACCGCGCGCTCGGTCCCGCTCGCGTCGATCCGGGCGAGCGGCCCGTACCCGCAGGACGCGGCCCGCTGGACCAGCATGCCGTCGCTGACCGGCCACCCGGTGACGAAGCCGAGGTCGGGCAGCGTGGCGTGGGTGATCGGCCGGGCCGAGCCGGAATCCACCGGCACCAGCACCAGGTTCTGCGCCGAGGTGCCGGCCGCGGCCGGGAACGAGCAGTCGGCGAGCGCGACCCGCGCCGACCACCAGTGCTCGAGGACGCAGCTGCTCGCGCCGGCCGGCAGGCCCACCTGCCGGAGCAGCCGGCCGGCGTCGCTGAGGACGGCGAAGCCGCGCTGGCCGCCGACGACGAACGTCGAGCCGTCGGCGGTGTAGAGCGCCCGGGCCCCGGTGAGCGTGCCGGTCGCGGGGTAGCTGCGCTGCGGCACGCCGCCGGTGCTGACCCGCACCAGCGCCATCGGGCCGCTGCCGGTGGCCGGCACGCCGAGCAGCAGCGCGTGGCCGCCGGGGCCGGCGTAGCCGAGCAGGCTCCGGTTGCCGAGCTCGAAGCCGCCCAGCCGGTGCCCGGTGCCGAGATCCAGCTCCTGCACGGCGTTGCCCGCGAGATAGCTGCGCAGCACCGCCCGGCGGCGATCGGGCGACCAGAGCGCGAGCGCGCTGCTGGCCGGCACGGCCGCGATCCGGTACCGGCCGCCGATCGGGTTGACCAGGTAGAGGATGCCGGGCTGGGTGCTGGAGCGGGGCGTGCTGCTGCTGGTCCAGACGACCAGGTTCCAGCCGTCGGTGACCTGGCTCCACGGGATCGCGGCGGCTGCCGCCTCCTGGCCGCGCGGCAGCAGGCCGGCCGGCGCGACCGCGGTCGGGCCCGGGGACGGCTGGCCGGTCGCGGAGCCGGTGCCCGACGGGCCGCCGCTCGCGGCCGGGGTGCTGCCGGCCGGCGGCCGGCTGGCGGCCGGGCTCGGGGCGGTCGCGGTGTCCGGGTGCCCGTGGCCGGTGGCGAGCCGGATGCCGACGATCGTGCCGGCCACCGCCAGCACGATCGCGCCAGCGACGATCAGCCGGCCCCGGCCGCCGCCACGTCCCGGTGCGGGTGGGGGAGCCGGCGGCGTGGTCGGGCCCGCCGGTCCGGGGTGCGCCGGGCTCGCCGGTTCGGTGGGCGGTTGGCCGGCCGGTTCGGCGGCCGTCGGCAGGTCGAGTTCGTCGTGGCTGGTCATGGCATCCCCCGCTGGCCGGGGTGCCGGCCCGGCACCGGCGTGCCCGCCGTGCGTCCCGTCCGGCACCGGTTCACGGTCGAGAATGCGCCGCCCCGATATGGCCGAACAGTGCCGATGGGTCCGTCCCGAGCCGGACCTTCGGCCCGCCGACCGGACGGTCGGTCAGCCGGCGTGCCGGCCGCCGTCCAGCGCCGAGTCCAGGTGGGCGACGAAGTCGCGCAGCACCTGGGCCGCCTGGTCGCGCAGCTGCAGCTGCATGGTGGTCTGCCCGCGCACCGCGGCGAGCCGTTCGGCGGCCTGCAGCTCGATCCGGGCGATCTCGGTCCGGGCCTCGGCGAGCGCCCGCTCCCGGAGCCGTTCGGCGTCGGCGGCGGCCTCGGCCCGGATCGCGGCGGCCTCGTCGTTGGCGAGCTGCAGGATGTCCTGGATCCGCGCGGGCAGCCAGTCCGGCGCGTGCTGGCTGCGCACGTCGAGCTGGCGGGCGCGCAAGGTGGCCAGCTCCTGCTGCTGGACGGTCAGCTGGCTGGCGGTCTCCAGGGTGGTCTGCAACAGCGTGTGGGCGGCCTGCCGGGCGGCCCGCAGCTCGTCCAGCAGCCAGGCGATGTAGTTGTCCACCTCGTCGACGCTGTAGCCGTGCCGCTTCCAGCGGAAGGCCGGGGCGCTGGCGAACATGATGTCGAGGTCGCCGGCCAGGTTGGGCCGGTCGTCGGCGCCGAGCAGCGTGGTCTCGAACTTGCCCGAGGGCAGTTCCTGGGTGGGTTGGGTCGCCCGCATCTGGGTGAAGGTCATGGCAGGTCCTCGGTCGGTGACGGGTGGCGGTCGATCACCGGCGTTGCCCGACCCGACGCTGCCATACCCAGCCCAGCCGGAGGCCGGCCACGGCCAGGACGCAGGCTCCTGACGTGGCGAGCACCAGGCCGGGCCCGCCGCCCAGCACGACCCCGAGCGGAACCAGGGCGAGGCCGAGCAGCGGTGCCAGGCAGAGCAGGACGACCACGACGCCGCCGGGCGTCACCCGCCGCAACGAGTGCCGCAGCGTCAGCAACCGCCGTCGCCGGTCGGTCTGGAGTGACTGCTCGAGTTCGTGCAGGATGCGCAGCTCGCGTTCCGAGAGAGCCATCATCACTCTCCAATCGCCTGCCGCTGCCGCGCCGAACGTGACCCGGCGCCCCCGCACCCGCCCGGCGCATCCCCCCGCCGTGCCGGAGACGTTAGTTCCGGGTGCGCGGGCGTTCCAGGGACCTTGGTCGGTTCATCGCGGCCGCCGGGTGGCCCGCCGGGTCAGGCGGCGAGCTCGACCACCACGGCAACCGCGAGGGCCGCGAAGACCACGCCGGCCGCCTGGTCGAGGCGGCGCCGGATCTGCGGGCGCCGGCCGAGCAGGTCGCGGGCGCTGCCGGCGGCCATGCCGATCATCGAGTCGATCAGCAGTCCGATCGCCTGCATGATCAGGCCGAGCACCACGAACTGGCCGATCACCGAGCCCGCCTTGGCGTCGACGAACTGCGGCAGGAACGCGGTGAAGAAGAGCACCATCTTCGGGTTGGCCAGGTTGGTGACGGTGCCCCGCCAGAACATCCGGCCGGTTCCGGAGTCGGCGGCCTCCGGTGCGTGCTGCCCGGCGCTGCGCCAGGTGTCCCAGGCCAGGTAGGCCAGGTAGCAGGCACCGGCGATCCGCAGCGCGTCGGAGATCTGCGGCAGCCGGGTGACCAGCGCGCCGAGCCCGAACGCCGTGACCAGCACCCACACGGTGACCCCGACGCTGATGCCGGTGGCGGCGAGCAGCGCGCCCCGCCGGCCGCGGGACAGGCCGGAGGCCATCACGAAGGCCATGTCGGGCCCCGGTGCGACGCAGATGACCACGACCGCGACCAGGAACGGGCCCAGCGCCGACGTCGAGATCACCGGCCCTCCTCGGGCTGCTTTGCCGGGTAAGAACTCAATTGACCCTACCGCCCGTGGGACGCGTCGGCCGTCCCGGCCAGCGCCGGGCTGGCCGGCGTCGGCCCGACCTCGATGGCATCGAGCCCGAACGCGGTGTGCAGGGTGCGGACCAGGCCGGGCAGGCTGGCCGCGGAGGTGGTGGCCGAGATTGTGGTGTCGGTGGTGCGCAGGGTGTGCGGCCGGGTGTTGGTGTCGCGGATCGCCTGGGTGAACCGGCTGACGACGCCCGGGTCGGCCCGCACGCCGGTGCCGACCAGCGTCACGGTGGCCAGCGTGTCGTGGCTGAGCGCGGTGTAGCCCAGGGCATCCCGCAGCGGGGTGAGCGCGGCCAGCGCGCGCGGCAGGTCGGCCAGGCCGAGGGTCAGGGTGAGATCCGCGGCGGCACCGGGTACGTGCAGGTCGTGCACCGGCAGCCGGGTGCCGGCCAGCGCGTGCAGCAGGGTCGCGATCCGGTCCGGACCGGTGTCGGGCAGGCCGTGCAGGGTCAGCAGGATCCGGCCGGTGTCGTGGGCGATGCCGGTGACGGTGCGGGCGGCCTCGGTGCCGGCCCGGTGGCCGATCCAGGTGCCCGGCTCGGCGGTGAAGGAGGAGCGGACGTGCAGCGGGACGTGGTTGTTGCGGGCGTACTCGACGCAGCGGTCGTGCAACACCCGGCAGCCGTGCGCGGCCAGTTCCAGCATCTGGTGGTACGTCACGTGCGGCAGCTTCGCGGCGGTGGGCACCAGGCGCGGGTCGGCGGTGTAGACGCCGTCGACGTCGGTGTAGATCTCGCAGACCTCGGCGTCCAGCGCCGCGGCGAGCGCGACCGCGGTGGTGTCGGAGCCGCCGCGGCCGAGGGTGGTGACCTCGCCGCTGCCGGCCGCCCCCTGGAAGCCGGCGACCAGGGCCACCCGGCCGCTGTCGAGGGCGGCGCGGACCGGGCCGGCCTCGACCGCGCGGATCCGGGCGTTGCCGTGCGCGTCGTCGGTGCGGATGCCGGCCGCCGGGCCGGTGAAGGACCGGGCCGGGACGCCGGCGGCGGTGAGCGCGATGGACAGCAGCGTCATCGACACGATCTCGCCGGTGGACAGCAGCAGGTCCTGCTCGCGGGGGTCCGGGGCGGGCGTGAGCTGGTTGGCCAGCAGCAGCAGCTCGTCGGTGGTGGCGCCCATCGCCGAGACGACCACGGCGACATGGTGCCCGTCGGCCACGGTGGCCGCGATCCGGCAGCCGACCCGGCGCAGGGCCTCGGCGTCGCGCAGCGAGGAACCCCCGTACTTCTGCACGATCACCGCCATCAGCGCACCCGCCTAACCCTCGGCGGCGGTCGTCGGCCCGGTGCACCAGGCGGTGAGCGTGGCCTCGTCCACCTCCGGCCAGGCCAGCCCCAGCTCGGCGCAGCGGCCGGCGAACCGGTCCCGGTAGCCGGCAGCGGTGGAGGTGAAGAAGAGCCCGGCGAGCGGCGCCTGCTCGTCGGCCGGCTGCTCCGGCAGCATCACGGCCAGCTTGCCGATCGCCTCGGACGCGGTCGGCAGCAGCGATTCTGCCTGCACGCGCTGGTAGAACTCGGCATAGCCGGCCGTCGCCAGCCCGCACTCGGCGGCCAGCCGGTCGAGCAGCGCGTCCAGCCGCAGGTGCTCCGCGCCCACCACGTGGTAGCAGTCGCCGGCCGGCCGGCGGTCGCTCGGGTCGGTCACCGCGCGGGCGATCAGCTCGGCCACCGCGTCCACCGGGGTGAAGTCGCCGGCAGCGCCGGTCCGGGTCACCAGGCCGAGCTCGCGGCAGCCGTCCAGCAGCAGCTCGGTGAGGCTGCCGGTGTAGCTCTCGACCCGGTGCTGCCGGTGCGGCATGACCTCGCCCAGCCGGTAGACGCTCACCGCCAGCCCCTGCTCCCGGGCGGTGCCGAGCAGCCGCTCGGCGCACCACTTGCTCCGGCTGTAGCCGTCGGCCGGCAGCACCGATTCGACCAGGCAGGTGTCCTCGTCGGCAGCCGTCCCGCCGGGCAGCACGCTCAGGGTCGACAGGTGGTGCAGGGCCTTGCGCCGCCCGGCCCGGGCAAGCCCGATCAGCTCCCGGACGCCGAGCACGTTGGCCGCGCGCAGCTGCGAGTACGGCGTGACCAGGTTGATCTGGGCACCGGCGTGCACGATGGCGTCCACCTCGGCGGCCAGGGCGGCGTGCGCGGGCTCGGCCAGCCCAAGCCGGGGGCTGCCCAGGTCGCCGACGACCACCCGCACCCGCGGGTCGCCGGTCACGTCCGGCAGCCGGTAGTAGCTGAGCCGGGCGCGCAGCACCCGCTCGGCCTCGGCGGCAGAGTCGGCCCGGACCAGGCAGGTCACCGTCACCGCCCCGGCCGCCAGCAGGGCGCCGAGCAGGTGGCAGCCGATGAAGCCGGTCGCCCCGGTGAGCAGCACGTGCTCGGGACGGGCCGGTGACCCGGTGCGGTGCTCGGTCCACGGGTCGAGGTGCTGGTCGGCCAGCAGCTGCTCGGTGGCGGCCCACGGCTCGTCCCCGGTGCGGTCCAGCAGCGCCGCCTGGGCGTGCAGGGTCGGGTGGTCGGCGATGTCGTGCACGGTCACCGGCCGGCCGAACTCGGCGCGCAGCGCCAGCGCCAGCCGCTGCGCCGACAGCGAGGTGCCGCCCAGGTCGAAGAACGAGTCGTCCGGGTCGCCGATCGCCGGCAGCAGGTCGGCCCACAGCCGCTCGATCCGGCCGCGGGTTCCCTCGGCGGCGGCCCGGTCGATGGCCGGTGGCCGGGTCCGCCGGACCGTCTCGGCCAGGGCCCGCCGGTCGGTCTTGCCGTTGGCCGAGAGCGGGAAGCGGTCCAGCTGGACGAACCGGTCGGGCACCAGCTCGGGCGGCAGCACGGTGCGGGCGCCGTCCAGCAGGTCGGTGCCGACCGGCCGGTCGGCGATCACCGCCGCGATCAGCTGGGCCCGGTCGTGCTCGCCGTCGACGAACACCTTCGCCTCGGTGATGCCCGGCAGCCGGGTCAGCGCGTCCTCGATCTCGACCGGCTCGATCCGCACGCCGCGCAGCTTGAGCTGGTCGTCGATCCGCCCGACGAAGTAGAGGTATCCGTCGTCGCGGAACTGGGCCAGGTCGCCGGTGCGGTAGAGCCGGTCGCCGTGCAGCCCCGGGTAGGGGTTGTCGAGGAAGGCCCGGGCGGTGCGCTCCGGGTCGGCCAGGTAGCCGTAGCCGATGCAGTCGCCACCGATCAGCAGCTCGCCGGTCTCGCCCGGTGGCAGCGGTCGCATCGCGGAATCGACGACGATCGCCGAGGTGTTGTCGATCGGCCGGCCGATCGGGATCTCCACGCCGTCGGGCGGCGGCTCGGCGAAGCTGTGGAAGACGCTGCCGATCGAGGCCTCGGTCGGGCCGTAGGTGTTGGTGAACTCGACGTGCGGCAGCACCTCGTGGAACCGGCGCACCGCGGCCGGGTTGATCGCCTCGCCGCCGAGCAGGATCCGGCGCAGGCTCGCCGCGCAGGCCGCGAGCTCGGCGTCGGCCCGCACCAGGTCGGCCAGCACGCTGAAGATCGACGGCACGAAGTCGGTGATGGTGACCTGGTTCGCGCCGATCTGGCGGACCGTCTGCTCCAGGTCCAGCAGCCCGGCCCGGACCGGCATGACGACCCGGCCGCCGGAGGTGAGCGGCCAGAGCAGCTGCCACAGCGAGGAGTCGAAGACCGACTTGCTGTTCTGCAGCGCGACGTGGCCCTCGCCGAACAGCCGGCTCATGGTGGTGAACCGGTTCACCAGGCCGCGGTGGTGGTTGAGGGTGCACTTGGGCAGCCCGGTGGTGCCGGAGGTGAAGAAGCCGTAGAAGAGGTCCGTCCGGTCGGGCCGGGCCACGTCCGGACGGGCGGGGGAGCCGGTGAGGGCGCCGGCGTCCACCTCGACCGGGGTGCCGAGGGAGGCCGCGACCGGGTCGGTGCGCGGCCCGGCCACCAGCAGGTCGGTGCGCAGGGTGGCCAGCAGCGCGCCGATCCGGTCCGCGGGCCAGCGCGGATCCATCGGCACGAACGGCACGTTCGCCTTCATCGCGGCCAGGATGCTCAGCGGCAGCTCCAGGCCGTCGGTGACCAGCAGCGGCAGCAGCCGGTCGGGCCGGGCACCCCGGTCGAGGAAGGTGGCGGCGAGCTGGTTGGCCCGGCGGTCGAGCTCGGCGTAGGTCAGCTCGGTGTCGCCGTAGCCGACGGCGACCGCGGCCGGGTGCCGTGCCACCCGGGCCTCGATCAGGTCCAGCGTGGTGCGCTCGGCGGGATAGGGCCGGACCAGCCCGTTGACCGGATGGCAGACCGTGCTCCGCGGGACCGCGGTCATCGGGAATTGCCCGTACCGGTAAGGCTGAACTCCCGCAGGTAGTGATAGAACGGCAGGTGGTGGGCGAGGTAGCCGGCCAGCCGCTCGTCGTTCTCGGTGGTCACCGGGTAGACCCGCTCGCTGGCCTGGAACTGCCCGCTCGCGGCGGCGTCCCGGTGCCACTGCGCGGTCGCGCCCCACTCGGTCCGGTTCTCCGGCCGCCAGCTGAGCGTCTCCGGCCGCTCGGCCAGCCCGAGCCGCCTGCAGTACGCGGCCACCACGCCGGCCGGGTCGGTCACCAGGTCGTCGGCGTCGATCACCACCGGGGACGTGCCGGTGTGCTCCTGGACCAGGCGGAAGACCTCGACCAGGTGCTCGAAGCCGATCTCGTCCCTGGTCACCGCCGGGTTCATCGCGTGGTGGGAGTCGATCACCCGGCGCGGGTCGCGGATGATGAACGTGTGCTGCACCCGGTACAGCTCGGGGTGCCGGTCGAAGAGCGCCGCGTGCCGGTACTCGGTGGTGTCCTTGAAGAAGGCCGGGCGGTCACCGGTGACCAGCGCGTGGATGTAGGGCCCGGCGCCGCTGTACGACTCGTCGTCGATCTTGGCCGGCCGCCCCGCGGCCAGCTCGGAGAACGGCTCGTGGCTGAGCCGGAACTCGTCGCGCTCGGCCATCATCCGGAAGAACGCGGTGGACATCGACCGGGGCGCGCTCCACAGGCCGAGCGAGGCGATTCGGGTCGGGTCGGGGCGTGGTGCGTCAGGCATCGGGGTCTCCGGCGGTCACTGCGACCATTCGGTCGGCTCGCGGTCCCAGCGGTGGGCGCGCAGGGTGGACATCAGCTCGGCGGGCAGCGCCGTGCCGTCGCTGCTGGCGATGTTGCGGCGGACGTGCGCCGGCCGCCGCATGCCGGGGATCACCGTTGCGATGTCGGGGTTCTGCAGGATGAAGCGCAGCGCCAGGTCGGGCAGGTCGGCGGCCGCCGGCAGCTCGGCGAGCAGTGCCTCGACGTGCGCCACCGACGACTCGAGGTTCTCCGGCACGAAGTACGAGGCGCGCCAGTCGTCGTCGGGAAAGGTGGTCTGCCGGGTGATGGTGCCGGTCAGCGTGCCCTCGTCGAACGGGACCCGGGCGATCACCGCCACCTGGTGCTCCCGGCAGGCCGGCAGCAGCTCGTCCTCGGGGTTCTGGTCGAAGACGTTGTAGATGACCTGGACGCTGTCGATCAGGCCGCTGCGCACCGCCGCGACCCCGTTCCAGGGTTCCCAGCGGTTGATGCTGATCCCGATTCCGTCGACCGCACCGGAGGATCGCAGCCACTCGACCGACTTCAGCCAGGCGTCGTCGGTCAGCCAGGCGTCCTCCCACACGTGGAACTGCAGCAGGTCGATCCGGTCGACGCCCAGATTGTCCAGGGACAGCCGCAGGTACTCGGCGATGTGGTCGTGTGGGAAGACGTCCGACAGCAGGGAGGTGCGCCGGGACGGCCACTGCCGGTCCTTCGGCGGGATCTTGGTCGCCGCCCGCAGCCCGCTGCCTGGGTTGTCGCGGATCAGCCGGCCGAGCAGCTGCTCGCTGTGGCCGCGGCCGTAGATCCAGGCGGTGTCGAAGAAGGTGCAGCCGAGCTCGACCGCGAGCCGCAGCGACGCCAGGCTCTCGTCGTCGTCACCGCCCTGCCAGCCGCCCGGCCCGGCGCCGACCCCCCACATGCCGTAGCCGATCTCGCTGACGGACCAGCCGAGCCGGCCGAACGTGCGGTTGCGCATGCCGATCAGTTCCCGTTCCGTGAGTGCGCCGCGACGGTCAGCGGCGCGGACTGCCAGTTGTGCCCGGTGCCGGCCAGCCGCCGCTGCTGGACGATGCCGGCCCGCTGGTCGAAGTCGTGGATGGTGCGCCCGACTACCGAGCCGCGGTGGAGCTCGAGCTCGACCTCGGCGCCGGCGAAGCCGGCCAGCTCCTCCAGCCCGGCCCGGGCGGCCAGCGCCGCGACCGAACCGGTGGTGGCCTCGTAGACCGCGACGGCCATCACCCGGGACAGCTCGCGGCGCAGGTCGGCGGCGGCCCGGTCGGTCGAGGTCTCGAACGCCGCCTCGACCGCGGCCGAGAGCAGCTGCATGCCCGGTGCCTCGTACACACCGCGGCACTTGGTGCCGTTCACCCGGTTCTCCAGCACGTCGGCCAGCCCCAGGCCGTGCCGGCCGGCCAGCTCGTTGGCACGGCCGAGCAGCTCGGCGGGGGGCAGGGCAGTGCCGTCGAGGGCGACCGGGCGGCCGCGCTCGACCCGGACCCGGACGGTGGTGACCGTGTCGGGTGCGGCCTCGGGCGGCACCCCCAGCCGGCGCTGCAGGGTGCGGGTACTGGTCCGCAGATCCTCCAGCGCGGTGTCCTCGTGGGAGAAGCCGGCCAGGTTGCCGTCGATCGAGTGCTCGATGGTATTGCCTGCCATCGCGGGCAGATTGCGTTCGGCCAGGTACTTGGCCATCGCCGCCCGGTCCGGCATCGCGGCCTGCATCTCGGCCTCGCGCCAGGCGGCGTACACCTCGACCTCGGGCAGGTAGCGGGCACCGTTGCGCTCGAACCGGCGCTGGTCGTTGCCGCCCCCGACGCAGCCGTGTGCCAGCACCGAGCAGCCGGCCGCCCGCAGCTGCCCGGCGAGGCCGGCCACCAGCACCTCGCGGGACATGCTCGTGGTGTTCCAGTACCCGCCGTCGTAGCAGGCGTGGTGGGCCAGTACGTCGAACGCGGCGGTCGCCATCGAATCAGTCAGGTCGACCTCGCGCACCTCGATCCCGCCGGCCCGGACGCTGCTGGTGAACTCGGCGAACTCGGCCGGGCTGCACTGCCCGACGAACGCGGCCAGGCCGAGCACGGGGCGGCCGTCGGCCTGCAGCTTCGCCGCGACCGCGAGCGAGGACAGGCCGCCGGAGAGCGGCACGCCGATCCGGCGATCGGACAGGGGAAGAGTCTGCACGAATCAGGTCCTCTTTCGCTGGTGAGGTGCATCGAGCGCTGGTGAGCTGCGTGGAGCGTGGGTGTGCGCGGATAGTGCCTGCGAATTCGGGTGGAGCCTGTGGTCGGACGGCCGGAACGGCTGCCGGCTCGGCCGGTCTGCGCCCGCGCGCCGGCCCGCCGGGGCAGGGCGGTCGGCTCACGGCGGTCGAAAACATAGCATGGATTGCCCGATATCTGGCAAGGCAGAGATTCATTCTGAATTGGCACTGGACACGCCCGATGGGACATGTCGATAATCGCTTGGTCCGGATGGCCGTGCTGCTTCGCGGCACGGGTTCTCGCCGCCGTCGATGACTGCGCGGGAATGTTTCGCGGCCCGAACCACGGGTGGCGGAGCGGTGATCGTGGATTCGCCTTCCGGTAGCACCGGGATTCGTCAGGGTCCGGCGATCGTCCGGCACAGCCGCGGTGCGGGAGTGCGGTCGATCGCCGCCGAGGAGGGATTGTCCGCAGTGCTGACACATCTGCAGCAATTGGAAGCCGAAAGCATTCACATATTCCGCGAGGCGGTTGCCGAGAGCGAGCGGCCGGTCATGCTGTATTCGATCGGCAAGGACAGCTCGGTGATGCTCCGGCTCGCGCAGAAGGCGTTCAGCCCGGCCCCGCCGCCGTTCCCGCTGCTGCACGTCGACACCACCTGGAAGTTCCGGGAGATGTACGCCTTCCGCGACCGGGCGGCCGTCGACTCCGGGATGCAGCTGCTGGTGCACCGCAACCCGGACGCGCTCGCCGCCGGCATCAACCCGTTCACGCACGGCTCGGCGGTGCACACCGACATCTGGAAGACCGAGGGCCTCAAGCAGGCCCTGGACGAGCACCGGTTCGACCTGGCGTTCGGCGGGGCGCGCCGGGACGAGGAGAAATCCCGCGCCAAGGAAAGGGTGTTCTCCATCAGGTCGGCCGCCCACCGGTGGGATCCGAAGCGGCAGCGGCCGGAGCTGTGGCGGCTCTACAACGCCCGGGTCAATCCAGGGGAGAGCGTCCGGGTGTTCCCGCTGTCGAACTGGACCGAGCTCGACGTCTGGAACTACATCCGCAGCGAGCGGATCCCGATCGTCCCGCTGTACCTGGCCGAACCGCGCCCGGTGGTGGAGCGCGACGGTGCGCTCATCATGGTCGACGACGACCGGCTGCCGCTGCACGACGGCGAGGTGCCGCAGCTGCGCAGCGTCCGGTTCCGCACCCTGGGGTGCTACCCGCTGACCGGCGCGGTGCCGTCCACCGCGCGCACCGTCACCGAGGTGATCGGCGAGATGCTGACCACGACCACCTCGGAACGGCAGGGCCGGGTGATCGACCACGACTCCAGCGCCTCGATGGAGAAGAAGAAGCAGGAGGGCTACTTCTGATGACGAGAACCGCCGAGTCGGGGCCGGCCGAGATCGAGGATTACCTCGACAGCCACGAGAAGAAGTCCATGCTGCGGTTCATCACCTG
>DATJNU010000005.1:0-90377 GCA_035507775.1 Jatrophihabitans sp.
GAGCAGGTAGACCATGATGGCGGGCGAGAACACGGTGAGCACCCCCGGCCACCGTTCCGCGGTTACACAGAAGATTCCTACCCAGACGCAGGCGTCACCGAAGTAGTTGGGGTGCCGGGTGTAACGCCACAGCCCGCTGTCCAGCACCGGACCCGGGTCGCGGCCGGCCGCCTTGGCGGCCTTGTAGCGCTCCAGCTGCCAGTCCCCGACGGCCTCGAACAGCACCCCGACCAGCCACAGCAGCACGCCGAACCAGGCCAGCGCCCCGACCCCGCCCGGCTCGAACGAACCGACCAGGATCGGCGCCGAGACCAGGTACGCGAGCAGCCCCTGCAGCCCGTAGACCAGCAGCACCGCCTGCACCGGGCCGCGGTCGCGCAGCAGTTCCTCGTACCGCGGGTCCTCGCCCTTGCCCAGGCTGCGCCGGCCGATGTGCACCGCCAGCCGCACCCCCCAGGCCACGGTGAGCACCAGGAGCAGGCCGCGGCGCACCGCATTGCCGTGCCCGGCCGAGAGCGCGAACGTGGTCACCGCGGCGGCGCTGAAGAGCAGTCCCCAGGCGGTGTCGATGACGCTGTGCCGGCCGGCGATCCGGCTGGCCGCGTAGGTGATCGCCAGCACCAGCAGGATCGCCCCGGCGGCCGGCAGCAGGGCGGCGGCGAAGGGGCCGACCGGAAAGCCCGACGATGCGGCATCGAGCATCAGGACGCGGCCCACTCCGGTGTGGCGGGCAGGCCGGAACGGCCCAGCTCGGACGGGCGGACCGCCAGGATCTGGTCGACGCCCATCCGGCCCTCCTCGAAGGTGAGGCCGCCGCCGACCAGGTACAGCCGCCAGACCCGGGCCATCTCCTCGCCGACCATCGCGACGGCGTCGGAGTAATGGCTCTCGAAGGTCTGCAGCCAGTGCTCGACCGTCCGGACGTAGTGCTCGCGCAGGGCCTGCACGTCCCGGATCTCGAAGCCGGCCCGTTCCAGGAAGCCGAGCGTCTCGCTGAGCGGCCGCATGTGCATGTCCGGGGCGATGTAGCTCTCGATGAACGCGCCACCGCCGGGCGCGGTCCCGGCGTGCCGGGACATCTGCTGCAGCAGCAGCCGGCCGCCCGGGGCGAGGTGGGAGAACAGCACCCCCGCGTAGGCGGGGTAGTTGTGCTCGCCGACGTGCTCGCCCATCTCGATCGAGCTGACCGCGTCGAACCGGCCGGCCGGGATCTCGCGGTAGTCCTGCACCCGTACCTCGACCCGGTCGGCCAGGCCGCGTTCGGCGATCCGCTTGCTGATGAACTCGTGCTGCTGCTGCGAGATGGTCACGCCCAGCACCTGCGCGCCGTAGTGCTCGGCGGCGTGCAGGCTCAGCGAGCCCCAGCCGCAGCCGACGTCCAGCAGCCGCAGGCCCGGCCGCAGCCCGAGCTTGCGGCAGATCAGGTCGAGCTTGGCCCGCTGCGCCTGTTCCAGGGTGTAACCGGGCTCGCGGTAGTAGCCGCACGAGTAGGCCATCGCCGGGTCGAGGATCAGCCCGTAGAACTCGTTCGACAGGTCGTAGTGGTGCGCGATGGCGGCCCGGTCCCGGGCGCGGGTGTGCAGGGTGCCGGTGAGCTTGGCCTGGGTGGACGGCACGGTCGGCCGGCGGCCGAGGGCACCCAGCCGCAGGGCCAGCACGGCCGCCCGGGCCTGCTGCCGGGCCGAGAGCCGGACCGGGCCGGTGCCGGTGCCGGTGCCGCGGGCGTGCTGCCAGACCCGGCGCAGCCCGTCGGCCAGCTCGGCAGCCCCGCCGGGGACGTCCACCTCGCCGGTGATGTAGGCCTGCGCGATGCCCAGCTCGCTGGGCTCCCAGAGCAGCCGGCGCAGCGCCCGGCGGCTGGTCAGGTGCAGCACCGGTGCGCCGGCCGGGCCGGCCTCGGAGCCGTCCCAGGCTCGCAGCCGCACCGGCAGGTCGGGTCCGGTGACGGCGGTCAGCAGGGCGGCCAGCTTGCTCGCGGTGGTCATCTCAGAGGGCTGCTTTCGTCAGGAGGGACGCGCTGGGGGTCTGCCCGGCTCAGGCCGGTCTGATCAGGCCGAACTGCACGACGTCGAGGTAGCGGGACCGGAAGCCGGCCTCGGAGTAGGCGAGGTAGAGCGTCCACATCCGGCGGAAGGCGAGGTCGAACTGCGCGGACAGGGCGGCCACCTGCTCGGCCGCGGACTCGAAGGCGGCCCGCCAGCGGCGCAGCGTCTCGGCGTAGTGCAGGCCGAAGGCCAGTTCGGTGGCGACGGTCAGCCCGGCGGTGGTCGCCGACTCCCGCACCGACCGGACGGACGGCAGCGCGCCGCCCGGGAAGATGTACTTCACGATCCAGGTGTAGGTGTTCATGCTGGCCAGCATCCGGTCGTGCGGCATGGTGATCGCCTGGATGCCGGCCCGGCCGCCGGGCCGCAGCAACCGGTGGATGGCGCCGAAGTACTCGTCCCAGTGGTTCGCGCCGACCGCCTCGATCATCTCCACGCTCACCAGCGCGTCGTAGCTGCCGGTGACGGCCCGGTAGTCCTGCAGCCGGACCTCCACCCGCTCGCTCAGCCCCGCGTCGGCGATCCGGCGGGTGGCCAGTTCGGCCTGCTCATCCGACAGGGTCACCGTGGTGACCTGCGCGCCGCGCCGGGCGGCCCGGATCGCGAGCTCGCCCCAGCCGGTGCCGATCTCGACCAGCCGGCTGCCCGGGCCCACCTCGGTGATGTCGAGCAGCCGGTCGATCTTGCGGTGCTGGGCCACCTGCAGCGGCTCCCGGCTGCCGGCCGGGTCGGCGTCGAACAGGGCCGAGGAATAGGTCAGCGACGGGTCCAGGAAGAGCTGGAAGAGGTCGTTGGACAGGTCGTAGTGGGCCTGGATGTTGCGCCGGGAACCGGTGATGCTGTTGTCCTCCGACTGCGGCCGGCTGCGCACGACGGCCGAGCGCAGCCGCTGCAACTGCGGCGGGATCAGGGTCGCCATCCGGGTGGCCAGCACGGTGAGCACCCCGGCCAGGTCGTCGGAGGACCAGTCGCCGGCCATGTAGGACTCGCCGAAGCCGATCAGCCCGCTGTCGGCCAGCCGCCGGTAGAGGTGCTCGGGACGGTGCAGGCGCAGTTCCGGGTCGCGCGGCGAGCCGCCGCCGAAGCGCCGGCCGTCCTCGGTGCGCACCCGCAGCGGCAGCGTGCGGACCGCCCGCCGGACCAGCCGCTCGGCGATCCGGGCCCGCCACGGGTTGTCGGGGACGGCGACGACGTCCGGCCAGCGGGCCGGGTCGAGGGGGGCGGCGGCGCGGTGGCCGGCCAGCGTGGTGGTCATCGGGCGATCCTCTGTGCGGACGGTGCGGACTGATGTGGTGCCGGGGTGCTGGCCGACCGCGGGTACGGCCGCAGGCCCTTGAGATACAGGGTGATCCCGTGCCGGCGGATGCCCGCCATCACGGCCCGGGAGGACAGCGGCGAGGCCAGCGCCCGCCACAGCGAGCTGGGCCCGGGGCGCCGGCTGCCGGTCATCGTGGCGGCGAACGGCCGGTCGCCCGGCCGGTGCAGGGTGACCGTCACCGCCAGCCGGTCGGCCGGTTCCGGGAAGCGCATCGTGTACTCGCCGTCGACCGGGTAGAACGGCGAGACGTAGAACTGCTTCTGCGTCCGGGCCCGGCCGGTCCCGTCCGGCTCGACCAGGTACCGGTGCCGGTCGCCGTAGGTGTTGTGCACCTCCGCGACCACCTGGCCGAGCCGGCCGGCGCCGTCGTAGCAGTAGAAGACCGAGAGCGGGTTGAAGACGTAGCCGAGCAGCCGCGGGTTGGCCAGCATCAGCACCCGGGCCGGCCGCGCCACCCCGTGCCCGGCGAGGTAGGCGTCGACGTTGGCCCGCAGCGTCCGGTCCGGGTCGCCGAGGTGGTCGGCGCTGTCGAACCGGCACAGTCGCCGCAGGCCGCGGGGCAGCGCCGGCAGCTGGTCGAGGTCCACCAGCCAGGTGCTGGCGCGGCGGTGGAAGCCGTAGTCGATCGGGTCGCGGCGCCGGTGGCCGATGGTGACCGCGTAGCGCGCCGGGAGCGCTCCGGCTACCACCGCACCCCCAGGCTGGCGGCGGCATCGACGCCCGACCGGCAGCCGTCCTCGTGGAAGCCCCAGCCGTGGTAGGCGCCGGCGTAGGCGAGCACGCCGTCGTTCAGCCGGGGCAGGCCGGCCTGCGCGGCCACCGACTCGGGGGTGAAGATCGGGTGCTCGTAGACCATCCGGTCGAGCACCCGGCCCGGCGCGACCTGGCCGTCGTCGTTGAGCGTGACCAGGTAGCGGGTGGCGGAGTCCAGCCGCTGCAGCCGGTTCATGTCGTAGGAGACCCGGACCGCGCCGGCGTCGCTGGTGCAGGAGGGCATCCGGTAGTTCCAGGACGAGTGCGCCCGCGGGGCCCGGGGCAGCACCGACGGGTCGGTGTGAAGCACGGTCGGGTTCACCGAGTAGTGGATCGCGCCGAGGGTGGCCCGCTCGGCGGGGGTCGGCTCGGCCAGCATCCGCAGCGCCTGGTGCGGGTGGGTGGCGATCACGGCCGCATCGTAGGCACCCCGGTTGTCGGCGTCGTCGCGCACCTCGACCCCGCCGGCCAGCCGGCGCACCGAGCGGACCGGGGTCGAGGTGAGCACCGCGCCCAGCTGCTTGGCGGCCTGCTCCACGTAGCGGGCCGAGCCGCCGACCACGGTGCGCCACTGCGGCGAGCCCGTCACGCTGAGCATGCCGTGGTTGTCGAGGAACTGGAACAGGTAGCGGGCCGGGTACCGGCCGGCCAGCCGGGGCGCGCACGACCAGACCGCGGCGATCAGCGGGGTGACGAAGTGCAGCCTGAAGTAAGTGGAGAAGCGCCCGGCGTCGAGGAACTCGCCGAGGGTCTGCCCGGCCGCCGCGTCGCCGGCGTCGCGCAGCAGGGCCCGGGCCCGGCGGTGGAACCGGGTGACCTCGGCCAGCATCCGCAGGTAGCGCGGGTTGGCGGCGTTCGCGGCCCGCGGGAACAGCCCGGACAGGCCCCGGGCGCCGGCGTACTCGAGCCCGCAGCCGCCGCACGAGATGGACATGCTCATCTCGGACTCCTGGGTGGCGACGTCCAGCTCGCGGAGCAGCCGCAGCAGGGTCGGGTAGGTGTGCTGGTTGTGCACGATGAAGCCGGTGTCGACCCGGACGTCCCGGCCGGCCGCGTCGACCAGGTCGTGGGTGTGGGCGTGGCCGCCGAGCCGGTCGTCGGCCTCGTAGAGCGTCACCTCGGCGGATCGCTGCAGGACGTACGCGGCGGTCAGGCCCGCCACCCCACTGCCGATGACAGCGATCCGACGAGGTGTCATACCCGGATGCCTTCTCTCTCCTGCACGGATTGTCGGTCAGGTTATGCCCCGTTCACGCGGGGCTGACACGAGCGGTTCGGAGCCGTGCACCTGCCCGGATGGGCCGCACCCCGGCCGGGATAGATTTTGCGGGTGGACGCGCGCACCGCACTGCCCGTGGTCGGAATGGTCGGCGGCGGCCAGCTGGCCCGGATGACCCACCAGGCCGCCATCGCCCTCGGCCAGTCCCTGCGGATCCTGGCCGACTCGGCCGAGGACAGCGCCGCGCGGGTGGCCGCCGACGTCGAGCTCGGCGACTTCCGGGTGTTGGCCGACCTGCGCGCGTTCGCGGCCGGCTGCGACGTGCTGACCTTCGACCACGAGCACGTGCCGGGTGAGCACCTGCGGGCGCTGGCCGCCGACGGCGTCACCGTGCTGCCGCCGCCGGAGGCGCTGCGCTACGCCCAGGACAAGGCCGCGATGCGGACCCGGCTGACCGAGTTCGGGGTGCCGGCGCCGGCCTGGCGCGACCTCACCCGGGCCGCCGACCCGCGCGCCGCGCTGGTCGCGTTCGGGGCCGAGGTCGGCTGGCCGCTGGTGGTCAAGGCGATCTCCGGCGGCTACGACGGCAAGGGGGTCTGGGTGCTGGCCGGCCCGGACGGGGCGGAGCCGCTGCTCGCGGCCGGCACGCCGCTGCTGGCCGAGGCACTGGCCGACATCGAGTGCGAGGTGGCCGCGGTGGTGGCCCGGTCGCCGTTCGGGCAGGCGGCGGCCTGGCCGGTGGTGCAGACGGTGCAGCAGGACGGCATCTGCACCGAGGTGATCGCGCCCGCGCCGGGGCTGGCCCCCGAACTCGCCGAGCAGGCCACCGCGCTGGCGCTGCGGATCGCCGCCGAGCTGGGCGTGGTGGGCGTGCTCGCGGTGGAGCTGTTCGTGGAGCGGTCCGGCCGGCTGCTGGTCAACGAGCTGGCGATGCGGCCGCACAACTCCGGCCACTGGACGATCGAGGGCGCCCGCACCTCGCAGTTCGAGCAGCACCTGCGGGCGGTGCTGGACTACCCGCTCGGCGACACCGCGCAGACCGCGCCGGTCGTCGTGATGGCCAACGTGCTGGGCGGCCCGGACGACACCGAACCCGGCCTGGACGAGCGGGTGCACCACCTGATGGCGCGCTGGCCGGACGTGAAGATCCACCTGTACGGCAAGGGATTCCGGCCCGGCCGCAAGGTCGGCCACGTCACCGCGCTGGGCAGCGACCTGGCCGAGGTGCGCGCCCGGGCCCGCGCCGCGGCCGACTACCTGTCCCTGGGCGAGAAGGCGAAGGTGGACGCGCATGGCTGAGGTTCCCGAGCCCCTCGTCGGCGTGATCATGGGCAGCGACTCGGACTTCACCGTGATGCGGGCCGCGGCCGAGGCGCTGGCCGAGTTCGAGGTGCCGTTCGAGGTGCG
This sequence comes from Jatrophihabitans sp., assembly GCA_035507775.1. Taxonomy (GTDB): domain Bacteria; phylum Actinomycetota; class Actinomycetes; order Mycobacteriales; family Jatrophihabitantaceae; genus Jatrophihabitans_A. The sequence goes on from DATJNU010000005.1 coordinate 6,743, forward strand.
GGTGGTCTCGGCGCACCGGACGCCCGAGGGCATGGTCGAGTACGCCAGGGCGGCCGCCGGTCGCGGGCTGCGGGCGATCGTCGCCGGTGCCGGGGGAGCGGCCCACCTGCCGGGCATGGTCGCCGCGCTCACCCCGCTGCCGGTGATCGGCGTGCCGGTGCCGCTGAAGTACCTGGACGGCATGGACTCGCTGCTCTCCATCGTGCAGATGCCGGCCGGGGTGCCGGTGGCGACCGTCTCGATCGGCGGTGCCCGCAACGCCGGCCTGCTCGCGGTGCGGATGCTCGCGGCCGGCGATCCGGCGCTGCGGGAACGGGTCGAGCGGTTCCAGGAACAGCTCGCTGAGACGGCCCTCAGCAAGGACCGGGCGCTGTCGGACCAGCTCCGTACGCTCGGCTGGTGACCATCGGGCAGTCGGCGCGCACCCTCGGTCGCCGACTGTCCCGGGTCCTGTGGTCCACCCGGCGCCGGCTGGTCGCGACGGTCACGGTGCTGGTGCTGCTGCTGGCCGGGCTCGGCGCGCTGGCGGTGGCCGGGCGCAGTCCGGCGGTGCGCACGGTCAGCCAGTTCGTGGCCGGCACCCCGGAGCAGGGTGGGGCGCCGGTCCGGCTGGACAGCACCCTCTACCTGCCGGCCAGCACCCCGGCACCTGCCGTCCTGCTGGCCCATGGCTTCGGCGGGTCCAAGCAGTCGGTGGCGGGTGAGGCCCGCGCGCTGGCCGGCGCCGGCTATGTCGTTCTGGCCTATTCGGCAAGGGGATTCGGCGCGTCCGGCGGGCTGATCCACCTCGACTCGGTGCACTACGAGGTGGCCGACGGCTCGCGGCTGCTGGACTGGCTGGCCGCCCGGCCCGAGGTGCTGCGGCGGTCGGGGCGGCCGGTGCTCGGGGTGGCCGGCTCGTCCTACGGCGGCGCGCTGGCGCTGATGCTGGGGGCGACCGATCACCGGATCGGAGCGGTGGCGGCGGACATCACCTGGAACAACCTCGCCACCGCGCTCTTCCCGAACGAGGCGACCGGAGCCGGCGCCGCGCCGCTGGGCGTCTTCAAGAAGCTGTGGACCGGCTACCTGTTCTCGGCCGGCTTCCCGACCGGAGCCAGCGCGGGCGATCCGGCAGCCGGCGATCCGGCAGCGGCCGGCAGTTGCGGCCGGTTCGCTCCCGAGCTGTGCCGGCTGTACCAGGCCGTGGCTTCCGGCGGCCAGCCGCCGCCGGGCGTGCTGCAGTTGCTGGCCGATTCCAGCCCTGCGACGGTGCTGTCGCAGCTGCGCGCGCCGGTGCTGCTCACCCAGGGCCAGCAGGACTCGCTGTTCCCGCTGAGCGAGGCGGACGCCAACGCCCGGCAACTCTCCGCGGCCGGCGCGCCGGTCAGCGTCCGCTGGCGCTCCGGCGGTCACGACGCGCCCGGTGCCGCCGCCGACGTGACCGGGTGGCAGCGGCAGTTCTTCGACGCCGAACTGCGCGACCGGGGCAGCGTGCCGGGCGGCTTCCTGATGTCGCAGATCGGCGCGGGCATCTCGGCCAGCGACGGCCGGACGGTGGACACCACCCTGCGGGCGCCGGACTACCCAGGGGTGAACGGGGTCGGCGGCTTCGATACCGCCACGCTGCCGCTCACCAGCGGCCCGGCGCAGCAGGTTGTCGCGCCGGCCGGGGGCACGCCGGCCGCGGTGTCCAGCATCCCCGGCCTCGGCGGCGTGCTCGGCACCGCGGCCGGGCTGTCGGGCGTGCTCGGCGGCACCGGGCTGTCGGCGGTCCCGGGCCAGGTTGCGCGGTTCGCCACCGCCCCGCTGGCCGAGCCACGGCTGGTCGTCGGAGCGTCCGGGGTGCGGCTGGCGGTGACCGCCGGCCGGACCGGTTCGGTCACGCTCTTCGCGTCCCTGCACGACGTCGCCCCGGACGGCACCGACACGCTGCCGGCCCGGCTGGTGTCACCGGTGCGGCTGGCCGGCGCGCCCGGCGCGGTGCACACGGTGAGCGTGCAGCTGCCCTGGATCGTGCAGCAGATCCCGGCCGGGCACCGGCTGGTGGTCGAGGTGTCGTCCACCGACTTCCAGTACGCGCTGCCCGCCCAGGCCGACAGCTACCGGATCGGGCTGGCGGCGGGCACGCTCACCGTCAGCACGCTGCCGACCAGCCAGGTGCGCTCGGGTGACGTGCTGGTCTGGGTGCTGCTCGCCGCGCTGGTGCTGCTGCTCTGCGCCGGGTACGCCGGCTGGCGGCTGCGGGCCCGCCGGCCGCCGCCGCCCGATCCGGCGCTAGCCACGGTGCCGGTCGTGGTGCGCGACCTGCAGAAGGTCTACGCCGACGGGTTCCGGGCGGTGGACGGGGTCAGCTTCCGGGTCGAGCGCGGCCAGGTGCTCGGGCTGCTCGGCCCGAACGGGGCCGGCAAGACCACCACGCTGCGGGTGCTGATGGGGCTTATCCTGCCCACCGCCGGGGCGGTGCGGGTCTTCGGCGAGCAGGTGGTGCCCGGGGCGCCGGTGCTGTCCCGGCTCGGTGCCTTCGTCGAGGGGCCGGGCTTCCTGCCGCACCTGACCGGCCTGGAGAACCTGCGGCTGTTCTGGGCCGCGTCCGGCCGGCCGGTGGCCGCCGCGGGCTTCGACACGGTGCTCGAGATCGCCGGCCTCGGCGCGTCGGTGCACCGCCGGGTGAAGACCTACAGCCACGGCATGCAGCAGCGGCTGGCGATCGCCCAGGCGATGCTGGGGCTGCCCGAGGTGCTGATCCTGGACGAGCCGACGAACGGGCTCGACCCGCCCCAGATCGCCGAGATGCGCGAGGTGCTGGCCGGCTACGCCGCGACCGGGCGCACCGTCATCGTCTCCTCCCACCTGCTGGCCGAGGTGGAGCAGACCTGCACCCACGTGGTGGTCATGCACCGGGGCCGGCTGGTCGCGGCCGGGTCGGTGGCCGAGGTGGCCGGCGCCGGTGCCATGCACCTGTCGGTGCCCGAACCGGAGCGCGCCGTCGCGGTGCTGGCCGCGGCCGGCATCCCGGCCTCGGCGGTGCCGGCCCGGCGGGCACTGGAGGACGTGTTCCTCGACCTGATCGGAGAGCGCGGTGACTGATCGCGAACCTGGCGCGCCCGACACCGTTCTGGCCTCGACCCGGCGCGGCGTGCACGACCGGCTGGCCGCGCTGCCGCCACCGGAGCCCGCCGGCGACTTCCGGGCCGGCCGGACGCTGCCGCTGCGGGTGGAGTTCCGGCGGCAGCTGAAGCGGCGGCGCACCCAGTGGACGTTCGGGCTGCTGCTCCTGCTGCCGATCGTCATGGCCATCGCGTTCCAGATCGGCGGGTCGTCCTCGAACAGCTCGCGCGGCCAGTCGGCGCTGCTGAGCGTGGCGACCGACAGCGCCGGCAACTTCGCGTTCTTCGCCGAGTTCGCGGCGATCGGCTTCCTGCTGGTGGTGCTGGTCGCGATGTTCTGCGGTGACACGGTGGCCAGCGAGGCCAGCTGGTCGTCGCTGCGCTACCTGCTGGCGCTGCCGGTGCCCCGGTCGAGGTTGCTGCGGCAGAAGCTGGTCGTCGCGCTCACCTTCAGCTTCGGGGTGAACCTGGTGCTGCCGGCCTGGGCGTACGCGGTGGGCGGGGCGTTCTTCGGCTGGGGGCCGGCACGGTCACCGTTCGGCGGGACGTTCAGCTACCCCGAGACGGTGCAGCGGATGCTGATCGTGGCGGTGTACGCCTGCCTGCAGTCGGTGCTGGTGGCGGCGCTGGCGTTCCTGCTCAGCGTGCTCACCGACGCCCCGCTGGCCGCGGTCGGCGGGGCGGTGTTCCTGGTGGTCGTGTCGAACATCCTCGACTCGATCACCGCCCTCGACCCGTACCGGGTGGTGCTGCCGACGCACTTCCAGTACTCCTGGCTGGAGGCGCTCACCCCGTCGATCAGCTGGAGCGGCATGATCCGCGGCACCGCGCTGGCCGCGATCTACAGCGCGGTGTTCTTCACCGCCGCCTGGACCCGGTTCGCCGGCAAGGACATCACCAGCTGACCCGCTGTGGCAGGTCCGTGCTGTGGCTGACACCCGTAATGGCCGGTCCGCGCTGTGGCAGGTCCGCGCTGCGGCAGGTCCGCGCCGTGTCCGGCCCGTGCCCTGTGCGGCCCGTGCTATGGCCGGCCCAGCGCGCGGTAGGCCCAGCCGGCGCCACGCCAGCCGGTCGGGTCGAGCACGTTGCGCCCGTCCACGATGTTCTTCTGGGCGACCAGCTTGCCGATCTCGTCGGCGTCCATCGTCCGGAACTCCTGCCACTCGGTCAGCAGCATGACCAGGTCGGCGTCGGTGACGGCCTGCTCCAGTGACGAGGCGTAGCTCAGCTCGGGGTGGATCCGGCGGGCGCTCTCGTTCGCCTCCGGGTCGAAGATCAGCACGGTGGCACCGCGCCGGCCGACCGCGGCGGCCACGTCGAGGGCCGGGGAGTCCCGGACGTCGTCGGAGTTCGGCTTGAACGCCGCGCCGAGCACGGCCACCCGGGTGCCGCGGTAGGAGCCGTCCAGCAGGTCCAGGCCGAGTTCCAGGGTGCGGGCCCGCCGGCGCAGGTTGATCTCGTCCACGTCGCGCAGGAACGACACCGCCTGGTCGACGCCCAGCTCACCGGCCCGGGCGATGAACGCGCGGATGTCCTTGGGCAGGCAGCCGCCGCCGAAGCCGAGGCCGGCGTTCAGGAAGCGGCGGCCGATCCGGGCGTCGTGGCCGATCGCGTCGGCCAGCTGGGTGACGTCCGCCCCGGTCGCCTCGCACACCTCGGCCATCGCGTTGATGAAGCTGATCTTGGTCGCCAGGAAGGAGTTGGCGGCCACCTTGACCAGCTCGGCGGTGGCGAAGTCGGTGACGATCACCGGCGTGCCCGACTCGATCACCGGCTCGAAGGCGCCCCGCAGCGCCTGCTCGGCCCACGCGCTGTGCACGCCGAAGACCAGCCGGTCCGGGCGCAGCGTGTCCTCGACCGCGAAGCCCTCGCGCAGGAACTCGGGGTTCCAGGCCAGCTCGACGTCCTTGCTGGGTGCCAGGTCGAGCAGCACCTGCTGCATCCGCACCGCGGTACCGGCCGGGACGGTCGACTTGCCGACCACGAGTGCCTTGCGGCCGAGGTGCGGGGCGAGGGAGCGGAACGCGGACTCGACGTAGCTCAGGTCCGCGGCGTACTGGCCCTTCTGCTGCGGGGTGCCGACGCAGACGAAGTGCACGTCGGCGAACTCGGCCGCCTCGGCGTAGTCGGTGGTGAACCGCAGCCGGCCGGAGTCGATGTGCTTGGCCAGCAGTTCCGGCAGCCCGGGCTCGAAGAACGGGATGGTGCCCTGCCGCAGCGAGTCGATCTTGGCCTGGTCGACGTCGACGCCGATCACCTCGTAGCCGAGTTCGACCATGCATACGGCGTGGGTGGCGCCGAGGTACCCGGTCCCGATCACTGACAGCCGTGGGCGCTGGCTCATGACATCGATCTCCTGCGTGGTCCGACGGTCCGCCGAGCAGTTCCCGGCATTTCATCAGAGGCTAGCCGGTGGCAGCTCCGAGGCCCGTCCGGCTGGTGCGGGGGAGCGAACCCGCTCACTTTCGGGCACTCTCGATTGCCCTCGCCATACTGCTGGGTAACCTGCTCCCATGGCCCTGAATGCTGACTTCGAGACGTACCGGCTCAGCGACGAGCACGTCATGCTCCGGGACGCGGTGCGCTCGCTCGCCGAGGACAGGATCGCGCCCCGCGCGGCCGAGATCGACGAGAGGGCGGAGTTCCCGTACGACGTGCTCGACGCGCTGACCCGCGCGGGGTTCCATGCCACCCACATCCCGGAGGAGTACGGCGGGGCCGGGGCCGACTCGCTGGCCACCGCGATCGTGATCGAGGAGGTCGCGCGGGTGTGCGCGTCGTCCTCGCTGATCCCGGCCGTGAACAAGCTCGGCACCATGCCGGTGCTGCTCTCGGGGTCGGAGGAGCTGAAGAAGCAGGTGCTGCCGCCGGTGGCCAGCGGCGAGGCGATGTTCTCCTACGCGCTGTCCGAGCGGGGGGCGGGTTCGGACGCGGCCGCCATGCGCACCCGGGCGGTGCGCGACGGCGACAGCTGGGTGCTGAACGGCACCAAGTGCTGGATCTCCAACGCCGGCGTCTCCACGTACTACACCGTGATGGCGGTGACCGACCCGTCGGCGGGCGCGCGGGGCATCTCGGCGTTCGTGGTGCACAAGGACGACCCGGGCTTCTCGGTCGGCACCCACGAGCGCAAGCTCGGCATCAAGGGCTCGCCGACGTGTGAGATCCACTTCGACAACTGCACCATCCCCGCCGACCGGATCATCGGCGAGCCGGGCACCGGCTTCAAGACCGCGCTGGCCACCCTCGACCACACCCGGCTGACCATCGGCGCGCAGGCGCTCGGCATCGCGCAGGGCGCGATCGACGCCTCGATCAAGTACATGAAGGAGCGCCAGCAGTTCGGCAAGCCGATCGCGGACTTCCAGGGCCTGCAGTTCATGCTCGCCGACATGGTGATGCAGACCGAGGCCGCCCGGCAGCTGATCTACGCCGCCGCGGCGCGCGCCGAGCGCGGCGAGCCCGGGCTGACCTGGTACTCCGCCTCAGCGAAAGCCTTTGCCTCGGACGTCGCGATGAAGGTGACCACCGACGCGGTGCAGCTCTTCGGCGGCTACGGCTATACGGTCGACTTCCCGGTGGAGCGGATGATGCGCGACGCCAAGATCACCCAGATCTACGAGGGCACCAACCAGATCAACCGGATGGTCATCGCCCGCCAGATCCTGAAGTAGTCGCTCGGGCGCCCCGGGTGCCAGCCGTGGCCTGAGGAACAAGTACCTTTCGGGCCGCCTTCGGCGATCCAGCAATCCGCTCTCGTCCGGCGCCTGGCCTGTCTGGCGAGGATGGGTCGAGGCCCGGCAGCTGCCGGTCGTAACCGGCTTCGGGGTCCGTGCCGATGATGGGCGATTCGCATGCCGTCACGCCCGGTCGTGGCGGATGTCCCGGCCGGTCCACCCGGCGAACTCGGGCAGGACCGACAGCCGCGAAGGCAGGCAAAGCTAGGCCAGCTCGGACGCCTCCGCGGCGGCCAGCGTCCCGGCCGGAACGGCACGCAGCCTCGCCGCCGTGCTCAGCGCGGCGACAACCCCGACGGCCAGCACCGCCGCGACCAGCTGGGCCAGGGCGCGCAGGCCGCCACTGCTGAGCAGCAACCCGGCCAGTGCCGCTCCGGTCGCGCCGGAGATCGTCCCGATGACGCCTACCCATGCGAATGTCTCCGACGGCCGGTGCGGTCCGACCATCGCCAGCAGCTGGGATCGGATGCTGACCAGCGCGGGTCCCATCGCCAGGCCCGTGACGACGAACGCCGCGTCCAGCACGGCGGTGTTGGGGCTGATGGCGATCGCCACGGCGGCCGCCGCGGGCGCGGCCAGCAGCACCGCCGTCGCCAGCGCGACCGGCACGGCGCGGCTCATCCTGGCGTAGGCGAGGGTGGCGACCAGACTGAGCGCAGACCAGGTGGCAAGCAGCACGCCGCTGCCGACCCCGCGGGCCTGCTGGCTGATGCACACCTCGGCGGCGGACAGGGCGGTCAGCAGCGTCGCGATCGAGACCAGCACCGGCAGCAGCCGTCGCAGCGCGCGGCCGATCCCGGGCGCGTGCAGCAGGTCGTGACGGGTGGCCTCGGCGGTCGAGGGCTGCTCGGCGTGCCGGTGCGAGTCGGCGGTCAGCCGGGAATTGGCACGCATCGCAGCGATCGCGGAACCGAAGCCGACGACCGCCACCAGCCCGGGCGGCCAGCGCAGCAGTGCCACGACGCCGAGGATGAGCGGGCCGACCAGCAGCGCGGCTTCGTTGACGACCGAATCGGCGGCGGCGAGCCTGGACGCGTCGTGGCTGGCGAGGGAGGCTCGCGACCAGGCCCCGCGGATCGACTCGGTGACGGGCGGCAGCGCGGCGGACGACAGCGCCGCCAGGACCAGCACGACCGGGGTCGCGGCCCGGAACCCGACGGCGGTGGCCAACGCGGTCATCGCGGCGGCATGCGCGCACGCGGCGCGCGTGATCACGAACGTCGAACCGCGCCGGTCGACCTGGCGCGACCAGACCGGGGCGCCGACCGCGCGGCCGGCCGCGACGGCTCCGGCGGCGATCCCGGCAGCCGCCGAGCTGTAGCCGGCCAGCGGCAGCGCGATCAGCAGGCTGACGCCGACGCAGAGGCTCAGCGCCACGTACGCCCCGTACCAGACCAGGGTGCTGGCGAAGGGGATCTCGCGGACACCTCGCAGCTTCGCCAGGGCGGTCATGCGCATGCCGGTCCTCTCGTTCAGTAGCTCGTGTTGGGCACCGGCCAGTGCCGAAGTCGGTAGGGCAGCGTCACGGCGATCCCGTTCAGGTCGAGCACGAAGCCGGCCTCGATGAGCTCGCCGGCCGCGGCGCGGCTCCGGCGCCCCAGCTCGGCGAGCCGGGTCGGCTCGTGCAGCGCGCCGAAGGCGCCGGTCAGGACGGGATCGTCGATGACCGTCTGGCTGGCCGCCCCGTCGCGCTCGTCGAGGACGACGACGAACCCGGTGCCCTGCCGCCACCGGCACAGCCCGGGCGCGTGCCGGTGGCTCCAGTCCGTGGCGGCCCGGCCGGCACCGTCACCGATCGTCGGAGGCGGCAGGTGGACCAGGAGCGAGACGTCGAGGCCGTCGTCCCAGCCTGCCGAGAGCGGCGGCTGCCAGCTGACGGGCAGCCCGTGGCTGACCGCCTCCCGCAGGAACGCGATCATCGACGGCCACCACAGCTCGCCCGCGTCCCGCTCCGGCCTGGCCAGCTGCACGCTGTCGACCCCGGCGGCGAGCAGCAGCTCGACGTGGCCGGCGTCCGGCGGCGTCTCGGTGCTGACCGTGACATGGGTGCGCGGGCCGCCGATCGCCTGCAGTTCCCGCGCCAGCTCCGGCAGCTCACCGGCGGCAGCCCGCACGTGCGCACCGTGCGCGTACGGCAGTGCCAGCCGAGAGCGCCACTCCTCGGCCCGCAACTGCGCGGGTTCGACGGCCGAGGTGGTCAGGAGGAAGCTCACCGGTGGCTCCCCGCGTACGCCGGGAGCTGCTCCGCCGAGCGGATGGCGAGGGTCGTGCCACCGGCCGGCAGCCGGCGCAGGCGCGGGTCGTGCGCCAGCGACAGCGCAACGTGCGTGTCGCCGTCTGCGTAGGTGAGACCCGCCCGATGGAGCTCGGCGAGGAACGCGCGCGCCCACGGCTCGTCGATGTCGTGGCCTGCCTTTCGCTGCCGGGCCGTCAGACGTTCGGCTGAATGTGGTCGCGCCAGCTCACGATAGGCGGCGACTGCAGCCGGATCGCAGATGCGGTGGTCGACCGGGTCCCTGCCGTGCCGGCGGTCGTAGACGGTCAGCGTGTCGCCGACGAGCCGGTGGGTCAGGCTGGAGCAGTGGTAGTGGTCCTGCCAGGCGGCCACCGCCTCGCGCAGCGCCGACGCGGTCACCTCGTCGATCCCGGCCGGCTGCGAGGCGAACAGGTAGGCGAGGTCGTCGAGGTCGCCGTCGGCGACGTGCGGGTAGACCCAGCGGTACCAGGGCATCGGCGCCCGCCGGGCGAAGCCGAGTTCGGGCCGTTCGAAGTAGGGGTTGAACCGTTCGATGATGTGCCGGTAGGCCCCGGCCGGCGGCAGCAGGTGGACCAGGTTGGGCAGCTGTGCGATGACGGGCAGGTAGTGCGCCGCGCTCTCTCCGGGAAAGCCGTAGAGGTAGTTCCACATGGTCGTCATGCCGTTGCCCTGCAGCTCGCGCAGCAGCGCGACGTTCATCGCGCCGGTGGACCCCTTGTCCATGAGCTTCAGCGGCGCCGAGTGCAGGTTCTCGATGCCCGGCTGGACGGTCAGCACCCCGGCCGCGCGCAGCGTCGCAAGCTGCTCGGCGGTCAGGTTCGCCTTGATCTCGTAGAACAGGTGCAGGTCGAGGCCCGCGGCCGCGAGCTCGGGCAGCAGCGAGTCCAGGTAGGCCAGGTCCAGGATGTTGTCGGTGGTCATGACGTCGAGCACCTGGTGGCGGTCGACCGCGCCGAGCAGCTCCTCGGACGCCGTCCTGGCCGGCTTCGCGCGGAACCTGATGGTCCGGTCCGACAGCCCGCAGAACGTGCAGTGCTTGCGCTGCCCCCACCAGCACCCGCGGGAGGTCTCCAGCACCAGGCCGGGCCGGACCCAGTCGGCGGCCTCGGAGCTGGCGACCGCGTCGAAGTAGGCGTCCTGGGTGCCGCCGCGCAACTCCTCGCCCTCGGGCAGCGCCGTCCCCTCCGGCTGGACGACCTGCGTGCCGGCGCGCCACCGGCACAGCCCGGCGATCGTCCCCAGCTGCCGTTCCCGGTCCGCCGGATCGGCGGTGTCGAGGGCGTTGACGAGCTGGCGCAAGGGTTGCTCGCCCTCGCCGCGGACGACGAAGTCGATCTCGGCCGGGAACGACCGCTGCAGGGCGGCACCCATCGGCCCGTCGCAGTTGGAGCCGCCGAAGACGACCGGCAGGTCGGGACGCTGCCGCTTGAGCCGCCTGGCCAGGGCTAGGGCGGCGACGGACTGGGCGAACGTCGTGGACAGCCCGACCGCGTCCGGCTGCAGGGCGAGGATGTCGGCGGCGGCCAGGTCGGCCCAGCGCTCCGCGATGCGGTGGGCGGCCAGCGTCTGCTCCCAGTCGAAGCCGGCGCTCGCGCAGGCGCCGCGGGCGTCCTCGACGGCGTGATCGCCCTGGCCGTACAGCGCGCGGGTGAAGACCCAGTCGCCGATGCCGGAGAGGTAGCCGCTCTCCGCCAGCCGGTGGTACCGGCCGGGGTCGTCACGGTCGGCGTCGCGGAGCAACTCGGCGAAGGTCAGGTTCGCGTAGTGGACGGTGGCCCGGTGCGGAGGGTCGAGCACCCCGGCGAGCAGCTCGGCTGCGGCGTGCGCATGGTGCAGCAGGTGCCAGGGGGTGACGGCGAGAACGAGATGCATCGGGGTCCTGGAGTCGCAGAATGGGGGCGGGTCCCGCCGGCTCGTCTCGACGCCGGCGGGACCGGGAAGCAACTCAAGCGACGCGCTCCCGCCGCCGAACCTGCCGCTTCTGCACGGTCGTCTTCTTCACCTGACCTCCCTTCGGATGACGCAGAGCCCACTGGGACCTGTACTCGGGCAACGCAGAGATTCAGCACACTACAGGTCGAATCGGGAGCCGATCCGCGACTCCTACCTATCGGTCAGATGCGTCGCTAGTAGTACGTATGCCGGTACTGCGCCCCGGTCCTGGCGGGTCCGGTGCTCGGCCGGCCCACGCGCGGGGGGCAGGCCGAGCGCCGGCTCGATAGGGTCTGCGGCGTGACGACGTTGACCCCCGAGCTGGAGCGGGCCATCGCGCTCGGCTACGAGCGCCGCGACCGGGAGAACATGGCCCCGACGATCGCGTACTTCGAGGACCTGCTGGCCCGGCACCCGGGCCACCCGGTGCTGACCTACGAGGTGGCCGGTGCCTACGACAGCGCCGGCGACGAGGCCAGGGCCCGGACCCTGTACGAGCGGGCGCTGGAGCTCGGGCTCGACGGTGAGCCGCTGCGCCGCTGCCTGTGCCAGTACGGCAGCACGCTGCGCTGGCTCGGTGAGTACGACGCGTCGCTCGCGGTGCTGGAGCGGGCCCGGGCCGAGTTTCCCGACTCGGAGTCCGTCCGGGTGTTCCAGGCGCTGACCCTGAACGACGCCGGCCGTGCCGACGCGGCGGTCGGGCTGCTGCTCGGCATCGTCGCCCAGCACGGCGAGGTCACCGACCTCGGCCGGTACGCCGCCGGGCTGGGTGGCCTGGCCCGGTGGCTCCAGGACGGGCGCCCGTAGCGCTCACCGCGGCAGCAACGCCCGGACCTCCTCCGGCGCCGGCCCGCCGGGCGCCAGCAGCACCACCGCGTCGTCGAAGCCGGCGCCGGCGTAACGACGGAGCAGCCGGCCGGTGCGTTCGACGTGGGCGCCCCGCGGACCGAGCAGCAGGGGCGGTCCGTCGCCGCGCGGCGGCCGCAGCCGGTCCAGCGCGTCGGGAAGGTCGCGAAACAGGCCGGATGTCCAGGCCCACCGTGGCGAAATCGGCCTCCGTCGAGCCAGGACTGACCCGAGCGCCCGGCACGGGGGTTCCCCTCCGATGATGTCCGGATCGTCGATGGACGCGCGGTTCACCCTCACCGAGGGGTGACCTCCTCGGCCCAGTGAACGATCCGCAGCGAGCGCCCCTCAGCCGAGCAGCGCGACCCCGCTGCGGATCGCCACGTACCCCGCGACCGCGAAGAGCAGGCCGACGAACGCCCTGGTCAGGGCATCGGGCGCGACCCGGTCCGCCACCCGCTTGCCGGTGAGGGAGCCGGCGATGGCAGCCAGCGTGAACGGCACGATCACCGACCAGTGGAAGGTCTGGTGGCCCGATCGGGCGAGCAGGGCGGCCGCGGAGTTGATCGCGATGACCAGCAGCGAGGTGCCGACCGTGATCGGCATGTCGTAGCCGAGCGCCATGACCAGGGCCGGCACGATCACGAATCCGCCGCCGACACCGAAGAATCCGGTCAGGAAGCCGACGGCCAGCCCGGCCGCCAGCACCTTGGCCGCCACGGCCGGTGTCACCGTCCGGCTGGCGATGCCGGTCACCGGGCGGGTCAGCACGGTGCGGTCCTGGGCCGGTGCGGTGGCCGGCTCCGCGGCGGGGGTGCGCGCGCCACCGCGCTGGCGCAGCAGCATCGCGGTGGCTGCCACGACGATCAGCCCGGCAAAGGCCAGCAGCAGCAGGTTCGGGTCCACCGCGCGGTTGGCGGCCGTCCCCACGTACGAGGCGGCGACGCCGGTCAGGCCGAAGACGAGCCCGGCTCCCCACCGGACGTGGCCCGCCCGCGCGTGACCGCCCGCCGCCACCAGCGAGGTCAGCCCGACAATGACCAGCGATTCGGTCGTCGCGGCGTGCGCGGACTCGCCCACTGCGTAGACCAGGGCCGGCACGGTGAGGATCGAGCCACCACCGCCGAGGGCGCCGAGGCTGAGACCGATCAGGACGCCGAACAGCGCCGCCGCGGCCAGCGTCATCGCCGGCTGCTCACGTGACGTCTCCGGGCCGGCCGGAGTCGGTCACCACCGGCAGGCCGCAGCGCAGCCACTCGGTCATGCCACCGGCCAGGTTGACCACGTCGATGCCGGCGGCGGTGAGCAGCGCGGCGGCCCGGCGCGAGCGGTTGCCCGACCGGCAGACCGCCACGATCCGGCCCCGTCCGGCCAGTTGCCCGGCGTCGAGGGCAGCCAGCGGCAGGTGGATCGCGCCCGGGGCGTGCCCGGCGTCCCACTCGTCCTGCTCCCGGACGTCGACCAGGATCGCTCGGCCGCCGCGGTGCTCGCGCTCGGCGTCCAGCGGGCCGATGTCGCCGTCGGCCAGGGGTTGGTTCATCCGGAACTCGCCTTCGGGTCGGGGGTGCTCGGGCTGGGCAGGTCGAACGCGCGCAGGTCGAGCCGGTAGCCGCCCCGCGCGGAGAACTCGGCCACGGCGGTGAACCGGTCGCCGCGGATGAAGGTGGTCCGCCACTCCAGCGGCCGGCCGCCGGCGTGACCGAGCCGGTCGATCGAGAATGCCGCCTCGTCGAAAGGCAGATCGAGCAGCCGTCGTTCCAGGGCCGAGGGCAGCACGGCGCGCAGCCGTTCCCGGCCGCCCGACAGCTTCACCCCGCAGCGCCCGGCCAGCTCGTGGTAGAGCGCGGTATGGCTGAAGTCGACCTGCAGCAGCGGCGCGGCGACCGCGGCCGGCAGCCAGACCCGGTCGTGGGCCAGCGGCTCGCCCCCGGCCAGCCGCAGCCGTTCCAGGTGCAGCAGCGGGGTGGACTCCTCCAGGCCGAGCCGGACCGCGACGTGGGCGTCGGCACGGATCTCCAGCGCGCGCACCACGCTGCGCTGCTCCAGCCCGGCGGCCTCGACCGAGGCGAAGAGGCTGTAGAGCGCGCCGAGCGGCTGCTCGATGTCGGTGTCGGCGGCGAGCCGCGGCGGCCGGCCCCGCGCGGCGGTAACCACCCCGGCCGCGCGCAGTTCCCGCAGCGCCTCCCGCACCGTGTGCCGGGACACCCCGTACTGGTCCCGCAGCTCCAGCTCGCCGGGAAAGGTCTCGGTGAACTCACCGGCCTCGACCCGCGACCGCAGGTCGGCGAGCAGCTGCGCCCACAGCGGCTCCGGCCCGGCCCGGTCGAGCCGGGCGGCGCGCGGCGAGGGTGCGTCGAGCACGGTGGGCGGCCTCCTCACTTGCCGTGGACGTGGTGACACTCTAATGTACGGACATTATCGCCGACGAGTGGAGTGGCGGAGCGGGCATGCATGTTGAGGTCATCACCACCGCGGAGCTGGGCGACCGCAGCTACCTGGTGACGAGCGGTCGCGACGCGCTCGTCGTCGACCCGCAGCGCGACATCGACCGGGTCGAGCGGCTGCTTACCGGGCGCGGCCTGCGGCTGTCCCTGGTCCTGGAGACCCACATCCACAACGACTACGTCACCGGCGGGTACGAGCTGGCCCGGCGGTGGCACGCCCAGTACGCGGTCAACGCCGCCGACCCGGTTGCCTTCGAGCGCCTCGCGGTGGCCGACGGCGACGAGCTGCAGGCCGGCTCGCTGCGGGTGCGGGTGCTGGCCACCCCGGGGCACACCGACACCCACCTCGCCTACCTGGTGACCGATCTCGACGCGCCTGGCGCGCCGCCGGCGGTCTTCACCGGGGGCTCGCTGCTCTACGGCAGCGTCGGCCGCACCGACCTGGTCGACACTGCCCGCACCGACGAGCTGACCCGGGCCCAGTTCCGCTCGGCCCGCAGGCTCGCCGAGCTCCTGCCCGACAGCGCGCCGGTCTTCCCGACGCACGGTTTCGGCAGCTTCTGCTCCTCCGGATCGGCGGCCGGCGGCGAGGAGTCGACCATTGGGCAGGAGCGGCGGCGCAACGACGCGCTGACCGAGCCCGACGAGCAGGCCTTCGTCGAGCGGCTGGTGGCGAACCTGACCGCCTACCCGGCCTACTACGCCCACATGGCGCCGCTGAACCGGCAGGGGCCCGCGGTGCCGGAGCTGCTCGCCCCAGTCGCGGTGGACGGCCTCGAGCTGGGCAAGCGGCTGGCGGCCGGTGAATGGGTGGTCGACCTGCGCGACCGGATCGCCTACGCCCGTGACCACCTGCGGGGCAGCGTCTCCATCGAGCTGGGCGAGCAGTTCAGCACCTACCTCGGCTGGCTCGCGCCGTGGGACGCCCCGATCACCCTGATCGCCGGGTCGGCCGAGGACGTGACCGAGGCGCAGCGGCAGCTGATGCGGATCGGCATCGACGGCCTGGCCGGCGCCGCGACCGGTGATCTCGGCTCGTTGACCACGTCGGCCACCGAGCGCGCCGGCTATCGGGTCGCCGGCTTCGCCGAGCTGGCCGAGCGGGAGCCGGGGGAGGTGGTGCTCGACGTCCGCCGGGCCGACGAGCGTGCCGCCAGCCGGTTGCCGGGCTCGCTGGGCATTCCACTGCATTCGTTGCTGGCCCGGCTCGCCGAGCTGCCCGACGCCCGGTTGTGGGTGCACTGCGCCTCGGGGTTCCGCTCCGCGATCGCGGCCAGCCTGCTGGACCGGGCCGGCTTCGACGTGGTCTACGTCGACGACGACTTCGACACCGCGGTCGAACTCGGCCTCGTGACCGGGTGACGGCACCCGGTCGCTGTGGCGAGGGGAGCCGCATGACCACTCGGCTGCTCGTCCTGTTCCAGGTCAAGACGCGGATCGAGGAGGCCGCGCTCGGCCGGCGGTTCCCCGGCTACCGGGCCTACGCGGCGACCACCGGCCGCCCGCTGCCCCGGCCCCGCGGTGGCTGCGCCGAGCGCAGCCACCGGTAGGCGCAAACCTCCGCCGGCCAGCTACCGGCACCGTCGGGGCTCCGGTGCGCGGCGGGGTGGGACCCCGTCCGGGCAGCGCGTTCTGGCGGCCGGCCAAGGCGGAGCCGGGGGTTGCCCCGGGCGCGTCCCGGCGTGTTTCATGGGCGGCGTGACCGCCGCCCCCGCAGCCTGTCCGGGCTACCGGCTGTGCCTGCTCGCGGTCACGCCCCTGTCGGTCGACGACCGGCTCTGTCGCGGGTGATTCCGCAGCCGGGCCCGCCGGCTGCGGCTGTCCGCCGCATGCCGCCATCCGATCGACAAGGCCCGCACATGTCCCAGCACCCGACTGCCACCGCCGACCCTGACGCGGCGCCGCGGCCGCGCTCGCTGCGCGCGTTCCTGCGGCGGCTGGGCCGGATTGTCGAGTCAGCCCAGCGCGCCGGCGTTCCGTTCTGAGACGCCCCGCTCAGCGGCCGCGGAACCGCTGCAGCAGGCTCCTGCGGGGCTCCGGAGCGCAGGTGCAGCGCTGCGCTTGCGGCACGCCTGCCATGACCTGGTCGACGTGCTGGCCGCAGCCCCGCCAGGTCGTCTTGCCGCACCGGTTGCATCGTGCCTGAGAGCACATGAATTCGGCTTCTCCTCGGTCTCGTTCCGGCCGGGCCGGAGCTGGTGGGCCGGCCGGGCCATGGTAGCCCGGCCGTCCCGGAGTATACCCCTGTGGGTATCAGGCGGGCTGGATGCGGCGCGTCTCGAAGTCGGACTCGGCCCCGTGGGTATCGGGTGGGCATACCCCCTGCCGTACCGACCTGCTGGCCACGACTAATACCCATGGGGGTATAGTCGCACCTGGCGGGCCTCCGGGCCGCAATCCCGAATCGTCTTCGCACAGGAGAACTCCGACGTGAGCACCACGCACCTCACTGCCCGACCCGAGGTAGGACCCGAGCCCGCACCCGGCTGGCTGTCGAGGCTCGGCGCCTGGTCGGCCACCCATCTGCGGGTCGTCCTGCTCGCCTGGCTGGTGGTCATCGCCGTGTTCGGCGCGTTCGCGCCGCAGGTCGAGTCGGCCCTCTCCGGGGCCGGCTGGCAGAACAGCGGCAGCCAGTCGGTGCAGGCCCGGAACCTGATCGCCCGGGAGTTCTCCGGGCTCGGATCCACCGCGCTGCAGGTGGTCGTGCAGGACAGGCACGGCGCGATCGCGACCGACCCGGCGGCGCAGCGAGTGATCGCCGAGGCGACCGCGCTGCTCAAGGCCGACCACCGGGTCAGCAGCGTGGTGCCGCCCCGGCCCGGCGCGACGATCTCCCGGGACGGCCGCACCGCGGTCATCCAGGCGGGCGCCGCGGCAAACCCGAACGAGATGGTCCGGGCGGCCGACGACCTGGTCGGTCCGATCACGAAGCTCGGCAGCGGCGGCATCTCGGTGAACCTCACCGGCTCCAGCGCGCTCTGGTCCAACTTCAACAAGGTCAACCACAGCGCGATGATCAAGTCCGAGGTGCTGTCCTGGCCGGTCACGATGGCCGTGCTGGTGCTGGCCTTCGGCAGCCTGGTCGCCGCCGGCCTGCCACTCATGCTGACCCTGGTCGGCCTGCTCACCGCCGCCGGTGCGCTGGTCATCGGCACCCACATCGCACCGATCAGCATCTGGGCGATGAACTTCGCGATGATGTTCGCCCTGGCCCTGGGCATCGACTACGCGCTGTTCATCGTGGTCCGGTTCCGGGCCGCCCTGCAGCGCCGCGCGGACGAGGCCGACCACCGGCAGGCCGCGGTTGCCGCGGTGGCCGAGACGATGGGCACGGCCGGCAAGGCGGTCGCGTTCAGCGGGCTCACCGTGCTGGTCTCGCTCTCGACCGTGCTGCTGGTGCCGAGCCCGGCCTTCCGCAGCATGGCATTGGGCATCATGCTCTCCGTCGTCGCGGTGCTGGCGGCCACCCTCACGCTGCTGCCGGCGGTGCTGGGCCGGCTGGGCAGGCGCATCGACGCGGGCCGGCTGCGGTTCCCCGGTGCGCTGGAGCGGGCCGAGCGCCGGGCCGCGGCCCGCGCCGCCGCCGCGCCGGACGCCAGCCGCGATCCGGCCGACGTGTGCAACGGCGCCCACCCGCACCTGCACCACACCGTCGCGGGGCTGGAACGGCTGCTGCACCACTGGGGTGGCTGGCTGCACCGGCGGCCGCTGGTGGCCGGCGGCCTGGTGCTGGTGGCGATCGGTGTCCTCGCCGCGCCGGTGCTCAGCCTGCGGACCGGCATGCCCAGCATCGCGATCATCCCGAAGGACCAGACCGCGCGTGCCGGGTACTACCAGGTGGTGGACGCCTTCGGCCCCGGTGCGCCGGGCGCGCTGTCCGTCGTCACGCCGGACGCCGAGGCCGCGGCCGCGCGGCAGGCGCTGGCGGCGGACCACGGCATCGCCGCCACCATGCCGGCCGGGCAGCACGGTGGCTGGACGCTGCTGCAGGCGATCCCGACCACCGACGCCTCGGCGAAGGCGACCGGCGCCACCATCGACCGGATCCGCACCGAGGTGCCGAAGGGAACCCTGGTCGGCGGCGCGGCAGCGGAGAACCACGACCTGGAGAAGGTGCTGTCGGCCCGCACCCCGCTGGTCTTCGGCCTCCTCGTCGGCCTGGGCTTCCTGCTCCTGCTGATCGCGCTGGGCAGCCCGTTGATCGCCTTCGTGGGGACGGTCACCAACCTGTTCTCGATCGCGGCGGCGTTCGGCGTCGCCAAGCTGATCTTCGCCGACGGCCACCTGGCCGGGCTGCTCAACTTCGAGCCGCAGGGCTTCGTGGACGCCTGGGGGCCCCTGTTCTTCGGCGCGATGCTGACCGGTGTGGCGATGGACTACACGCTGTTCCTGCTCTCGGCCGCCAAGGAGCACTACGACCTGACCGGTGACCCGGCGCATGCCATGCGGATGGCGCTGCGCACCTCGGGCCGGGTGGTGGTGGCCGCGGCCGGTGTGATGATCGCGGTGTTCCTGACCTTCGCGCTGAGCGGGCCGCTCGCCCCGAAGGAGATGGGCATCATCCTCGCCGTGGCGGTTTTCGTGGACGCGCTGCTGATCCGGATGATCCTGCTGCCGGTGACGCTTCGGCTGGCCGGGCACGGTGCCTGGCACCGGCCGGCCTGGCTCGACCGGGTGCTGCCGCACGTGAAGTTCGCGCACTGAGGCCGGCCGTCGTCATGGGCTGACCGCTGGCGGCCGCGCTCAACGGGTGAGCACGGCCGCCAGCAGGCCCGGAATCGTTCGTACATCCGACCCGTCGGGCAAGCCGGTGATGTTGCAGGTCGCGTCCGACACGACCTGCCTCTACCTGTACGACGGGATCGGCAATCCGGTCGCGATGGCCAACAACCGCAGCGCCACCAACCTGCAGCTGAGCTTCGACCCGTACGGAGCCGCGACCCGGATCGACAGCGCGGGCGCGACCCGCGCGTCCGCCTTCAATCCGTTCACCTTCGAGGGCGGCATCCAGGACCGGGTCAGCGGCCAGGTCAAGTTCGGAAAGCGCTGGTACAGCGCCGACACCGGCGCGTGGATGCAGCAGGACACGCTGAACGCGCCGCTCGACCCGGACAACGCCAACCGCTATCAGTACGCCGCCAGCGACCCGATCAACATGCGTGATCCGCGAGGTGACGACGCGAGCACTGACATCGTGCTTGCCGGTGTCGGAATCGCGGCAGCCGGCGCCATCGGACTTGCCGGCTTCGGCGGCTTGCTCTTCCTGGCGGGGGCCTCCACGGAGGCCGTTGAGACAGGCTTCGTCGCCTCGACCATCGTCGGCGTGGGCACTGCCATAGTGGGAGCAATATCGTCGATCTTCTAAGCAAGCGGCCGACGTGACTCGGGGCCTGCACGGGACGATCCTGGGCAGGCTCACGGCAGGGCACCTTTCGCGCGCAGGTGGGCGTACCTGACCGAGGCCTACCCGGCGGGCCCTTGGCCCAGACGCCGAGCCGGCCTCAACGGGTCAGCACGGCTGCCAGCAGCGATGGGAATCGTTTCTCGATCTCCTCGCTCCGCAGGGTGATCTGGCGTTGCCGGCCGTGCGGCTCGTTGCGGATCAGGCCTGCCTCGCGCAGCGTCCGCAGATGATGGGAGAAGGTCGACTTGGGCGCGTCCGGGTCGACCGCCTGGCACTGCGCGACCGTCTGTGGCCCCTGCTCGGCGAGCCGGCGGACCAGCTCGAGCCGGGCGTCGTCGCTGAGGGCGAACAGCACCGAGGTCAGCTCGACGTCGGCGAGGTCGGGGTGCTCCAGCTCGCGGGAAGTGGCGGGCATCACAGTTCGACTTTCTTGGAACTATGCTGGGGTGGGTCCGGTTGGACCGTTCGATACGAGCCGAACAGTACTCCCGATCGGAGAGCCCGATGACTCAGCTGGCAGCCCCCGCTCGAACCCGCATCCCTCGTGTCGCCGCGTTCTGGTTCGTCGCCGCCACGACCGGCGCGCTGCTCGCCGCCTCCAGCGCACCGAGCCCGCTCTACCCCGTCTACCAGGGTGAGTTCGGCTTCGGGCCGACCACGTTGACCGCGATCTTCGCGGTGTACGTGCTGGCACTGCTGGCCAGCCTGCTGACCGTCGGCCGGCTGTCGGACGTGATCGGCCGGCGTCCGGTGCTGGTGGTCTCGCTGCTGGTCGAGGCGGCCTCGATGGCACTCTTCCTGGCCGCGGACGGGGCGGGCTGGCTGTTCGCCGCGCGGACGGTGCAGGGCCTGGCCACCGGGGCGGCGATCGGCGGGCTGGGCGCCTACCTGCTGGACCTGCAGCCGCCCACCGGGTCGCGGCTCGGCTCGCTGGTCAACAGCGTCGCACCGACCGCGGGCCTGGGCGTCGGGGCGGCCGGCACCGGCCTGCTGGTGCAGTACGGCCCGCACCCGACCCGGCTGGTGTTCGCGATCCTCACCGTCGCGTTCGTGCTGCTGGCACTTGGCCTGCTGGCCCTGCCGGAGACGGCCGAGCGGGTGCCCGGGGTGCTGGCCAGCCTCCGTCCGCAGGTCGCGGTGCCGCCGCGGGCCCGGCAGGCGTTCGGCGCCGCGGTGCCGACCATGGTGGCGACCTGGGGGCTGGGCGGGCTGATGCTCTCGGTCGGCGGCTCGCTGCTCGGCGCGGTGCTCGGCCAGGCCAACCATGCCGTGGTCGGCGCGCTGCTCGGCCTCTTCTGCGCCTCGGGGTCGGTCGCGGCGCTGGCCACCCGGGACTACGAGCCGGCCCGGATGACCGCGGTCGGGCTGCGGTCGCTGCTGCTCGGCACCGCGCTCTTCCTGCTCTCGCTCGCCACGACCTCAGCCGCGGTGTTCGCCGCGGCGGCGATCGCGGCGGGCGCCGGCTTCGGCTCGGCGTTCCTCGGCGCGCTCCGCTCGGTCACCCAGCTCGCCGAACCGCACCAGCGGGCCGCGCTGCTCTCGGCGGTCTACGTCGCGAGCTACCTGGGCTTCAGCATTCCGGCACTGCTGGCCGGGCTGATCATCCCGCACGCGGGCCTGCGCGACACCTGCCTCGGCTATGGCACGTTCGTCGCCCTGGTCGCGGCCGGCGCGCTGGCCCTGGAGGCGCTGCTCGCCCGGCGCCCGCAGCCGGTCGGGTAGCGGTCCTGTCGTACCCGCGCGGCACGATGGGTGGCGTGAGTGTTCCTGATCTGCGCATCGCTGCCGAGTGCCACCTGAGCAGGCTGGCCGGCCCGGCCGCCCGGCTGCGCGAGGACCAGTGGGCCGCGATCGAGGCCCTGGTGGCCGGGCGCAGCAAGGCCGTGGTGATCCAGCGCACCGGCTGGGGCAAGTCAGCGGTGTACTGGATCGCCGCCGGGTTGCGTCGGGGCCAGGGGTCCGGCCCGACGCTGGTGATCTCGCCGTTGCTGGCCCTGATGCGCGACCAGGTCGCGGCCGCCGAACGGTCCGGGCTGCGGGCGGTCACCCTGAACTCGGCGAACCTCGACGACTGGCCGGCCATCGAGGCCCAGCTGGCCGACGATGCCGTGGACGTGCTGCTCATCTCGCCGGAGCGGCTGAACTCGCTCGGCTTCCGCAACCGGGTGCTGCCCGGCCTCGCACCCCGGCTCGGAATGCTGGTGGTCGACGAGGCGCACTGCCTGTCCGACTGGGGCCACGATTTCCGCCCGGACTACCGGCGGCTGCGCACCGTGCTGGCCGGCCTGCCCGAGGGCACCCCGGTGCTGGCGACCACCGCCACCGCGAACGAGCGGGTGAGCCGGGACATCGCCGCGCAGCTGGGCACCGACACGCTCACCCTGCGCGGCAGCCTGGACCGCGAGTCGCTGGCGCTGTCGGTCGTCCCGACCCCGGACCTGCCCACCGCCTACGCCTGGATCGCGGACGCGCTGGCCGCCGGCGACCTGGCCGGCAGCGGCATCGTCTACACGCTGACGGTGGCCGGAACCACCCAGCTCGCCGACTACCTGGCCGCGGCCGGGCACCAGGTCGCCGCGTACTCCTCGGCGACCCCGTCCGACGAACGTGCCGAGCTGGAACGGCGGCTGCTCAACCACGAGCTGCGGGCGCTGGTCGCCACGTCCTCGTTGGGGATGGGGCTGGACATGCCCGACCTGGCCTTCGTGCTGCACCTCGGCGCGCCGTCGTCTCCCATCGCCTACTACCAGCAGGTCGGCCGAGCCGGCCGGGCGCTGGACCAGGCCCGCGCGGTGCTGCTGCCGACCAGCGCGGACTCCAAGATCTGGGCGTACTTCGACTCCACCGCGTTCCCGCCGGAGCCGACGGTGCGCCGGGTGCTCGACGTGCTCGGCCGGGCGGACGGCGCGATGACGCTGCCCCGGCTGGAGGTCGAGTCCGGGCTCCGGCGGGGCCGGCTGGAATCGCTGCTCAAGGTGCTCGACGTCGAGGGCGCGGTGCGCCGGGCCGATGGCGGCTGGGCCGCGACCGGCGCGCCGTGGCACTACGACGCCGACCGGTACGCGGGCATCGCCGCGGCCCGCCGGCGCGAGCAGGACGTGATGCGGAGCTACCTGGCCGGCACGGGCTGCCTGATGCGGCTGCTGCGGCACGAGCTCGACGACGACGCCGCGGCCGACTGTGGCCGCTGTTCGGTGTGCACCGGAAAGCTGCCGGCGCCCGGCGCGCACCCGTCGGCCGGCTCGGTGCAGGCGGCGGTGGCCCACCTGCGCTCGCAGACGGTGCCGCTGGAACCGCGCAAGATGTGGCCGGCCGGGGCGTCCCGGCGGGGCAAGATCGCCGAGTCGCTGCGCTGCGAGCCCGGCCGGGCGCTGGCCCTGGCCGAGGATCCGGCCTGGGGCGAGGCGGTGACCGCCGCGCTGGCGCAGGACGGCCCGGTGGACGGCGAGCTGTTCGACGGCCTGGTGCGCACGCTGTCGCGCTGGGGCTGGCCGGCCGGGCGCCCGGGCTGGATCACCTGGGTGCCGTCCCGCCGGCATGATGCGCTGCTTGCCGACCTCGCGCGCCGGCTGGGGGAGCTGGGCCGGATGCAGGTGGTGCCCGGTGCGCTGGCAACGGCCGGTGCCGGGTTCCAGTCGGACGCCGCGACCAACGCAGAGTCGGCACGCACGGCGCTGGCGCGGCTGTCCGTCCCCGGCCAGGTACCGGGCGAGCCGGTGCTGCTGCTCGACGACACCACCCGGTCCGGCTTCACCCTCACCGTCGCCGGCTGCCTGCTCCGGGAGGCCGGCGCCGGAGCGGTGTACCCGCTGGTGCTGCACAAGGTCATCTGAAACACCAGGTCATCTGGAACACCAGGTCATCTGAAACCCGGCCCGTCAGCGCCGTTGCGCACCACAACGCGCCGCTTGACTGCGCCGACTTGACTGCGCCGAATAGATGGACCGTCTAACAGCTGTTGACTGCGCTTTGGCATGTTTGGCAGCATCTGGCACCTCTAACACGATCCATTCGACATGTCGAAGGTGGCACGCGTTCGTGGCAGCGAGCTGCCGGGCGCGCGGTGCCGCCGGTGGGGAGACGGGGCTCGGTGGCGCTCGACATGTCCTTCCTGGTTGCCGATCGGGATTACTACCAGCCGTGGGACAGCGCCGAGCCCGGCCAGCTCTACCAGGCTGGCCCGTTCCCGCCGACCTGGCGGAGCGCGGTCTCAGGTACCTGGCAGCACTGGGCACCGGCCGGCGGGCGGATGCCCGATCAGGGCTGGAAGGTTCACGTCTCCAGCTCGTTCGAGAATGCGCAGCCGGTGCTCGCCGTGGTGTCGGGTGTCTGCGCCGACCTGAACATCGGGTTCAAGCACCTGACCGGGCGCCGGATGTTCCTGCTGATGCACGACAAGCACGCGTCCCGGGTGCAGGCAGGCAAGTTCTGCACGCTCTACCCCGAATCCGAGGAGCAGGCTCGGCAGGCACTGCACCGATTGCACGACGCGCTGGCCGGCCTCAGCGGCCCGTACGTGCTCACCGACCGTCGCTTCGGCAGCAGCCAGTGCGTGTCCTACCGGTACGGGGCATTCCGCACCAGGATGCGGGTGGACGCCGACGGCATCCGGGTGCACACCATGACCGGTCCGGACGGGCAGGAGCTCGACGACGACCGGGTGCCCGAGTTCCGGCTGCCGCCCGGGCTGGTCGATCCGTTCCGGCAGCAGCCCGGCAAGGGGGCCGCCACCGGACCGGTCGCCTTCCACGGCTACACGTACGAGACCGTGATCCAGCACAGCAATGCCGGTGGCGCCTACCGGTTCCGCACCGGCGACGGGGCCTCGGTCTTCCTCAAGGAGGCGCGGGCGCACAACGGCTACACCCCCGACGGCGTGGACTCGCATGGCCGGCTGACCGCGGAGTACCTGCTGCTGCGGGCGCTCCACCAGCGGGAACCCGGGCTGGCGCCACGGCCGGTGGAGTTGTTCGAGCAGTGGGAGCACAGCTACCTCGTCACCGAACTGGTGCCGGGAATCCCCTTGTACCGGTGGATGGTCTTTCACAACCCGTACCTGCGCACCGAAGCCCTCACCGCGGAGGTCGCCGACTATCACCGGCGTTGCCTGGCGGTGCTCGACCAGCTCGATGCCCAGCTGCGCCGGCTGCACGAACTCGGGTTCGTCTTCCTCGACCTCAGCCCGACGAACATCCTGGTCGACGACGACGACCGGGTGCGGCTGGTCGACTTCGAGGCCGTGCAGCCGGTGGCTGACATCCGGCGGATCATGGGCACGCCGGGCTACCAGCCGCCGGATCCGCGCTCGCTGGCCGAACGCGACCCGCGAGAGATCGACCGGTACGGCCTCGCCGCGCTGGCGCTGCTGCTGGTCTTCCCGGTGCTGGACCAGGCCGAGCGCAATCCGCACACCCTGACCCACCTGCACGCCGACCTCAGCGAGGTCGCGCCGGTGGAGCCCCGGCTCTGGGCCTGGGCGACGCGCTACCGCGACCGGACCGGGCCGTCCGGCCTGCCGACGCCCGCAGCGGTGCGGGACGACCCGCTGGACAGCCTGCGGCTGCTAGCCGAGCGGACCGCCGACGCGCTCGAGGCGATGGCGCAGCCCGAACGTCCGGGCCCGGTCTACCCGACCAATCCGCTCGGCTACCAGACCGACAGCCGCAATCTGGCCGCCGGAACGGCCGGGGTGCTGCACGCCCTGCACCGGGCCGGTCGGGCCTGCGACCCGGTGATCGTCGGCCGGCTGCGCGACGAGGCGCTGGCCGCGGCCGGCAGCAGCGCGCCCGGCCTGCTGTTCGGCAGTTCTGGCGTGGCCGGGGTGCTTGCCGAGTTGGGGGAGGGCGAGGCGGCTGAGGTGCTGCTGACCGCCGCGGCTGCCAACCCGCTGAACCGGTCCATCGCCACGTTCGGAGCTGGGGCGGCCGGCACCTCGTTCGCCCTGCTGCGCCAGCACGTTCGCACCGGCGACCAGCGCTGGCTCGTGCTCGCGCAGCAGGTCGCCGAGCAGATCCCGGACGGCCACGAGCTGACGGCGCACCTGAGCGGGACCCGGCGCTCGGGGTTGGTGGGTGGTCGCGCGGGGGTGGCGCTCACGCTCTATCACCTGCACCGGCTGACCGGCGACCAGGCGATCTTCGACCGTGGCCTGCGGCTGCTCCGGGATGAGCTGGTCTACGCCCAGCCGGTGCCGGTGGATGCCATGGGCTTCAAGACCTCCCACGACGACCGTCGGGTCTATCCCTACCTCTTCGCCGGCAGCGCGGGCTACGCCGCGGTGCTCTCGCGCTACCTCGCGCTGCGTCCGGACGCGGACTTCGACGGTGGCTCCGACCTCACCGCGACCGAGGTGCTGGAATGCTGTCTGCGCGCCTGCACGATCAGGTTCGCCGCGCTGCCCGGCCTGTTCCCGGGATTGTCGGGGCTGGTGTTCGTGCTGGCCGACCTGGGGCGGCGGCTGCACCGTCCGGAGCTGGTCGAGGCCGCGCGGACCAGCGCGCGCGGGCTGTTCAGGTACGCGATCCCGTGGCAGGGCGGGATCGGCTGGCTGGGTGAGCCAGGACAGCGACTCTCCGCGGACCTCTGGTCCGGCTCGGCCGGCGTGCTGCTGGCACTGCGGCAGGCTCTCGCCGCCGGGCCGGACCTGCTCGACACCCTCGACCCGCCGCCGGGTGGTCCGAGGTGCCCCACAGCCCAGCCGGAATCAGCGGAGAGGAGGGATCAGCATGGAGGAAGTCCTGCGCTTGCAGACTGAGGTGGCCGACGTCGAGGCGCTCGCCTGTGGCGGTGTCATCACCACCAGCAGCAGCGGCAGCATCTGCATGTGATGCGCTGCCTGCCGGGCACGGCCCGACCTACCTGAGGCCGTGCGGTGCCCGGCAGGCTCACCGTGCGGACCGGGACCGGCGCGGTCATGCCGGCCCCGGCAACGATCGTGCGGCGGCACGCCGACCGGGGCGGATCGCGCCGGCAAGGGCCCGGCACGGGTGGCTCAGAGCGCGCCGGTGCGGTGCAGCCGCCGCACCGCGGCCAGGCCGAACAGCGGCGGCAGCCAAAACGTGAGGATCCGGTAGACCACGACCACCTCGACGGCGTGCGCGGTCGGCACCCCGGTGCCGACCAGGACCGCGATCAGCGCGGTCTCGGTCGAGCCGATGCCCGCCGGCATCGGCACCGCGTTGCCGGCGGCCGCGGCGAACATGAAACCCACCAGCAGCGAACCCGCGCCGACGTGCCCGACCCGTCCCGGCACCATCGCGACGCTGGCCACGAACGCCAGCGCCAGCAGCAGGGTGGTCGCCCCGGACGCGGCCAGCAGCATCGCCAGCCGGCCCGGTTCGCGGCGCAGTCCCACGACCGGCGCCCAGAGCCGGCCGGCCAGTCCGGCCAGCCGGCGGCGGGCGGCCACGACGACAACGACGGCGGCCAGCACCGCCAGCCACAGCCAGGCCGAACGGAACGGCGCGACCAGGCCGGCCGCCTTGCTCGCCAGCGCACCGAGCTCGCCGGATGCGCCACCCAGCCCGACCCAGCGACCGCCGGCCACCACGCCCGCGAGCACCAGGAGATCCGCGATCGAACCGAGCACCGCGAGCAGCACAACCGCGCTCACCGCGCTCGCGACCGGCAGCCCGCGCCGGGCGAAGTACCGGGCGTTCACCGCCGAACCACCCGCACCGGCAACGCTGATCCGGTTCGCGGCGGCCGCGGCCAGCTGCACCAGCACCGTCTCGCCGAGCGGCAGCCGGACGCCGGAGGCGGCCCGGGTCGCCAGCGCGGTCGCGGCGTAGTGCAGCGCGGCGAGCACGGCCACCACCGCGGTGAACTGCCAGCGCAGCCGGGCCAGGTCGGCGGCCACCGCGTGCAGCAGGCCCAGCAGGTCGTAGCCGCTGTCGGCATCGGCCACCCGGGCGCTGAGGGTGGCCGAGGCGAGCAGCAGCACGGTGCCGGTGACCAGCAGCCAGGCCGGCGGCCGGCGCAACGACCGCAAGCGCGCCGTCGAGGCCGGTGCGGTGGCGGCCGGCGGCATGGTGACCAGTGGCGGGGCGACCGCTTCCGGCACCCAGCCGACCGGCCCGCTGTTCGAGACCGTCACCGTCATGGCGGTAGCCAACGCCGTCCCGCTGCGGCTGCGCTGACAGCGGGCTCAGCGTTGACTGTGAAGCGGGGTCAGCCGCCGCGTCCGGTCCGGCCGGTGAAGGAGCCGCCGGTGAGCCCGCTGCCACCCAGCGCGCCGCCGGTGCCACCGCCGGCTCCGAGCCGGCGGGCCACGTTGGGGTTGGTGATGGCGGTGGGCAGCGGCGTCGCCAGGTTCGCCAGGACGACCTGCTGGCCGGCGGTCAGCCCCGACAGGATCTGGGTGCGGTCGACACCGACGGCACCCACCGTGACCCGAGCCAGGCTGGTCTTGCCGTTGGCGAATACCGTTACCGTGCCGATAGATCCGAGAACGTGCACAGCAGAGCTGGGTACCGTCAGCACGTTCGAGGCGGACGCGACGTCGATGGTGACGGCGGCTCCGGCGCCGTCCACCAGGTGCTGGCTGGTCGGGTCGAGCAGCACCGTGACCGGGTAGGCGGTGGTCGAGCCGGTGGTGGTCGAGAGCAGCCCGATAGCGGTGACCCGGCCGGTCAGCGGCGAGGACAGCCCATCGGCCGTGACGCTGGCCCGCTGTCCCACCTTGACCGAGTCGATCGAGGACAGCGGCACGGTGGTCGCCACCTCGGTCTGGCCGGCGCCGATCACGGTGATGGTGCTGGTCGACGAGGACGCCCCGACGGACGAGCCCGGGGTCAGGCCGATCGCGGCCACGGTGCCGGCGATGGGGCTGGTCAGGGTGCTCTCGCCCAGGTTCTGGTTGGCGACCGCGAGGTTGGCGTTCGCGGCGTCGATGGCGGCCTGGTCCGCGGCGAGCTGCTGCGGGCTGGCCGGGCCGGTGGTGCGGCTGCCGGACGTCCGGCTGGTCGTGCCGCTGCTGCCTGCGGCCGAGGCGTTGCCGGACGACGAGGTGCTGCCCGACGACGAGGTGCTGCCGGACGACGAGGTGCTGCCGGACGACGAGGTGCTGCCCGACGCTGCCGAGGAGCCACCGGATCGGGCCGTGCCGCCGGTGGCCGAAGCCGCCGATCCGCCGGCCGAGCCGGACCCGGTGTGGCTGCCGGAGGTCGAGCTGCCGCTCACCGGGGCGGCCTTCTCCAGGGCCGTGATCGCGGTGCCGAGCGTGGCCTCGGCCCGGGCCAGGGCGCGGGAGTCCTGCCCGCTCTGCGACTGGCCCGGTGCCGCGTCGATCGCCGCCAGGCAGGAGCTGATCGCCGCGGCGGAATCCCCGCCGGAACCGCCACCCGGGGCGGGCGGCGGGCTGCTGGCAGGCGGGCTGCTGGTTGCCGGTGCGCTGGTTGCCGGGGTGCTCGTTGCCGGGGCCGAGCCGGTCGGCGTGCCGGTTGCCGGGGCCGAACTCGGCACGCTGGCGGTGGGCGTTGCGGTCGGGGTGGCCGAGGGCGGGGTGACTGCCGAGAGGGTGCCGCGGCAGGTCTGCAGCGCTTGCTCGGCGCCGGTGAGGTCGGCGTCCAGCGCCTTCTGAGCCGCCAGCAAGGCCTTCTGGCCCCGGGTGACCGCGGCGACCAGCGACGCGGTCGACCCGCCGCCGTGGCCGCCGGTGCCGGACGTGCCGGCGCCCCCGCCCGCCGACGAACCAGCCGCCGACCCGCCGGTGGCCGACGTGCGGGTCGAGGCCGAGCTGCCGGTGCCCGCGCCGGACCCGGTGGTCGCCGTGCTGCTGGTCGCGGTCTGGCTGGCCTCGTCCGAGGCCAGGGCCTGCTGGGCGGTGGCGACCGCGGCCGCATCGGCGGTGACCTGCTGCTGCAGCGAGGTGGTGCTGAGGCTGGCCAGCAGCTGGCCACCGGTGACGTGCTGGCCGACCCGGACGTTCACCGTGCCGACGGTGCCGGCCACCGGGAACGAGGCCACCGCCTGGTTGGCCGGCGTGAGCGTGCCGACCGAGGAGAGGGTCTGCGACACCCCGGCCGCGGTCACCGTGGCCAGCCGGTAGGAGGGGCCCGAGCCGGTGCCCATCGCGACGGCCGCCCCGCCGCCGACCGCGACCACCGCCACGGCCGCCGCGGCACCGGTGCCGACCCGGCGGCGCCGGCGGCGGGCGCGTTGTGCGGCGATCCGTTCCGGACTAGGCATTGGTGTTACCGCCGCCGCTGGACCCGCCGCCACCGGAGCCCCCGCCGAACCCGCGGCGGCCGAAGCCCGAGGTGCAGCCGTTCGGGCCGGGCGTGCTCAGCGCGATCCGGGTGGCGCTGACGGTGCCGGTGGTGCCGGTCGATCCGGTCGCGGTCACGCACTCGCCGACCTTCAGCGCCGCCGAGGTGGTGCTGACCGTCTCGGTGACGGTGGTAGCCGAGGTCACCGTGATGGTGTCGGTGGTGGTGCCGCCCTGCCGGTCCTGCGCCTGGATCGTCAGCGTCGAGCCGGAGATCGACTTCAGCGTGCCGGTGGCGAAGTCACCGAACCTGCCCCGCGCCGCGCCGGACGGCGGGGCACCCGACGGGCGGGCCGAGCCACTCGGCCGGCCGCCGCCGAAGCCGGATCCGCCGCCGAAGCCGGCCCCGCTGCAGGTGCCGTTGACCGCGGGCACCACGGTGATGGCCGTCGCGGTGAAGGTGGTCGGCCGGCTGCTCGGGGCCGCGCTGCCGCTGGACGTGCTGGGCGCGCTGGCCGTCACGCACTGCCCGACCGCCAGCGAGCCGACCGTCGTGCTGCGCTGCTGGCTGAACCTGGTGCTCGTGCCGTACACCACGCTGACCTGCCCGGTCGAGGGGTCCTGCACCTCGATGGTCGTGCCGTCGATCGCGGCGGCGACCCCGAAGGCGGCCGGCCCTCGCTGTCCCGCGCCGGGCCGGGCCGAGCCGTTCGCCACCGGGGCCGCCGCGCCCGTCGACTGCGAGCTGCCGTGGCTGCCGGAGCTGCAGGCCGCCAGGGCGATGGCCAGCACCGGCACGGCGACCAGGCCGGCGACCAGCCGCGGGCGGCCCAGCCGGGTGGCGTCGGTCGGGGGCTGACTGGGACGGTCGAACATGATCATTCGCTCCTGAGTGCGTCGATGGGTGCGAGCCGGGCAGCCCGGCTGGCGGGGTAGACCCCGAAGAGGACGCCGATGGCGACCGCCACGACGATGGCGACGGCGATCGCGGTCGGCGAGATCGCGATGGGATTGCTGATGAAGTGCGGCACGATCAGGGCGCCGGCGACGCCGAGCCCGGCACCCAGCAGGCCACCGGCCAGGCCGAGCACGGACGCCTCGACCAGGAACTGCCGCCGGATGATCCGGGGCGGCGCGCCGAGCGCCTTGCGCAGGCCGATCTCGCGGGTCCGCTCGGTGACCGAGACCAGCATGATGTTCATGACCCCGATGCCGCCGACCAGTAGCGACAGCCCGGCGATGCCGGCCAGCAGCACGGTGAGGGTCTTGCTCACCGAGGTGGCGGTGGTCAGCAGCGACTGCTGACTGGTGATGCTGAAGTCCGGGGTCGCGGTCACCGCCAGGTGGTGCTGGTTATCGAGCACGCTGGTCGCCTCCTGGTAGGCGGCCGACAGCGCGCCGGCCGAGCTCGCCTGGAGGTAGATCGACTGCACCGAGGTGCGGGTGGCGCCACCGAAGAGCCGGGTGACCGCGGTCTGCAGCGGCACGATGGCCTGGTCGTCGAGGTTGGTGGTGGAGCTGGACCCGGCCGGGTCCAGCACCCCCACGACCTCGAACGGAATGCCGTTGATCGTCACCGACTGCCCGGTCACGTCCGTGCTGCCGAACAGTTCGGTCGCGGTGGTCGGGCCCAGCACGGTGACCGCGGCGCTGCCGTCCGCGTCGGTGAGGAACCGGCCGGAGGCCATCGTGCGGGCCCGCACCGGCAGCCAGGACGGGGTGGTGCCGACCACCGTGGTGGTCCAGTTGGCGGCACCGGCGATCAGCGACTCCGAACGCTGGGTGGTCGGGGCGACCGCCGCCACGTCCGGTGCGGCGACCCGGGACGACAGCGCGGTGGCGTCCTGCACGGTCAGGGTGGACGCGCTGCCCAGGCCGCCCCGGACGCCGGCCGAGCTCGTCGAGCTGCCGGGGGAGACCAGCAGCAGGTTGCTGCCCAGCGCGTCGATCTGGGAGCTGACCCGCGACTGGGCGCCCTCGCCGAGGCCGACGGTGAGCACCACCGCCGCGATCCCGATCAGGATGCCGAGCGCGGTCAGGCCGGAGCGCAGCCGGTGCGAGCGCACCGCGTCCCAGCCGGTGCGGAGGGTCTCCAGCCAGGTCATCGGGCACCCACGCTGACGTCGGAGGAGAGCATGCCGTCCTTGATCCGGATGATCCGGCCGGCCCGCTCGGCCACCTCGGCCTCGTGCGTGATGAGCACGATGGTGCGGCCCTGCGCGTGCAGCTCGTCGAAGAGGGTCAACACGTCCTCGGTGGCGATCGAGTCGAGGTTGCCGGTGGGTTCGTCGGCCAGGATCAACGCCGGATCCCCGACCAGTGCCCGGGCCACCGCGACCCGCTGCTGCTGGCCGCCGGACAGCTCGCCCGGCTTGTGCTCGACCCGGTCGCCGATGCCGACCCGGCCCAGCGCAGCCAGCGCCCGGGCCCGCCGCTCGGGACCGGGCACCCCGGCGTAGGTAAGCGGCAGTTCGACGTTGCGCCAGGCGCTCAGCGACGGCAACAGGTTGAACTGCTGGAAGACGAAGCCGACCCGGCGGTTGCGGATCTCGGCCAGCTCCTCGTCGTCGAGTTCGCCGACGAGTTCGCCGGCCAGCCGGTAGTCGCCCGAGGTGGGCACGTCCAGGCAGCCGACGATGTGCATCAGCGTCGACTTGCCCGAGCCGGACGGCCCCATGACGGCGACGTACTCACCCTCCTCGATCCGCAGCGAGACGCCGCGCAGCGCGTCGACCCGCACCGAGCCGGTGGCGTAGGACTTGCGGACGTCGGTCAGCTCGATCACCGGCGCGCCCTCGACGGCGTCGAACACCTGGGTGTCCTCGGATGCCGGCTCGGGGGAGGCGTCGTCCCAGATCAGGGACCGGTCGCTGCTCACCTCAGCCTCCCGTCGTGGACCGGCCGGAGCCGGCGCCGCCACCGAAGCCACCCCCGCCACCGAAGCCACCCCCGCCGCCGAAGCCACCCCCGCCGCCGAAGCCACCCCCGCCACCGAAGCCACCCCCGCCGAAGCCGCCGCGGGTGCCGCTGCCCGACCCGCCGCGGGTGCCGCCGCCCGCCGGCCGGGTGGCGGTGACCACGACCTGGTCACCCTCGGACAGGCCCGAGACGACCTGGCTGAAGCCGCCGGAGGTCTGCCCGACCGTGATCGGGTGCGTCACCTGCTTGCCGCCGGACATCTCGTAGACGACGCGCTGGCCGTTCACCACGTGCACCGCGCTGGTCGGCACCTCGAGCACGTTGCTGAGCTGCCGGTAGATGAGCGAGATGGTCGCGCTGGCCCCGGCGTGCAGGCCGGCCGGGTTGCCGGTCACCGCGATGGTCACCGGATAGCTGGCCACTCCCGAGGTGGAGGACGGGATCATGCCGACCGACGACACGGTGCCGTAGACGGTGCCGGTGGCGCCGTTCACGGTCAGCTGGGCCTGGTCACCGACGGCGAGCAGGCCGACCTGGGTGTCGTCCACGCTGGCGGACGCGACCCAGCTGTCGGTGGAGATCACCAGGATGCTGGCGGAGCTGGAGCCGGAGCTGCTCGACGAGCCGGACCCGGACGAGGCGCTGGCCGACGAGCCGAAGCCGCTGCCGCCCGAACCACCGGAACCGCCGCCGGAGCCGCCCGAGCCCGAGGATCCGCCGACCTGCTGGCCGACGGTCAACCCGACGCTGGCCACCACCCCGCTGATCGGTGACTTCAGCGACGCGTCGGACAGCGCGGCCTGGGCGGAGTCGACCTGGCCCTGCGCGGCGGTGACGGCCGCGTTGTCGGCGGCCAGCTGCGTCGAGGTGGCGCCGGCGCTGGTGTCACTGGTGACCCGGGCCTGGTCCGAGGCGAGGGCGGCCTGGGCCTGGGCCAGGCTGGCGGTCAGCGAGGCGGAGTTGATCGTCGCGAGGACCTGGCCGGCGCTCACGTGCTGGCCGGCGGTGGCGGTGACCGCGGTGACCTGGCCGGAGACGCCGAAGGTCAGCGCGTCCTGAGTGGCGGGCTCGACGTTGCCGGTCGAGCTGACGCTCTGCCGGATGGTGCCGAGGGAGGCGGCGACCAGCCTGGTGGTCGTGGTGGTGGACGCGGCCTTGGAGTTCGAGGCGCTCAGCAGGTAGCCACCTCCCGCCGCGGCGACTATGACGACCACCACGGTCGTGGTCAGCCACGGTCGACGCCTGAGCGATCTCAGTACCGGCCCCATCCGCCCTCTCCTGTTCGTGATGCCGGGGCGACCCGGACAGGCAGCCGCAGCGAGCATCCGAAGGGTGGACGGTCCAGCCGTGAGGAAACTGTCGAAACACTAGGTGCTGGCTATGTGTCCGCGTGCCCGAAAAGCGGGCGGGATCGGCCGTCGTGTCAGCCGTTCCGCAGGGCAGCTCGCTGAGGGCCGGGGTCCGGGCCGGCGGTCCGGGGCGGCCCCGGTGCCTAGACTCGAAGCCGACCGGGTAGCACTACCGTGATCGACCCGCGCGGGGTCGGGCCCCGCCTTCACCGACAACGATCGACAATCCAGAGGGAGCAGCGTGTGAGCACAGTCCTGTTCGTCGTGACCGGAGCCGACCACTGGACGCTGGCCGACGGCACCAAGCACCCCACCGGCTACTGGGCGGAGGAGCTGGTGGCTCCGTACCGGGTCTTCACCGAGGCCGGCTACCAGGTGGCGATCGCGACTCCGGGCGGGGTGGCGCCGGTGGTGGACCGGGCGAGCCTGGCGCCCGAGGTCAACGGTGGCGAGGAGAACGCCAAGGCCGTAGAGGCGGCGCTCGGCGGCATCGCGCAGCTGACCGCCCCGCTCCACCTGGAGGACGTGGATCTGTCCGATTACGTAGCGGTGTTCTACCCCGGCGGGCACGGCCCGATGGAGGATCTCGCCGTCAATGCCGACTCCGCCCGGCTGCTCGTCGACACGCTGCGCTCGGGCAAGCCGCTCGGCGTGGTCTGCCACGCGCCCGCCGCGCTGCTGGCCACCGAGCAGGACGGCGGCTCGCCGTTCGCCGGTTACCGGCTGACCGGCTTCACCAATGCCGAGGAACGCCAGGCCGGCCTGGCCGACAAGGCGGCGTGGCTCCTGCAGGACCGGCTGGTCGCGCTCGGTGCGGACTTCCAGGAGGGCAGCCCCTGGGCGCCGAACGTGGTCGTCGACCGCAGCCTCTACACCGGGCAGAACCCCGCCTCGTCCGGCCCGCTGGCCAAGCAGATCGTGGCCAGCCTGACCTAGCCGCCGGCTTCGCCCACCCGACCGACTGCTCGAACGGAGTTGCAGCATGCCCTTCACCGGTAAGGAAGTTCACCTGGTCGCCCGGCCGGTGGGCGAGCCGACGACGGACGATTTCGCCGTGCGCGAGGCGACGGTCCCGGACCCGGGACCGGGCCAGGTCGTCGTGCGCAACGACTGGATCTCGGTCGACCCCTACATGCGTGGCCGGATGAACGACGTGAAGTCCTACGTGCCGCCGTTCCGGCTGGACCGCCCGATGGACGGCGGCGCGGTCGGCACCGTCGTCGCCTCCCAGGCCGACGGGGTACCGGCCGGCGCGGTGGTGGTGCACGGGCTCGGCTGGCGCGACTACGCCCTGCTACCAGCCGATTCGGTCCGGGTGGTGGACGCCTCGGACGTCCCGGCGTCGGCCTACCTCGGCGTGCTCGGCATGACCGGGCTGACCGCCTACGCCGGCCTGACCGAGGTCGCCCCGGTCCGCGAGGGCGATGCCGTCTTCATCTCCGGGGCGGCCGGCGCGGTCGGGCTGGTGGCCGGCACCGTCGCCAAGAAGCTCGGCGCGGCAAGGGTGATCGGCTCCGCGGGCGGCCCGGCGAAGGTGGCGAAGCTGGTCGAGGACTTCGGCTACGACGCCGCGATCGACTACCGGGCCGGCGACCTGCCGGGGCAGCTGGCCGCCGCGGCGCCGGAAGGGATCGACGTCTACTTCGACAACGTCGGCGGCGACCACCTGCAGGCCGCGATCGGGGCGCTGCGCACCCACGGCCGGGTGGCGCTGTGCGGCGCGATCGCCCAGTACAACGCGACCGAACCGGCGCCGGGGCCGAACAACCTGGCGCTGGCGATCGGCAAGCGGCTGACCCTGCGCGGCTTCATCGTCGGCGATCACCAGCACCTGGCCGGCGAGTACG
Source organism: Jatrophihabitans sp. (assembly GCA_035507775.1). Taxonomy (GTDB): domain Bacteria; phylum Actinomycetota; class Actinomycetes; order Mycobacteriales; family Jatrophihabitantaceae; genus Jatrophihabitans_A. The sequence continues at coordinate 42,774 of DATJNU010000005.1, forward strand.
CGAGCAAGGCCGCCGAGTGGCTGCGCGACGGCTCGCTGGTCGCCGAGCAGACCGAGGTGGTCGGCATCGACAACGCGGTCGAGGCGTTCCTCGGCCTGCTGCGCGGCGCCAACACCGGCAAGATGGTCGTCCGGGTCGGCTGACCGCTCCGGCCAAGGGGTCAACGCCCCGCAGGCACCAGGCGCACGCCCACCGCACCCATCAGTCCGGCCAGCGGCACCCGGGCCGCCGCCTGTGCCGGATCCGCATGTCTGCTCCGATCTTCGAAGGTTGGCGGCCGGACGCCGATGGCAGGCCGTCACGCCCGGATGGTTGCAAAGTAGCCCTATCGGGTTGATACGCCCGTGAGGTTTCGGTCAGGGCGGCGGCAGCACCACGCCGAAGCCGGCGACCGCCAGCCGCAGCAGCACCTGCCCGGGCGCCAGCAGGTCGGCGATCCGGGCCGCGGAGAGCACCTCCAGCTCCGCCAGCCGGGCTTGGTAGCGGTCGTCGCCGAGCACCCGGGCCGCGTTCAGCTCCAGCGTGTTGTGCCAGACCTTGCGCCGGGCCTCGCGCAGGAACCGCCGGGACGCGGCCCGGTTCGCCGGCCGCAGCGCCCGGTCGCGCCACGACTGGCCGGAACGACCGAGCTGCTCATCCTCGGCGGCGACCCGGCCAGCCAGCACCGCGTCGATCCGTTCGTGGTCGCGCTGCCGGCGCCCGAGCAGCACCGGATCGGCGGCCTCGTCCGGGCTGATCACCGCCAGCAGCGCCTGCGGCAGGTCGTAGTTGACGTGCGCGTTGATGCCGAGCAGCACGTGCCGCAGCGGTGGCAGGTCGGCCGGCGCGTCGAAGGCCAGCCGCCAGGGCCGAGGCACCAGGCCGCCGGCCAGGTCCCGCTCGAGCGCGTCGAGGTAGAGCTCGGCGAAGGCGGCGTCCCAGCGCGCGACCCAGTCCGGGTCCTCGAAGCGCGCCTGGTCCGCCGCCGCCCCGACCGCCTCGGTGGTGCGCAGGTAGGTGCCGAGGAACGGGGCCACGCTCGCGCGCTCCGACGGCAATCCGGACAACTGCTGACGCATCCGCTCCGCGACCGCGGCCACCGGTGATAGATCGTCCACGGCAGGCCTCCCATCGGGGGTGCGCTGTGAGCCATCATGTACCGCACAGCGCCTCCTGCGAAGGGGCCACCAGCGATGAAGAGTCTCCCGACGGCCAGGCCGTTCGACCCGGTGGCGGTGGGCCGGGCCGAGTGCGACGCCTGGGCGGCCTACTACCGGCGCGAGTGGTTCCGGTTCCTGCGCGCGGCGCTGGCGATGGTCTCGGCCGGGTTCGGGATGGGCCGCCTGCGCACGGTGCGCGGCGCCTGGTACGTGCTGCAGGCCAACCGGGCGTGGGCGCCGTACCCGGACAACGACCCGGGCGCGGCGCGCCGGCAGATGCGCCGGTTCTACGAGCTGGTGGTCCGGTCCGGGTGGGGCGTGCTGGAACCGCGCCGGGCGGCGGAGCTGGAAGTCGAGTGGTGGCGGGTGCACCGGCTGCACCAGCGCGAGGACGGCGCCACCGGGGAGCAGCTGGTGGACGCCCTCGACGCGCTCTACTCCCATGTCTACGGCGTGCCCGCCGCCACCATGCGGGAGGCCGCCCGGCTCCGCGCTGCGGCGATGGAACTCTCCGACTCCTGGGTGCTGGCCGGCTGTGACCGGGCCGACCCGCTGCTGGCCAGGCAGCGGTTGACGCTGGTGGCCTCGTTCAGCACGCTGCGTGCCGCGGTCGACCGGCAGGCGACAGGGCGGCAGCCGGTCGACCGGCAGCCCGAGCCGTCCGGCTGAGCGGGGTCAGCTCTTGCGGGCGACGCAGAAGACGCTCAGCCCGAACGGCAGCGCTCGGCCGGCACCGATCGCCTTGACCTCGGCCGAGAGCTCGACCAGGAAGATCCTGTCGACGAAGCCGGGCACCGACGAGGACTGCTTGCGGACCGCCTCGCCGTCATCGCCCTTGCGGCCGCGGACCAGCTTCAGCACCTTGCCGACCAGCCGCATCGCCGCCGCCAGCGGGAAGAGCAGGCAGACGAAGTAACCGGCCTGGCGCACCTGCAGCTCGGCCGGCAGCGCGGCGACCAGCCGGTCGCGGGTGTAGCGGCGGTAGTGCTTGAGCGCGACGTCGTGGTCGGAGAACATCCACTGGTACGCCGGCACGGTCGCGATGAAGTGGCCGCCCGGGTTCAGGTTCTCGGCCACCCACTTGGCGGCCACCCGGTCGTCCTCGAGGTGCTCCAGCACGTCGAAGGCGATGATCACGTCGTAGCTGCCGTCCAGCTCGGTCGGGATCGGCTGGTCGTAGACGTGGCGCACGCCGTCCAGCTGGCGCAGCGCCTGCAGCCCGAGCTCGTCGATCTCCAGGACGTCCACGGTGCCGTAGCGGCGCAGCACCTCGACGTTCTGGCCGACTCCGGCGCCGATCTCGAGGATCCGCAGCTGCCGACCGGCACCGGCGTTCTTCGCCAGGATCGTGTCGAGCAGCCGCAGCCGGGCCGCCTTCAGCCAGTTGTTCGCCTCGGAGCGGTACTGCTCGTAGGCTTCCGTCTTCATCGATCGGCCCTTCGTTTCTGCGGCGCGTTTCTGCGGCGGCGGGGCACCCGCGGGCACCGGACGTGTCGGCGCACGCGAAATGCCGGGAGCGCGCCCTGGGTGTCCGCACCAGCTTAGCCGCTGCCCGGGCCGGGCCCCGCCGGCCAGCGGTTACGCTCGGTGGGGCCGAGGGTCGGCCCGGACAGCACCCGGAGGGCACCGAGGCAGTGCGCCGCATCACCAGTTCCCGTTGGCTGCGGTTGGGCTTCGCGATCCTCGCGGTGGCCCTGCTGATCTACGCGATCGTCGACCAGTGGCACAACGTGGCCCCGCACTTCAGCCAGCTCTCCCTGGCCGGCGTCACCCTCAGCTCGATCGCGGTGCTGGCCGGCATGTACGCCATGCTCAGGACCTGGCAGGTGACCCTGGCCGGGCTCGGCTCGCCGCTGGACCTGGTGCGGGCCGGCCGGATCTTCTACCTCGGCCAGCTCGGCAAGTACGTCCCGGGCTCGGTGTGGCCGATCGTGGTGCAGATGGAACTCGGCGCCGATGCCGGGGTGCCGCGGTCGTCCTCGGTGATGACACTGCTGTTCATCTATCTGCTCTACAGCACCTCGGCGGCGTTCGTCAGCGCGATCTGCCTGCCCTGGGTGACCGACACGGTGCCGATCTGGCTCGCGGTGCTCGCCCTGCTGGTCGGCGTGGCCCTGCTGCTGCCGCCGGTGCTGAACCGGCTGATCGCGCTCGGCATGCGGGTGCTGCGCCAGCCCAACCCGCCCCGGATGCGGCCGCGGGCGGTGCTGGGCTCGTTCGGCTGGGCGGTGGCGATGTGGGTCTGCTTCGGCGCGCACATCCTGCTGCTGGCCCATGACCTCGGGCATCCGCTGGACGGGCGGCTGCTGCTGCTCGCCGTCGGCGGCTACACGCTGGCCTGGATCTGCGGGTTCCTCTTCATCGTGGCCCCGGCCGGCGGGGGAGTCCGCGAGCTGGTGCTGACCGCGCTCTTCGCCGCGACCCTGGGCCACGACTCGGCGTTCGCCCTGGCGCTGGTGTCCCGGCTGATGATGACGGTGGCCGACCTGGTGTGCGCGTTCGCGGCCGCTGCCTCGCTGGGGCCGGCCAAGCTGCGCGAGCTGCGCACCCGTGGCGAGCGCCCGGCCGAGCGGCCGAGCCCGGACCGCAGCCGCGCCTGAGAAAGGCGCCGGCCCCGTGGCGGGGGGATGCCACGGGGCCGACGCGGTCTGTGCGGCACCGCGATTCGTGCCGTACTGCAATCTTGTGGAACTGCAATCTAGCGGGTCCGCCCGCCGGTGGTGCGACCTACCGGACGTTGCCGTAGATCCACGGCGTGCTAGGCGGGGTGAGCTTGTACCGCAGGGTGATCGTGTCGTCCTCGGTCCAGGCCAGCGTGCCCGGGTCCTGGCGCACCAGGGCGATCGTGATCGGCACGATGGAGTTGTCGTTGGCCGCGCCGCTGGTCAGTGCGCTGCGCGGGATGACCATCTCGATCCGGCCGGTGGTGGTGTCCCACTGCGGCGCGATCACCGAGGTGATCGACGAGTCAGCCGTCCAGGAACCCCCCGAGACCTTGAAGTGCGCGTAGTTCATGGAGTCCGACCAGCGGCCGACCATGTACGCCGCCGGGCGCGGTAGCGCCTTGCCGTACATCGCGGTGCTGGAGGTCGCCGTACCGGTGTTACCCGAATAATCTCCGGCGTAGACATTGATCGCGAACTTCGGCGTGGTGTTGTAGCCCGGCAGCGTTCCGGCCGCGTTGTCCACCCGGACGTAGATGTTGTTCGCGTCGTTGGCCACCGCGACGTTCTCGATGTCGGTGGTCGCCGAGCCGCTGGCCGAATTGCCGACCTGCGAGGCGTAGTAGGGGATCGGACCCCATTGCGGCCAGTCGCCCGTGGTGCCCGAGTTGACGGTCAGCGCGGCCTGCGCACCCGCGTTGCTGATCGGGGCGTACATCCGGGTGTCGGCCTGGCCGGTGTAGGCCAGCGCGGCGAGCACGTACCAGGCACCGGTCACCGGCTCCACCATGGTGGAGATGATCGGCTTCTGGGTGACGTTCGAGACCGCCTCGCCCGGCGGCATGTAGCCGACCGCGGTGCGGCTGGCGTACCAGGTCAGCCGGGGCAGCGCCGCGGCGAGGTTGCCGTTGTAGATGTAGTACAAAGCGGCGTACATGGTCATCTGCGGCCAGGACGGCTCCGCCGCGCCCGCCTCGTTGCCGGCCGGGCTGAAGGGCGCGGTGTAGTAGAACGTGTCGCCCTGGTACCGCGCCAGCCCGTAGGTGTCGTGGGTCAGCGTGGCGAGGATCGTGGAGATGTGGCTGGCCGCCCGGCTCGAACCCGGGTCGACCGCGCCCGAGACGAACAGCATGTCCGAGGACGAGTCGATGGTGGTACGTCCGGTGTTGTCGGAGTTCACCGCGCGGTTGTAGTAGGAATCCGGCGAATTCCACAGGCCGGCCGGCGAGTTCAGCGAGCTGGCCTGCAGCGCGGTCGCGATCGAGCCGACCGTGTCGCTCCAGGCGTCGGCGTCTCCTGTGTCGCCCTTGCTCTGGGCGACGGACTCGGCCGCCCAGAGCCCGGTGATGTACAGCGCCTGGGTGAAGGTGTTGTACTCCTGGGTCTCCTCCCAGATGGAGGCGTCCTGCGGGCCGAGGCCGTTGCTGGCGATGCCGTTCTTGACGAAGTTCGCCGCGTTGACGATCTGCGGCCAGACGGCGTCCCGGAAGCTGGTGTCACCGGTCATCTGCCAGTGCCGGTAGCAGCCGATCAGGAAGATGCCGACGCTGTCGAGCTCCGGCTCGACGAAGCTGACGTGCTGGCCGGTCCAGCCGTCGTAGGTGGTGCCGAAGGATCCGTTGCTGTACTGCACGCCGGCCAGCCAGCGGAAGTACTTGTCGGCCTCGGCGTGGTGCCCGGCGGTGTCCATCGCCATCGCGGTGACGGCGGAGTCCCGCACCCAGCTCTTGTAGCCGTAGGCGATCGGGTTGGTCGCGGCCGGCCAGACGCCGAGCACCGGGCTCTGCGACTGCTTCATCGCGACCAGCGCCCGGTCGTAGGCGGTCGACAGGCCGGTGTCGGTGAAGTTCGAGGTGGTCCGCTTGCCGGCGTTCAGCCAGTTCGTGTAGGCGGTGGTGGTCTGGCCCATCCAGTAGTCGCCGGTCTGTGCCCGGGCGGTGTCGGCCGCGGCCAGCGCGTTGGCCTGGGTGGACGCGATCGCCAGGTAGAACGACTGGGTGACGGTCGAGTTCGCCGGCACCGAGACCTGCTTGCTCAGCGCCGCGTCGACATTCATCGCGGTGACCGAGGTGTTGTTGGCCAGGGTGCCGTTGTTGTCGAAGGTGTACCAGGGCGCCACGGTCGACGAGGTCAGCGTGGAGTTGGTGTCGTCACCGACCTGGTGGTAGGTCGGCGCGCCGCCGAGGGCACCGAGCACCAGCTGGTACTGGCCGCTGGCCGACATGTCGATCACGTCGGCGTTGCGGGTGGAATCCCAGGTGGCGTGCACATTCTGGCCGGCCGAGCCGGTGTTGTTCAGGTGCAGCGAGTCGAGGACGTTCATGGTCACCGCGGAGGCGCTGGTGTTCTGCAGCCGGTACTGCACGACCATGAAGTGCTGGTTGGGCACGAAGGCGTAGTCGCGCCCGATCGAGACCGAGGTCGCGGTGCCGTTGTAGGGCCCGTAGTCCGAGCGCAACACCCCGCCGGAATCGAGGTACCCGGTGGCTGCGCCGAAATTGTGCACCTGGTCGTACTTGGTGCCGTGCGTCTCGTCGCGGAAGAAGCCGGTGTAGTCGTCGATCTGGTTGACCGCGGACGAGGCGGCCGCCCCGTTGGGGGAGTAGTGCAGCTCGGCCAGGCGCGGACCGTACTGGGTGTTGGAGTCCGTCTGGGCCAGCTGGGAGTCCATCCAGAGGCCGGTGGTGTCCGACCAGTTGTTCATGTACAGGCTGCGGGCGGTCTCGGTCGTCGGCGCCGTGGGCGTGGTGGCCTGCGCGACCGGTGCGGTGCCGACCGCGACCGCGCTGACCGAGCCGGCCACCAGGGCCAGGACGGTCACGGCACGGGTGGCCAGCAGTGGGGGTCTCATCGGAATGGGCTCCTTCAGGTGAGGGGCGGACGGCCGGGCGCGGGGGAGCGGCGCCGGGTCCTGAGGGATGAGCGCGAGTTTGGACCCCTTTAGTTCACGACGTCAAGCAATGGGGCGCGAAAATTCCCGTCCAGTACTCGTCCGCGTAACAACTTGGAAACCGACACCTGCGGGTTACTTGACCTCCGAAATCAACTAGGCATACGCTCCGCGCCGTCACCGGGACCTCGGTGGCCCCGCCCGACACCTGGAGAGGACCGCCGCGGATGACCCAGCCCGCCCCGGGGCCGAACGGCGCCGGCCAGTCCCCGGCCCCGGCCGGCGAGACCGATCCGGCGGCCGGCAGCCCGGCGGTCGAGTCCGCGGAGCGGCCGTTCGGCAGCCGCGAGCAGCACCTGGGCGCGCTGTTCGAGGCGGTGCTCACCCGAGGGCCGCTGTCCCGCCGGGACGCGGCCCGACTGACCGGCCTGTCGGCCGCCTCGGTCACCAAGCTGGTGAAGCCGATGATCAGCCACGGCTACCTGATCGAGAACGGCCGCGAGGCCGGTGTGCCGGGGCGGCCGCAGATTCCGCTGCAGGTCGACCCGGCGCGGCACCACGCGGTCGGCATCAAGCTGATGGACGGCGAGATCGTCGGCGTGGTGGCCGACCTGCACGCCGAGGTGCAGTCCGCGCACCGGATGAAGTACCGCGACACCAGCCCGCACGGCGTCGTGGCCGCGATCGAGGAGATGACCTCGATCCTGCTGGAGCGCTCCCCGGTCCAGCAGGACCGGCTGCTCGGCATCGGCATCGGGCTCGGCGGCCACATCGACGGCACCACCGGTGTCGTCGTGCAATCGCCCTTTCTGAACTGGCAGAACGTGCCGCTGCGGCAGCTGGTCGCCGAGCGGATGGCGTTGCCGGTGGTGATCGAGAACGACGTGAACACCCTCGCGGTGGCCGAGCAGTGGTTCGGCGCCGGCAGCAGCTTCCCGAGCTTCGCGCTGGTCACCATCGGCGTGGGGGTCGGCGGCGCGCTGGTGCTCGACGGCCAGCTCTGGCGCGGGGTGAGCGGCGCGGCCGGCGAGTTCGGCCACATGGTGGTCGACCCGGACGGGCCGCCCTGCCACTGCGGCAAGCGCGGCTGCCTGGAGGCGGTGGTCGGCGACAACGCGATCGCGGCCGCCATGTCGGCCGCGGCCGGTCGCCGCATCACCAAGGTGTCGCAGGTGGTCTCGGCCGCGCATGCCGGCGATCCGGACGCCCGCCGGGTGTTCACCCAGGCCGGCATCGCGCTGGGCCGGGCGATCGCGGCGCTGCTCAACCTGCTCAACCCGCCGCTGGTCATCCTCTCCGGCGAGGGGATCACCGCCTCGGACCTGTTCATGGACGCGCTGCGCGCCGAGCTGGACCGGGACGCGTTTTCCTCCACCGCCGCCGACTGCACGGTGCTGGTCCGGCCGCTGCCGGACGAGACCTGGGCCCGCGGTGCGGCGGCCACCATGCTGCGGCACGGCGTGCTGCGCTCGCTGAGCAAGCTCACCGGCCAGGTGTCCGCGTGACCGCGGACCTGCTTTCCCCTTGTAAAACCAGGTAAACACCGCAGTACACCGGCGGGCTCCACCGCCGGCTCGACAGCTCTTCGAGGAGAGACCATGGCAGGGTGTTTCGGCAAGCGTGCCACCAGGCTGCTGACCGTCGCGGCGATCGCGGCGATCGCGCTGACCGGGTGTTCCAGTTCGAAGAAGGCGAGCAGTGACGGTACGGCCGACAAGCCGGTCACGCTGACCTTCTGGGGCACCTACGGCAACGGCGGCAACAAGACCCAGACCGACGCGCTCAGCCAGACGATCATCCCGGCCTTCGAGAAGGCCAACCCGAACATCAAGATCAACTACGTCGACATCCCGTACGACTCGCTGCTGCAGAAGCTGACCACCAGCGCGGCCGGCGGCGCCCTGCCCGACCTGGTGCGCTCGGACATCGGCTGGGTGCCGAAGTTCGCCGCGCTGCACGTCTTCGCCCAGCTCGACGGCAAGCTGGCCAACTTCGACGCGCTGTCGGCCGACAACTACCCGGGCATCCTGGCCACCAACAAGTGGGGCGACCACTACTACGGCCTGCCGCTGGACACCAACACCCGGGTGCAGATCTCCAACCCGGACGCGCTGGCCAAGGCCGGCATCAGCAGCCCGCCGGCCACCTTCGACGACCTGAAGGCCGACGCCGCCAAGCTGGCCGCAAAGAAGATCTCGGTCTTCGCCGATTCCGGCCTGCAGGGCTGGAACGTCTACCCGTGGATCTGGTCGGCCGGCGGTCAGGTGACCAGCCCGGACCTGACCAAGGCCACCGGCTACCTGAACTCGGCCCAGAGCGTGGCCGGCGTGCAGCTGCTGGTCGACCTCTACCGGCAGGGTGCGATCCCGAACCTGATCATCGGCAACAAGGGCGCCGTGCAGACCTCGGACGGTCTGCCCAAGGGCAACTACGCCACCATCCTGGACGGTCCCTGGATGACCGGCATCTGGTCGGGCCAGTACCCGAACTTCAAGCCGACCTACTCCCCGGTGCCGGCGGGCCCGGGCGGCTCGGTGTCGGTCGTCGGCGGCGAGGACATCAACGTCACCACCGCGTCGAAGCACCAGGACGCGGCGATGAAGTTCCTGGCCTTCACCCAGACCGCCGACTACCAGCTTGCGATGGCCAAGACCGGCCAGATGTCGGTGGTCAAGTCCCTCGACAGCCAGGAGGCGCAGCAGGAGCCGGCCTTCGCCCCGTTCATCGCGCAGCTGCAGACCGCCCGGCCGCGGCCGTCCGTCCCGCAGGCGCCGGCCATCGACACCGCGCTGTCGAACGAGCTGACCAAGGCGTTCCAGGGTTCGGAGTCGGTGCAGCAGGCGCTGGACAACGCCGCCAAGGCGATCGACCCGCTGCTGACCCAGACCAGCTGAGCCCTGGCTGCCCGGGCCGTCCACGCGACGGCCCGGGCAGGCCGCCGGGAGCCGAACGAGCGGGGCAGCCGAGACGAGGCCGCGATGCGAGGTAAGGAAGCCATGACAGCCGTGTTGGACAGTGCCGAGCCGCGGACGCAAGCCGCGCCGGCCGGGGTGGCCAGGCGCCGCGGACCGGGCCGCCGGGGGCGGTCCACCCTGACCGCCTACCTGTTCCTCGCGCCGGGTTTCGGACTGTTCCTGCTGCTGATCGTCTACCCGATGATCAAGGCGTTCCAGATGAGCTTCTACGACTGGAACGTGATCGCGGGCGCGACGAGTGAGTTCATCGGCTGGACCAACTACCAGAGGGCCTACCACGACCCGGTGTTCTGGCGCGGCCTGGTCAACAGCGCCTTCTACATGGCGGTGACCGTGCCGCCGCAGATCGTGCTCGGCCTCGGCGTGGCCACGCTGCTGAACAACAAGGCACCCGGCCGGGCGGTGTTCCGGGTGCTGTTCTACCTGCCCGTGGTCACCAGCTGGGTGGTCGTGTCGCTGCTGTTCCAGTACCTGTTCGCCGACAGCGGCCTGGTGAACTGGATGCTGCACGACGTCACCCACCTGACCGGCCACCGCATCTCGTGGCTGTCCGGGCACTGGACCGGCATGGTCGCGATCTCCGCGCTCGGCATCTGGAAGGGCATCGGCTGGTCGATGATGATCTTCCTGGCCGCGCTGCAGGGCGTGCCCCGGGAGCTGCTGGAGTCGGCCGAGGTGGACGGAGCCGGCCGCTGGCAGCGGTTCCGGGCGGTCACCCTGCCGGCGATCTGGCCGGCCGCCGGGTTCGTCACCGTGATGCTGGTGATCGGCGGCTTCAACGTCTTCATCTCGGTGCTGCTGATGACCAACGGCGGCCCGGCCGACTCGACCCAGGTGCTGCTGACCTACATGTACAAGCAGGCGTTCACGTACCTCGACTTCGGCTACGGCTCGGCGATCGCGGTGCTGCTCACGCTCGGCGTGTTCGTCCTCTCGGCCATCCAGCTCCGGGCCTTCCGGACCGACACGGAGGAGCTGGCATGACCGCCACCCCGGTCTCCGCGAGCGGTCCGGCACACGTCCCGGCCGGCCGGCACCCCCAGACGCCGGCCGGCCGGAGACTCACCAGCTCCGGCCTGCGCTACCTGGTGCTCACCGTCGGCGCCGTGATCATGGTGCTGCCGTTCGCCTACATGGTCTCGACGTCGTTCAAGAGCCAGACCTACGTGCTCACCATCCCGCCGCAGTTCATCCCGCACCCGGCGACGGTGCGCAACTACTCCGACGCCTGGACGACCGACGACTTCGCCCGCTACTTCGTGAACTCGCTGGTGGTGGCGGTGGCCTCCACCGCGCTGTCGCTGCTGCTCAGCTCGATGATGGCCTACGCCTTCGCGCGATTCCGCTTTCCGGGCCGGGAGATCCTGTTCAAGCTGCTGCTGCTCGGGCTGATGGTGCCGCCGATCATGCTGATCATCCCGCAGTTCATCCTGGCCAAGTACTTCCACCTGATCGACTCGATAGCGGGCCTGGTGCTGTTCTACGTCGGGTTCTCGCTGTCGCTGAACACCTTCCTCCTGCGAGGCTTCTTCCAGGCCATCCCGGCCGAGCTGGAGCAGGCCATGCAGGTCGACGGTGCGGGGGCGTTCGTCCGCTACTACCGGCTGATCCTGCCGCTGGCCAAGCCGGCGCTGGCCACCGCGACGATCTTCACCTTCCTCGGCGCCTGGGACGAGTTCAGCTGGGCGCTGACCATCATCAACACCCCGTCCAAGCGCACCCTGCCGATCGCGATCGCCCTGTTCCAGGGGCAGAACTCGACCCTGTGGGGGCTGGTGTTCGCTGCCTCGATCATCGCGGTGGTGCCGGTGATCGTGGTGTTCCTGCTCTTCCAGCGGTACTTCGTGCAGGGCCTGACGGCCGGCGCGGTGAAAGGATGAGCGTGATGGAGCTGCTGCCCACCCGGACCAGCTACCGGCCGGGCGAACCGGTCGGCATCGAGGTGCGAGGGCTGGCCTCGGCCGCCACGCTGCGGGTCTGGCACCTGGGTGACCCGGTCGCCGAGGTCGCGGTGGCCGGCGACGGCGTGGTGGAGCTCGCGGCGCTGCCGGCCGGTGGCTACTCGGTCGAGCTGGGGGAGGCCCACACCGCGGTCGAGGTGGTGGCCGAGGCGCGCTCGGTGCTGCGGTACGGCTTCGTGGTGGACTACCGGCCGGGCCGGGACCTGGCCGCGGTGCGGGACAACCTGCGCCGGCTGCACCTGACCGGCGTGCAGTTCTACGACTGGGCGTACCGGCACGCCGACCTGCTCGGCGGCGGGGAGCGGTACGACGACGCGCTCGGCCAGCCGGTGTCGCTGGCCACCGTCCGGGCGCTGATCGAGGCCTGCCACCAGGTCGGCTCGGACGCGCTGGGCTACGCCGCGGTGTACGCGGTCGGGCCTAACGAGTGGCCGAGGTGGGAGCACGACGCGCTGCTCACCGCCACCGGACAGCCCTATGCGCTCGGGGACTTCCTCTTCGTGCTGGACCCGGCCGCCGAGGACTGGCTGGCGCACTTCACCGCCGACCTGGCCGCGGCCACCGAGCGGGTGGGCTTCGACGGCTATCACCTCGACCAGTACGGCTACCCGAAGCAGGCGCACCGGCCGGACGGCAACCGGGTGGACGTGGCGACGAGCTTCTGCCGGCTGATCGAGGGGGTCCGGGCGGCGCTGCCGGCGGGCCGGCTGGTCTTCAACAACGTCAACGACTTCCCGACCTGGCGCACCGGGCACGCGCCGCAGGACGCCGTCTACATCGAGGTGTGGAAGCCGCAGCTGGGACTGGGCCACCTGGCCCAGACGGTGACCCGGGCCCGGGCCGAGGCCGAGGGCAAGCCGGTGGTGATCGCGGCGTACCAGCACGTCTACGACTCCGCGACCACCGAGCAGGCCGACCTGGCGACCCGGTTCACCATGGCGGCGCTGTTCTCGCACGGCGCGACGCACCTGCTGGCCGGTGAGGCCGACCGGATCCTGGTCGACCCCTACTACGTGCGCAATCACGAGATCGCGCAGTCCACCGCCGGGCTGCTGCACCGCTACTACGACTTCTCGGTGGCGCACGCCGAGCTGCTCTTCCCACCCGGCATCGCCGAGGTCACGTCGAGTTTCGCCGCGGATTACAACGACGATCTCGAGGTCGGCTACGACGGCATCGCGACCGAGCAGCTGGCGACCGCCGGCACCGTGTGGCGGCGGGTCACCCAGCTGCCGGACGGCCGGTACGTGGTGCACCTGGTGAACCTGACCGGCCAGGCCGACACCCACTGGGACGCACCCCGCAACCAGCCCGGCCCGACCGGCCCCGGCACGCTGCGCCTCCGGCGGATGGGCACCGAGCTGCCCCGCGTCCGGTTCGCCTCTCCCGACGGCCAGCCCCGGCTGGTCGAGGTGGCGCTGACCGCCGACGGCGACTGGGCGGTCGCCACCCTTCCCGACGTCCACATCTGGCAATTGCTGTTGATCGAACCCTTCCCCCCATCCCACTGATCGATCAGGAGTCCGCCCCCGATGCACAGAGCACGGTTGTCCCGCAAGGTAAGAAGGTCGCTGCTGGTCGGCACCGTGCTGGCGCTCGGCGCCGCGCTGGTGCAGGCCGCTCCGGAGGCCGCCGCCGCGACCGGCACCCCCGGCATCACCGACGCCTACACCGCGAACGCACGGTACAACCCGGGCAGCGGGGTGACCGTGTCGGCCGTGGTGCACGAGTCGTCCGGCGCCGGCTCGTGGTCGGGCAACGTCGGCTTCACCATGAGCCACCTGGGCAGCACGGTCAGCACCGGCTCGGTGCCGGCCACGGTGGCGGCCAACGGCACCACCACGGTGAACTGGACGGTCACCCCGCCCTCGACCGACTTCACCGGCTACCTGGTCTCGATCACGGCCGGCAGCGCCACCGCGGCCACCGCGATCGACGTCTCCAGCAACTGGACGCACTTCCCGCGGATCGGTGCGCTGACCAGCTACCCGTCCGGCACCAGCTCGGCGCAGGCCGATGCCGACATCACCCAGTTGGTGCACGAGTACCACCTGAACTCGCTGCAGTTCTACGACTGGATGTGGCGGCACGAGAACCCGGTGCAGAAGAACGCCGACGGGTCGCTGCCCTCGACCTGGACGGCCTGGAACGGCGATGTGATCTCGCCGGCCACGGTGAAGACCTACATCAGCGCCTCGCACAACCACACCGTGGCCGCGATGCCCTACACGATGTCCTACGCCGCGCTGCAGAACTACCAGACGGTGTCGGGCGTCGACCCGTCCTGGGCGCTGGACTACGCCTCGACCGGCCAGCCGTGGGCGTTCGAGATGAAGCCGAACCAGCCGAACACCAACCTCTACATCTTCAACCCGGCCAACACCAGCTGGCAGAACTACATCACCGCCAAGTACGTCGACGAGGTCAACACGATGGGCTTCGACGGCGTGCACCTGGACCAGCTCGGCAACTGGGGCGCGATGACCGACACCTCGGGCAACCCGGTGGACGTGCCGGCCGGCCTGGCCTCGCTGGTCTCGGCCACCCGCACCGCGCTCAACTCCTCGGCCAGCGGCAAGGTGCTCGGCATCAACGCGGTCGACGGCTTCGGCGGTGACAACGTGGCGAGCGGCCAGAAGACCGACTACCTCTACAGCGAGCTGTGGGACAACCACGAGCAGTACGGCCAGATCAAGACCTACCTCGACACCCAGAAGTCGGAGTCGAACTCGATCCCCTCGGTGATCGCGGCCTATCCGAACACCAAGGACGACGCAGGCCCGAGCTACGAGGCCGAGAACGCGGTGAAGAGCAGCGGCCTGACCGTGATGAGCGACCACCCGGGCTACACCGGCAGCGGGTTCGTCGCCAACTACGGCAACTCCGGTGACACGGTGACCTTCACGATCAACGCACCGGAGACCCGCCGCTACAGCCTGGTCTGGCGCTACGCCAACGGCGCGGCCGGCGACGCCACCCGCACCGTCGCGGTGGACGGCACGACGATCGGCAAGGTCACCATGCCGACCGACGGCAACTGGAACAACTGGCACTTCGACTCCGACATCGTGACGCCGACCCTGACCGCCGGCAGCCACACCGTGTCGATCTCGGTCGGCAGCGGCGACACCGGGTTCGTCAACCTGGACAACCTGGTGCTGGGCACCCTCGACGACACCTCGGTGAAGCTTGAGGACGCTACCATCGCCGCCTCCGGTGCCTCCCACATCGAGCTGTCGCAGGGTGACTCGATGCTGTCGGCGCCGTACTTCCCCGACCACGACAAGCAGATGTCGAACGCGCTGCGCAGCTGGATGAAGGACTACTACGACTTCATCACCGGCTACGAGAACCTGCTCTACGGCCCGGACGTGCACTCGGTGGACTCCGGCACCCAGTTCGTGCAGATCAGCGGCCAGGCCACCTCGGGCGACGGTTCGGGCGGCACGATCTGGACCAACATCAAGAAGACCGGCACCGACGACGTGCTGCACCTGATCAACCTGCTCGGCAACGACAACCAGTGGCGGCACGCCGGCAAGGCCACCCCGCCCACCCAGTCGAACCTGCCGGTGAAGTACTACCTCGGCCCGGACGAGAACCCGACCGCGGTGCACGTCGCCTCGCCGGACTCGGCGCACGGCGCGAGCACGTCGCTGTCGTACACGACCGGCACCGACTCGACCGGCCGCTACATCAGCTTCACCGTCCCGTCGCTGGTGAACTGGGACCTGGTCTACATCGACCGGACGTTCAGCACGCCGTCCGGCAACCAGTACGAGGCGGAGACCGCGGTCAAGACCGGGGTCACCACGAACACCAACCACCCGGGCTACACCGGCACCGGCTTCGTGGACAACTTCGCCACCACCAACTCGGGCGTCTCCTTCACGGTGAACGCGGCGACCGCCGGCAACTACCACCTGACCCTGCGCTGGGGCAACGGCGGCTCGGACGCCACCCGGATCGTCGCGGTGGACGGGGTTCAGGTGGCGATGCCGACCTTCCCGGCACAGGGCACCTGGGACAGCTGGACCACCACCAGCGTCCCGGTCACGCTGACCGCCGGCCTGCACTCCGTGGTGGTCTGGCGCGGGAGCGGCCAGACCGGCGCGATCAACCTGGACAACATCACACTAGGACCGTAATGACAGTCGCACCTTCCGCTTCGCCTACGCCGCCCGCTGCCGCCTGGTGGCGCTCCAGTGTCGTCTACCAGCTCTACCTGAAGTCGTTCGCCGATACCGACGGCGACGGCATCGGGGACCTGGACGGCATCACCGAGCGGCTCGACCACATCGCCTCGCTCGGCGTGGACGGCCTGTGGCTCAACCCGTGCTACCCCTCGCCCAACCGCGACGGTGGGTACGACGTGGCCGACTACGTCAGTATCGACAGCCGGTACGGCGGCCTCGCCGCGTTCGACCGGCTGCTGGCGGCGGCACACGAGCGGGGGCTGAAGGTGCTGATGGATCTGGTGCCGAACCACTGCTCCGATCAGCACGAGTGGTTCGTCGCCGCGAAGCAGGCGGAACCGGGCTCGCCCGAGCGGGCCCGGTTCCACTTCGCCGAAGGCCGCGGGGTGGACGGGTCCGAGCCGCCGAACAACTGGCGGTCCACGTTCGGCGGCCCGGCCTGGACCCGGCTGCCGGACTCTGACGGGCGACCGGGCCAGTGGTACCTGCACAGCTTCGACTCGTCGCAGCCCGACTTCAACTGGGCCAATCCCGAGGTCGCCGCGATGTTCGAGCAGGTGCTCACCACCTGGTTCGACCGGGGCATCGACGGCTTCCGGATCGACGTCGCGTACGCGATGGTGAAGGCCGAGGGGATGCCCGACCTCGCCGACCCGGACGGCGACAACCCGCACATGTGGAACCAACCGGGGGTGCACGAGATCTTCACCCGGTGGCGGCAGCTCGCCGACGGCTACGACCGGGAGCTGACGCTGCTCGGCGAGGTGTGGCTGTCACCGGCCGACGCCGCCGACTACATCCGCCCGGGCGAGCTGAAGCAGGTGTTCTACTTCGACCTGCTGCAGCAGCCGTTCGAGGCGGGCGCGTTCCGGCTCTCGATCGCCGAGACGCTCGCCGGGCTGAAGGATGCCGAGGGCGTGCCGACCTGGACGCTCAACAGCCACGACGTGCACCGGTCGGTGTCGCGGTACGGGCTGGTGGCGGCCGAGCCGATGGCCAGCCCGGACGCCAACGCGCTGCGCACCCGGGCCCGCGGCCGGGTGGACGTGCCGCTCGGGGTGGCCCGGGCGACGGCGGCGCTGCTGCTGACGCTGGCCCTGCCCGGCTCGGTCTACCTCTACCAGGGCGAGGAGTTGGGCCTGCCCGAGGTGCAGGACCTGCCGGACGACGCCCGCCAGGATCCGATCTGGGAACGCTCGCAGCACACCGAGCACGGCCGGGACGGCTGCCGGGTGCCGCTGCCGTGGGTGGCATCGGCACCGGCGTTCGGCTTCTCCACCGGCACGCCGTGGCTGCCGCAGCCGGCCTGGTTCGCCGACTTCGCGGTGGACCGGCAGCAGGACGGCCCGGCCTCGGTGCTCGGGCTGTACCGGGCGGCGCTGGCGGCCCGCCGCTCGATCGACCAGGCCAGCGGGGTGGACTGGCTGGAGACCGGACGCGACGACGTGCTGGCATTCCGCCGCGGCACGCTGGCCTGCGTCACCGTCTTCGACGGGGCGCCGTTCGAGGTGCCGGAGGCGTGGGGGAGCCAGCTGCTGTCGAACGCCGCGGTCTCCGGTGGCGCGGCGCCGGGACGGGAGCTGCCGGCGGGGACCGCTGCCTGGTACCGCTGATCGTCGTACCGGCGGCTGATCGTCGTACCGCTGGTCCCGGTCAGCCGGTCAGCCGGTCAGCCGGTCGCGGCGGGCGCCCAGAGCGCGACGCCGCGGCCGGCGAAGAACGGTTCCAACTCGTGCCAGGCGAGCACGGCGGCTCGGGCCGCCGCGTCGTGGCCGGACGGGTTGCGCAGGTGCACGCCGTCGCCGTCGAGGCCGGTGACCAGCACCAGGTGGCCGCCGCGGCCCGGCGCCGCCCGCTCGGGCCGTCGGATCGCCGGGTGCACCGAGACGATCACCAGCGCGCCGTCCCGCACCAGCGAGGTGAGGCGGGGCCGGTCGAGTTCGGTTTCCACCTGCGCGGTCAGGCCGAACCGCTCCGCCACGAAGTCCACGAACGGGTGGTAGAGCAGGCCGTCCAGGCCACCGTCGGGGCGCGGCTCGTAGCAGCCGGCGGCCAGCGCCTGCCGGGCCAGGGTGACCAGTGGTGGCACCGGCAGGCCGTAGTGGCCGAGCGCCATCTGCAGGCACGCCAGGCCGCACGTCCGCGGCGCCCAGTAGCCGTACTCGGCGCGATCCCGCGCCCCGGACTCGGCCCAGCGCGGGTCGAGCGCCGGATCGGCGTCGGCGTCGACGATGGCCGGGATCAGCTCGCGCGACAGGAACTGGGTCGCCAGCGGCACCTCGGTGTGCAGGGAGGGCTGGTCGGCGCCGCCCTGGCAGGCGGCGCAGCCGAGCGCGGTGGCCGCGTCGGTGTCGGGTGCGGCGAGCGCGCGGTTGACGGCGCTGCGCAGGGCGCCGTCTGGTGCGGCGCTGCCCGGGACGGCCGGTGGTGCGGCCAGTCCGGTGGCGGGGGCGTCGGGCATGCGCGGCTCCTCGTGACGACCGATCGGTGCTGACCGGCGATACTGATCGTTGTATCCAGTCGGCGGCCCGTTAACCGCGGCTCGCCGGTCGCCCCCGCGGTGCTCGATGGGTGGCCAGCACCGCTTCGAGCTGATCGAGCTCGGCGCGCAGCTGCTCGGCCCGGGCCTGCGCCTCGGCGAGGGCCACGTCGTTGATCTCACCGATCGCGCCGGACAGTGCCGGTTGATCGAGCAACTCGGCGAGCGCGGTCACCACGCCCGGTGGCAGCGGGACGTTCCTGACCAGGTTCTTCGCGCCGCGGGTCGCCGTCAGCGACCAGGCCGGCCCGGCGGAGGCGATGGTGACGGTCACCGGCGCGGCCGGGGTGGCCTTGCGCCGGCGGCCGGGGGCAGCAGCGCCTCCGGTGGCCTGGGTGGTCGGGCTGGGCTTGGTCACAGCCGGCTTGGCGGAGCTGGGCGTAGCGACGGACGGCGTGGCGACGGCCGGCTTCCGCGAGTTCGTCCGGGTGGTGCGTGCCGGTGCCGTCCGGCTGGCCGCCGGCGGACTCGCCGAGTCACCCGGCGCAGCCGCGCCGACGCGAGCCGCGGCCCCGGCCGGCGCAGGGCGATCGGCCGCCTTGCCGCCGGCGGCCTTGGCGCCAGCAGTCCTGGTGCCGGCCGCCTTGCCGCGCCCGCGCAGGCCCAGCTCGGCCGGGGCGAAGGCGAGCTCGTCGGTCATGTTGTTCACCCGGACCCGGACCCGGACGTAGTCCGGCCCATCGACCTCAGGCATCCCGATCCGCACCACGGTGCCCGCCGTCTCGACCGGAAAGTGCGGGCCCGACAGCTGCACCCGGGGCCGTTTGCCCTCGGCGAGCTGGATGCGCAGGTCGGCGAGATCCTGCTCGGTGAGGCCGGCCTTGCCGCGTGCCATCGTTCGTACCTTCCGCCGGGTCGTCTGGGTCAGCGTCCAGCCTGCACCATGCCACCGACAGAGTCGCCGAACTCAGCGCGGCAGGCTGTACAGATCCAGCCGCCGCACCAGGTGATCGACCAACTCCGGCTGGATGCCGCGCTCGGACCGGGCCTGCAGCAGCTCGGTCCGGGCGGCGGCGAGCATCGCCTGCAGGCCGTGCACGAACTGCTGCCGGCCGTCCACCCGGTGCGCGGCGACGCCGTGCTGGGTGGCCTCGTCCAGGTGCGGCCCGAGCCGGGCGAGCAGGTCGGTCGGGAAGGCGTTGAGCCGGTCCCACACCTCGACGCTGAAGTTCTCGTCGTGCAGGCCGTTCAGGGCCTCGGCCGCGGCCCGGGCGGCCCGTTCGATCAACTCCGTCTCGGCCTGCTCGGTGTCCTGGGTGCCGGCCCGCACGCCGAGCCGCCGCACCAGCGTCGGCAGCGAGATGCCCTGCAGCACCAGGGTCACCAGCACCACCGCGAAGGCGATGAAGAGGATCCGTTCGCGCGCGGGGAACGGGCCGCCGCCGTCCACGGTCATCGGCACCGCCAGGGCCAGCGCGACGGTGGCCACCCCGCGCATGCCGGCCCACCAGACCACCACCGTCTCGCGCCAGTCGATCGGCACGTCGGCGTCCCGGGCCCGCTGCAGCCGGCGCGACTCCTGGTGGCCGCGCAGCGCGTCCTGCAGGGCGGCGCGCTGCAGCCGGCGGTAGTAGCGGCGGGAGAGCAGCATCGAGGGCATCAGGTAGAGCAGCCGGACGCCGACCACCACCGCGACCACGGCCAGCGCCTCGCCGATCAGGCTGGTCCAGCGCAGGCCGATCGACTCGGCCGCGGTCTGGAACTCCAGGCCGACCAGCCCGAACGCCAGGCCGGTCACCAGGGTCTCGGTCATCGACCAGAACGTGTCGACGGTCAGCCGGCCCTGCGCGTCCGAGGCGGGCATCGGCCGCGACACCGAGTACAGCGTGTAGACCAGCACCGCGAGCACTCCCGAGCCGTGCGACTCCTCGGCGAGCACGTAGGTGGCGGTCGGCGCCAGCACCGAGAGCAGCACCTGCGGGCGCGGGTCCTCGGAGCCGAGCAGCGCGATCAGGCGGACGATCACCCAGCCGGCGGCGAGGCCGATGGCCAGCGCGAGCGCCGCAGCCAGCAGCAGCCGGACCGCCGCGGTGCTCCCGGAGAACGAGCCGCCCACCACCGCGGCGATCGCGACCTGGTAGAGCACCAGGGCGGCCACGTCGTTGAAGAGCCCCTCGCCCTCGAGCATCGAGACCAGCCGGCGCGGCAGTCGCAGCCGGGCCGCGATGGCGGTCGCCGCGACCGGGTCGGGCGGCGAGACGAGCGCGCCGAGGGCGATCGCGCCGCCCAGCGTGATGCCCGGCACCACCTGGCTGGCCACGAACGCCACCGCCGCGGTGGTCACCAGCACCAGCGCGACGGCGAGCAGCAGGATCGGCCGGGCGTGTGAGGCCCAGAGCCGCCAGGACGTCTTGCGGGCCGCCGCATAGAGCAGCGGGGGCAGCACCAGCGGCAGGATCAGCTCCGGGTTGACGTTGATCTGCGGCACCTGCGGGATCGCGGCCAGCACGATGCCGAACAGGGTCACCAGCACCGGCCAGGGCAGGTTGATACGGCCGGACACCGGGATCAGCACCGCGGTGCCGAAGACGATCGCGGCGACCAGGGCCAGTTGCTGCACGCGCCACCTCCTAGCCGGGGCCTTACAACCTACCGGCCGGTGGCGGGCGGCTCAGCCGCCCAGCAGCCCGCGCAACTGGTCGAGCACCGCCCGGTCCTCGATGGTGGAGGGGACCGGTGCGTCCTCCCCGTCGGCGAGCTGGCGCATCGTCTTGCGCAGGATCTTGCCGGAGCGGGTCTTGGGCAGCGCGGGGACGATGTCGACCCGGGACAGGGAGGCGATGGCGCCGACCTCGCTCCGGACGGTGGCGGCCAGCTCGGCCCGCAACTGCTCGGCGTCGCCGGCGAACGAGGCCTTGGTGACCACCAGGGCGCGCGGGACCTGCCCCTTGAGCGGGTCGGCCGCGCCGATCACCGCGCACTCCGCGACGGCCGGATGGGCGGCGAGCACCGCCTCCAGCTGGCCGGAGGAGAGCCGGTGGCCGGCCACGTTCATCACGTCGTCGGTGCGACCCAGCACGAAGAGGTAGCCGTCGGCGTCGAGGTAACCGCCGTCGCCGGTGAGGTAGTAGCCGTCGAAGACCGACAGGTACGACTCGACGTAGCGCCCGTCGCTGCCCCAGACACTCGGCAGCGTGCCGGGCGGCAGCGGCAGCCGCAGGCAGATCGCGCCCTCCTCACCGGGCGCGGCCGGGGCACCGGCCGGATCGAGCACCTGCACGTCGAAGCCTGGCACCGGGACGGTCGGCGAGCCGGGCTTGATCGGCATCGGCGCCAGGCCCCGCAGGTTCGCCGCGATCGGCCAGCCGGTCTCGGTCTGCCACCAGTTGTCGATCACCGGCACGCCGAGCTGCTCGGCGGCCCAGTCACCGGTCGCCGGGTCGAGCCGCTCGCCGGCCAGGAACAGGGTGCGCAGCGAGCTCAGGTCGTAGCGCCGGATCAGTTCGCCGTCCGGATCCTCGCGCTTGATCGCGCGGATGGCCGTCGGCGCGGTGAACATGGTGCTGACCTTGTGTTCGGCGACCACCCGCCAGAACGCGCCGGCGTCCGGCGTGCCGACCGGCTTGCCCTCGTAGAGCACCGTGGTGGCGCCGGCCAGCAGCGGCGCGTAGACGATGTAGGAGTGGCCGACCACCCAGCCCACGTCGCTGGCGGTGAACATCACCTCACCCGGCCGGACGTCGAAGACGTTGTCCATCGACCAGCGCAGCGCGACGGCGTGGCCACCGTGGTCGCGCACGATTCCCTTGGGTTTACCGGTGGTTCCGGAGGTGTAGAGGATGTAGAGCGGGTCGGTCGCCTCGACCTCGACGCATTCGGCGGGCTGGACCAGCTGCGAGCGCATCAGGTGCGTCCAGTCGAGGTCGCGGTCGGTCATGGCCGCCTCGGCCTGCGGGCGCTGCACGATCACGCAGTGGTCGGGCTGGTGGCTGGCCTGCTCGATCGCCTTGTCCAGCAGGGGCTTGTACTCGACTACCCGGGTCGGTTCGATGCCGCAGGACGCCGAGACGATCACCTTGGGCTGGGCGTCGGAGATGCGGGCCGCCAGCTCGTGCGCGGCGAAACCGCCGAAGACCACCGAGTGGACGGCGCCGAGCCGGGCGCAGCCGAGCATCGCGATCACCGCCTCGGGGATCATCGGCAGGTAGATCAGCACCCGGTCGCCCTTGCCCACCCCGAGCGCGCGTAGCACGCCGGCGAACTTGGCGGTCAGCTCGGTCAGCTGGGCGTAGCTGTATTCGGCCTGGCTCCCGGTGACGGGGGAGTCGTAGATCAGCGCGGTGCGGTCGGCGTGGCCGCGGGCGACGTGCCGGTCGAGGGCGTTGAAGCAGGTGTTGAGGGTGGCGCCGGTGAACCAGCGGTAGAACGGCGGGTTGCTGCGATCCAGGATGGTGCGCGGCTGCCGGATCCAGTGGATGGCCTTGGCCGCCTCGGCCCAGAAGCCGTCCGGGTCGGCCAGGCTTCGCCGGTACTGCTCCCGGTAGGTGACGCCAATGCCTTCGGGGCTCATGCCTTCGGGGCTCATGCCTTGGGATAGTGCCGCAAGCGCGGCGCTGCTGCCAGCGCGTGTCGTACTCCGGCGCGCGGTCGCGGCTCGGTCGGTGGTTCGGGACGGTTCGATACTCCCGGGATGCTTCAGTGGTGGGCGGCCAGGGTGACCAGCGCGGCGGCGGCGTTGCTGACGGCGTGCGCGGTGATCGAGGTGCCGAGCCGGCCGGTCCAGCGGACCAGCAGGCACTGCCCGAGGCCGAAGACGGCGATGCTGGCGAACAGCAGCACCATCGCGGCCAGGCCGTGCACCTCGTAGAGGTGCAGCCCGGCGAAGACCGCGGAGGAGATCAGCGCCGCCGGCCAGAACCGTCCGGTGCGCTTCATCAGCGAGCGCAGCAGCGCACCCCGGAAGATCAGCTCCTCCGCCGGCGGCGCGACGCAGACCGCGAGGATCAGCAGCAGGACGATTTCGGGGACGGGGCGCCCGTGCAGGTCGATGTTGCTCGCGGTGTGCCCGCGCAGCGCCGGGACGGCGACGACCAGGACGACGGCGATGACGATCCGGCCGATGAACTCGACCACCGCACCGGCCAGGCCGAGCGGCAGGTCGATCAGCCGCCACGGACCCCAGCCGAACACGCCGCGCCAGCCGCTGCGCCTGGTCGCCTGGCGGCCCAGGATCGCCATGGCAGCGATGGCTGCGACGTAGTGTAGCGGCGAGAGGACGGCGAAGGCGAGGTAGCGCGTGAGCCCGTGCGGGTGCCAGTCGGTGAGCGCGCCGACGGCCGCCTCGCTGCCGAGGACGGTGACCAGGGCCAGCACCGGGACGATGCCGAGCCAGATCGACCAGCCTTCGTCGGGCTGATCGGCGACGGCCCGGTCCAGCGCCCAGCTGCGGGGCGGGCGCTGCCAGAAGTTCCAGCCCGGTGGAGGCGGTGGCCAGGACGGGTCCGGTTGCCAGCCCGGTGGCGGCTGCCAGCCCGCGGGCGGCGTCGGCCAGTTCGGCGGCGGGGTGAAGACCGGGTGCGAGGCCATGGTCTGACTCACCTTACGGCGGCCGAACCGGCTGCACGGTCAATGCCCTGGCTGCTCTTGCCGAACGGGAGTCAGGCCGCGGCGGGGTGAGCCGTCGCGAACGACGGCCCACCCCAATTTCGGAGAAATCAGCTTTCGCTGCGGCAGCTCAGCTGCCGAAGGCGAACAGGTCGACGTTGATGAAGTCGGCGCTGGTCACCGTGCTGCCGAAGGTCAGGTAGATGTTGTGGTAGCCGCTGATGGACTGGTTCAGCGGGATGTTCTGGAAGTACAGGTACGACATCCAGTTGCTGCCGGTGTGGTTGACGATGATGTGCGCGACCGGGGAAGCGGTGATGCTGTCGACGTGCACGTCGATGTAGCCGGCGGGGTTCTGCGCGACCGGCGAGGCGTACTGGATCGAGATCTTGCTGACCGGGCTGGCGAAGTTGACGTTGTCGTACTCCAGCCAGTCGCCGTTGTTGATCCAGCCGACGTAGCGGGAGGCGAGCGCGCCCGGGTTGGTGCCGATACCGGTGCCGTGCTGGTTGGTGTAGGTCTCGGCCTCGATCGTGCCGTTGCCGTAGAAGCTGGTGTTCGCCTCGGCTGGGCTGAGGCTGACGCTGACGAGTGCGGTGGCTGCGATCAGCCCGGTCGTGATCTTTGTGATCAGGCGCACAAAAGGCTCCTTCATCGTCGGAAGCAGGAAACCGGGCCATCATGCGCCTTGGCGTGAAGATAACAAAATTCTCACCGCTCGCGGTGGCCGATCTCGCTCGGGTGCGGCGAGCGCCGGCGCCGCTCGATGCACGTGCCGTCCTGGCTGGTCGACCTCATGAACGTGCCTGTCCGACCTCACCGGGCAGTGAGGTCGGACAGGTCGGTTGGGAAGTGGTGCCGGAGCGGAAAGCGAGCGGCGGCCCGGACCGTGAGATCCGGGCCGCCGCTGGTGCTGGCTGGCAGACGCCGACGTCAGCTCAGGTTTGCGAGCTGGAAGTAGTCGACGTCGACGAAATGGTCGGTGCCGCTGACGAAGCGCAGGCACACCGTGTGATAGCCGGTGATCGAGGGGAACGGCGTCAGGTTGAGGTGAATGACGAAGGCGTACTGGGTGCTGAAGACCGGGCCGGTGAGGGTGGCGATCGGCGTGTTGTTCATCGAGTCCAGATGAACCTCCGGGCCCCGGGCCGGCAGCGGGCGTGGCGAAGGGGCCGGGTCAGGCCGGCTCGGGCGGCACCCGCTCGGGCCAGCGCAGCGCCACCACGGCTGCCGCCGCGACGACGAACGCCCCGACAGCACAGGCAAAAACGCGAAAGCCGCCGTGCGCCCCGGCGACACCGCCACCGACCGTGACCAGCAGCATGAGGCAGATGCCGATCGCGTTGATCCGGCTCACCACCACGCTGGCGTGCTCGCCGGGCACCGCCTCGACCAGCCGCGCCTGGGCCACCGCGAAGCACACCTCGAAGCACACCACCGACGCCAGGAAGGTCAGCTCCCAGCCCGGCCGCACGAGCACCGCCACCGCGAGCAGCGCGCTCGACAGCAGCGCCCCCCAGACCGCCGGCGGGTTCGAGCTGCGGAAGAGCCGCCTGATCGGCAACGCCACCAGCGCGCCGACGAACACCCCGGCGCTGGCGATCACCTGGGCCAGCAGGATGAACCGCGGCTGGTGCCACACCACGCCGGGAATCGCCGCCTTGGAAGCGAACATCAGCGCCTGCAGCAGGCCGGTGGCCAGCACCAGGAAGACGGCCGCCGCCTGTGCCGAGCTGGTGCGGATCAGGCCGACCACGTGCGGCCAGTCCACCGAGACCCGCTCCGCCGGCGCCCCGGCCGCCGGCCGCCGGGAGCCGGCCGCCCGGGCCACCAGCCAGTACAGCGTCGCCGACACCGCGAACGTCGCGAGGTCGAGCAGGCCCAACTGCAGCACGGTGACCCGGCCGTACAGCGCGATGCCCACCACGCCGCCCAGCGCCGAGCCGAGGAAGTAGGAGGTGTTGAAGAGGTAGATCGCCGACCGGCGCAGCGCGTCGTCGAGCGGGAACGTCGCCACGATGGTGATCCGGGACATCTTCGTCAGGGTGTCGGGCAGCCCGCGCACCGCCAGCAGGCCCAGCGCCACGAAGGCAGCCCCGTGCGACGCCGACACCGCCGTCAGCACGCTCATCGTCCCGGCCGACAGCTCGACCAGCGGCACCCGTCGGACGGCCGGCCAGCCGGCCGACAGCCGGGCCAGCCAGCGCGAGGCCACCGTCGGGAACAGCCACGGCACCGCGAACACCAGCGCGCTGGCCAGGAAATCGCCTTGTTTCACAACAAAGAACGCCGACAGCGAAGCGAGTAGCAGCGTGCTGCCCACCGAGCTGACCGCCATCGCCAGCCACGACAGCACGAACCACCGGTAGCCGAGCAGCCCCGCCCGGCGGGACCGAACGGGCGCTGCGAGGGGCTGGTTCACCGGAGTCGCCCGGCGACGGCGGCGCTCACGGGGTCGGCTTCACGAGCGGCAGCCCGAGGATCCGTTCGGCGCCGGCGGTGAAGTCGAGATAGGCCGCGACGGCCGCCGCCGAGGACTCGGCGTAGTTGCAGTAGCCGCCCACCGCGGTCAGGTTGGTGACCATGCCCCGGACCGGTTCACCGTCGCGAATGCTGTGCTTCTGGTGCAGGAAGTCGAACCGGCCGGCCAGCTGCGCCAGCTCGGCCTCGGCGTTCGACGGTGCGACGCCCGGCTGCCGGGCACCGAGGACGAAGGCCGCCGACCCGCCGGTGAGTTCCGTGGGCAGGCGCACCGACAAGGGGGAGAGGTGTGCGCCGATGAGCAGCTCGTACGGGTCGACCCCGGTCACCCGGCGGAACGACAGCGGCGCCGAACCGCCCATCATGCGCGCGTTGACCTCGACCAGGATCGGGCCGCGTGCGGTGTGGATGTACTCGACGTGGAACACCCCGACGGTCAGGCCGAGGGCGCCGAACAGCTCGTCGACGAAGCGGCGCACCGCGGCGTGCTGGTCGGCGCCGAGCTCGGCGGGGAAGACCGCCGCCGCCTCCAGCAGCGGGTTGTGTGCGTCCCGCTGCCGATGCGTCACACCCAGCAGGTGGGCCTGGCCGCCGAGGCACAGCACCTCGGCCGAGTACAGCTCGCCGGCCAGGTACTCCTCGACCAGCCACGGCCCGCCCGGACCGTCGTCAGCCTGGCCGTAGGCCGCCGCGTCGGACGGCCCGGCGAGGATCGCCACGCCCTCCTTGCCGAACGCCCGGGCCGGTTTCACTATGCAGGGAAAGCCGATTGCCTGCGCGACCTCCGGCACGGCAGGACGAGACGGGACGACGGACGTCCGCGCGTTCGGCAGCCCGGCCTCGTCGAGCCGGGCCCGGCACAGGTGCTTGAAGCACGCGGTGTGCATGGCGTCCCGGTCGTTGGCGGGCAGCCCGAACCGCAGCGCGATCTCGTTGGCGAACTCCGCCGCCGGATCGGCCGTGGTCAGCACGGCGTCGAAGGGCGCCGTTGCGTGCAGCTTCGCGGCGAACTCGTACAGGCCCTCGTCCAGCCCCGGCGCCTCGACCACCTCGTCCGGGCCGTCCGGCAGCCGGCGCAGCTCCTCGGCCGACCAGCCGACCGTCCGCAGCAGCGCGTCCGGTCCCGGCAGCACCACCGTCGAGTGGCAGCCCAGCCGCCGCGCGGTCTCGAAGGCCCGGACGCCCGCCGGGTTGCTGTCGAGGAAGAGCAGGCTCGGCACCGTCAGCAGTCCTCGCCGAACCTCTCCACGATGCGGTGGTAGGCCTCCAGGCCGGGCTTGACCTGCTCGCTCGGCAGCTCGGTCAGCGGGCGGCGCATGTAACCGGCAGGCAGGCCGATCTCGTTCATCAGCGCCTTGACCGCGATCGGCAGCCGGCCGCTGTAGCAGAACCGGGCCAGCGGCCACACCAGCGCCAGCAGCTCGCGGTACTCCAGCGGGTCGAAGTTCTCATCCCACGGCCGGGACAGCAGCGCGGTGGCGCGCGGAGCGATGTTGCCGATCACGTTGACGACGCCGCGGGCGCCCATCGCCAGGCTCGGCGTGATGATGTCCTGGTCGGCGCAGTCGTCGCCCATGAAGTTGATCTTGTCGTGGATGTGCGGCAGCAGCTCGGGAATGCGGCCGGTCAGCGACGAGCCCTCCTTGTGCATGATCACGTTGTCGTGGTGGGCGATCCGGATCAGCGACTCGGTGTCGAAGTCGGTGAGCAGCCGCGACGGGTTGTTGAACAGCACGATCGGCACCGGGCTGGCGTCGGCCACCCGCAGCACGAACTCGGTGGCCTGGCTGGTGCTCGGGCCCATGTTGTGCGGGACGGTCAGCAGCACCGCCTCGGCGCCGTGGTCGCCGGCGAAGGTGACCCGCTGCATGACGTCCCGCTCGCTGCCGCCGCTGCAGCCGATCAGGTACGGCACCGGGCCCTTGTTGTCCAGCACGTGCTTGACCAGCTGGAAGTACTCGGTCTCGGTGAGGGTGGTCGCCTCGCCGGTCAGGCCGGCCAGGTAGATGCCGGAAGTGCCCCGGGTGAGCTGCCGCTCGATGAGGGCGTCGAGGGCGCCGAAGTCGATGTCCCCGTTCTGCTGGAAGGGAGTCACCCCCGACACCAGCGAGCCGGTGAAGTTACGGAACCCGCCCTGACCGGTCATGTGTCGCGTCTCCTTGCCTCGGGTGGTGCTGAAACGGTGACTGGTATTCGGCTGACCGCGACCGGCAAGGTGACCGGTGGACTAGCGGCCCAAACCGGACCAATAACGTATCAGACGGGCATGCGTGATCGCGAAGACAGGCGTGCCCGCCCGGCCCGGCAGCGGCCCGGCCGGGCGCGGGGTACCTGCCGCGGACCTGTCACCGTCAGGCGGGACCGTCCTCGCCGGGGTCGGAATCGTCCTGCTGGGAAAGGAACCTCTCGAACTCCGCGCCCAGCTCGTCGGCGGTGGGCAGCCGGCCGCCCTCGGCGATCAGGCTCTGCGACCGGCCGGCCACGATCTCGTCGTACTGCGCCTCCAGGGTGCGCACCACCGAGGCGATCTGCTCCGACGCGGCGACCTGCGAGTCGACGTCGGCGACCATGGCCTGGGCGGCACCGTCGAGGGCCTCGGTGGGCAGGTCGAGCTCGGTCATCCCCGAGACGCAGGACAGCAGCTTGGCCGAGGCCGCCGGGTAGTCGAGGTGGGCGAGGTAGTGCGGCACGTTCACCGTGAAGCCCATCGCCGGAATGCCTTGCGTGCCAAGGCGATACTCCAACAGGTGGCCGGCCGCGCCGGGTACCTGGACGGTGCCCAGCCAGTTGGTGTAGCCCTCGACCAGCGACTGCGGCGTGCCGTGCGCGATCACGGTGGCCGGGCGGGTGTGCGGCACCCCCATCGGGATGGCGGTCAGCCCGATCACCAGCCGCACGCCGAGCCGCCGCACGATCTGGGTGATCGCGGCGATGAACCGCTCCCACTGGAAGTCCGGCTCGGGGCCGGAGAGCAGCAGGAACCGGTTGCCGGCGGCGTCGGTCACCGCGTCGACCACCAGCTCGGGCGCGCGGTAGGACTCCCAGTGGTCGCTGGCGAAGATCATCTCCGGGCGCCGGCCGCGGTAGTCGTAGAGCTGGTCCACGTCGAAGGTGGCGACCCGTTCGGTCACCAGCGCCGAGTGCAGGTGCGCGCGGGTGAGCCGGGTCGCGTTGCCGGCGTCGACGAAACCGTCCAGCGCCTGCAGCAGCACCGGCTGCTCCAGCGCCGGCAGCGGCTCGGCGTACGTGAACAGGTCTGCGGGGTCGAGCATGCTCAGCCCGCGTCCAGCTCGACGGTCAGCTCCGGCTCGGTCGCCTTCACCACGTCCTCCACGGTGACGCCGGGCGCCAGCTCGCGCAGCACCAGGCCGGTGCCGGTCACGTCGATCACCGCCAGGTCGGTGATGATCCGCTGCACGCAGGCCTGCCCGGTCAGCGGCAGCGTGCACCGGGTGACGATCTTCGGGGCGCCGTCCTTGGCGGTGTGGTCCATCATCACGATGACCTTCTTCGCACCGTGCACGAGGTCCATCGCGCCGCCCATGCCCTTGATCATTTTGCCGGGGATGGCCCAGTTGGCCAGGTCGCCGTTCTCGGCGACCTCCATCGCGCCCAGCACCGCGACGTCGATATGCCCGCCGCGGATCATCCCGAACGAGGTGGCCGAGTCGAAGAACGACGCCCCCGGCAGCACCGTGACCGTCTCCTTGCCGGCGTTGATCAGGTCGCCGTCGACGTCCTCGTCACGGGGGTAGGGCCCGACGCCGAGGATGCCGTTCTCGCTCTGCAGCACCACGGTGATCTCGGGGTCGACGTAGTTCGGCACCAGCGTCGGCATCCCGATGCCGAGGTTGACGTACTCGCCGTCGGAGAGCTCCCGGGCCACCCGGGCGGCCAGTTCGTTGCGCGTCCATGCCATCTGAGATCAGCCCTCCAGCCGAACGGTGCGCTTCTCGATCAGCTTGCCCGCCTCGCCGACGGGCACCACCCGCTGGACGAAGACGCCCGGCGTGTGCACCTCCTCGGGGTTGAGCTCGCCGACCTCGACCAGCTCCTCGACCTCGGCGATCGTGATCCGGCCGGCCATCGCGCACAGCGGGTTGAAGTTGCGGGCCGAGGCGTCGTAGCTGAGGTTGCCGTGCCGGTCGCCCCGGGCCGCCCGGACCAGCGCGAAGTCGGTGACGATGCCCTCCTCCAGCACGTACCGCTGGCCGCCGAAGATCCGGGTCTCCTTCGGCGGCGAGGCCACCGCGACGGTGCCGTCCGGGTGGTAGCGCCAGGGCAGCCCGCCGTCGGCGACCATGGTGCCGACGCCGGCCGGGGTGTAGAAGGCGGGAATGCCCGAACCGCCGGCCCGCAGCCGCTCGGCCAGGGTGCCCTGCGGGGTCAGCTCCAGCTCCAGCTCACCGGCCAGGTACTGCCGGGCGAACTCCCGGTTCTCCCCGACGTAGGAGCCGACGGTGCGCCGGATCCGGCCGGCGACCAGCAGCAGCCCGAGCCCGGCGTCGTCCACGCCGCAGTTGTTGGAGACCGTCTCGAGGTCGGTGCTGCCGAGATCGTGCAGCGCCTGGATGAGCACGTGCGGGATGCCGCACAGCCCGAAGCCGCCCACTGCCAGGGACGCGCCGTCCCCGATGTCGGCGACCGCCTCGGCTGCCGATGCCCTCACCTTGTCCACCGAGCCGGTTCCTTTCGCCGCTGTTGTGGTCAATCGCTGAGAACTCTAGTGATGTCGGGCCGAGGTCAGTGCCGGGTCGTGACGCGTTCCGCAGCGGCCCGCCGGTCCAGCGCGGCCGGGTCGGGGTTGCGCACCAGCACGGTGGAGCCGCCGACCGCCAGCGGCGCCAGCACCGCCGGCACCAGATCCTCCGGGCCGGTCCACGGGTCGCTCCACAGCAGCCGGCCGCCGCGTTCCAGCCCCAGCTCGGCGGCGCGGCGCTCGGCCAGGGTGACCAGTTCGGCCCGGGACCGGCCGGCCAGCGCCGGGTCGGCGGCGGTGCCGCGCGGCTGCACGCCGGCCCAGGCGTCCGGCATCGGACGGACCGCGCTGGTGTAGTCCTCGGTCCCGTCCGGCGGGGTGTCCGGTCTGGCCATCGAGAGCATCGACACCGCGAACACCTCGTCCGCGGGCCGGGCGCCGAGGTCCGGCAGCGAACCGGCGTCGGCGAAGGCCACCGTGGCCGGCCCGGTCGCGACGACCTCCAGCCCGGCGTACCAGCAGCCGAAGAGCACCGGCACCGCCAACCAGTGCACCGGCAGCCGGACCAGCGCGGTGTCGCCGGGACCCAGCCCGAGCGAGTCGGCGAGCAGCGCGTAGGTCTTGGCGACCCAGTTGCCCAGCGACTTCGCCGACAGCTCGGCACGCTCGCCGGTGGCGTCGTCGTAGAACGTCACCACCGGGGCCCCGGGATCGCGTCGCAGCCGGGCGTCGAACAGGGACTCGGGGGTGGCGGCGGGCACGGTGTCGCAGTCTATCGGCGTCCGGATTGCGCGGGGTTGGCCGCCGCTGCGGCTGCGACCGGCCGTCCGGCAGATGTGGAAAACTGCTCGCCATGCGTGTCTTCGTCACCGGCGGCGCCGGTTTCATCGGCTCCCAGTACGTCCGCGAGCTGCTCTCCGACGCCTATCCGGCTTTCGCCGGCGCCGAGGTGACCGTCTTCGACAAGCTGACCTACGCCGGCAACCTGGAGAACCTGGCCCCGGTCGCGGACAGTCCCCGGTACCGGTTCTTCCAGGGCGACATCTGCAACCCGCGCGACCTGGACGAGGCCCTGCCCGGTCACGACGTCGTGGTCAACTTCGCCGCCGAGTCGCACGTCGACCGCTCCATCACCGGTGCCGCGGACTTCATCCAGACCAACGTCTACGGCGCCCAGCAGGTCTTCGACGCGGCGCTGCGGCACAAGGTCGAGCGGGTCGTGCACATCTCCACCGACGAGGTGTACGGCTCGATCGACGACGGCTCGTGGACCGAGGACCACATCCTGGAGCCGAACTCGCCGTACTCGGCGGCCAAGGCCGGCTCGGACCTGATCGCCCGCGCCTACGCCAAGAGCTACGGGTTGAACCTCTCGATCACCCGCTGCTCGAACAACTACGGGCCGTACCACTTCCCGGAGAAGGTCATCCCGCTCTTCGTCACCAACCTGCTGGACGGGCGCAAGGTGCCGCTCTACGGCGAGGGCGCGAACGTCCGCGACTGGCTCTTCGTGGCCGACCACTGCCGCGGCATCCAGCTGGTGGTCGAGCACGGCAAGCCGGCCGAGTTCTACAACATCGGCGGCGGCCGGGAGCTGTCGAACCGGGAGCTGACCGAGCAGCTGCTGGCCGCGACCGGGCGGGACTGGTCGTACGTGCAGCAGATCACCGATCCGCGCGGTGGCGGGCACGACCTGCGCTACTCGGTCGACTACTCCAAGATCGCCGAGCTCGGCTATGCGCCGCAGGTCAGCTTCGAGCAGGGACTGGACCTCACCGTCCGGTGGTACGAGGAGAACCGCGACTGGTGGGAGCCGCTGAAGCAGCGGGCCGAGGTCGCCCACATCGAGAAGGTCTGAGCGAGTGAGCATCGCAGCGAGCGCAGCGAGTGAGGAGCGCAGCGAGCGGGCGATGAGCGCGTGCGCGAAGAGCGGGACGGTGAACGCATGCGCTGGCTGATCACCGGAGCCAAGGGGCAGGTCGGTACCGACCTGCAGCGGGTGCTCCGAGCACTTGACGACGCCGAGGTGCTCGCCTGCGCCTCGGCCGACCTCGACATCACCGACCGGGCCGCGATCGCCGCGACGGTGGCCGGTTTCGAGCCGGACGTGATCGTCAACGCGGCCGCCTACACCGCGGTCGACGCGGCCGAGACCGACGAGGACCGGGCCTACGCGGTGAACGCGACCGGCCCGGCGCTGCTGGCCGCCGAGGTGGCGCGGACCGGTGCCCGGCTGGTGCACGTCTCGACCGACTACGTCTTCGACGGCACCGGGTCCGAGCCGTACCCGGTGGACGCCCCGACGTGCCCGAAGTCCGCCTACGGGCGCACCAAGCTGGCCGGCGAGCAGGCGGTGCGCGAGCTGGCGCCGGAGCACGGCTACGTGGTGCGCACCAGCTGGGTCTACGGCGCGGCGGGCGCGAACTTCGTCAAGACCATGTGCCGGCTCGAAGCGGGCCACGACACGGTGTCGGTGGTGGCCGACCAGACCGGCTCGCCGACCTGGTCGGCCGACCTGGCCGGCCGGCTGGTGGACCTCGGCCGGGCCGACCTGCCCGCCGGCATCTACCACTGCCGGGGCGGCGGCAGCACCACCTGGCACGGCTTCACCCAGGCGATCTTCGCCGAGCTGGGTGCCGACCCGGCCCGGGTGCTGCCGACCACCACCGACGCGTTCCCGCGGCCGGCGCCCCGACCGGCGTACTCGGTGCTGTCGGACGCCGAGTGGATCGCGGCCGGGTTGCCTGCGATGCTCGACTGGCGGGCCGCGCTGGCCGCCGCGTTCGCCGAGGACCGGGCGGCGTACCTGCCGGATTAGGTCACTTCGTCGGTCGGCGGCGGAACCGGTTGCGCAGCCATTGCCCGTAATGCTCAAATAGCTCGGCGCGCGCGTCCGCGTACGCCGAGAACCGCGGCGCGCGCCCGCTCGAGCTGGTGTCCAGCCCACGGCCCGGTCGCCTCCGTACCACCTCGGGGTGTCGTCATGCCTTGTCGTCTCCGTGCCGTACTCGCCGTAGCGGGACTGATCTCGTCCGCCCTGGTCGGCGTCGCCGCGACCGCTCCGCCGGCAGCCGCCTGGCCGAGCCAGCAGCTGACCCTGACCGGGCACGGCCAGGGCAGCGGTATCGGTCTCGGTGTGGACGGCGCCTACGGTTACGCCACCAGGTACGGCTGGGATGCCACCGAGATCGTCGACCACTACTACGGTGGCAGCGTCCGCACGGTAGGTCTGGCACCCGTCGCCGTCGACTTGATCCCCAGCGGGGTGAGCTGGCTGCGGGTGACCTCGCCCGGAGCCGCCTTCCGGATCGACAACGTCACGGTGCCGGCCGGCTACTCGGCCAAGCTGACCCGGACCAGCAGCGGCTATGCGGTGCAGGTCGCGGCCGGAGGCTGTGCCGGCCGGTACGGCACCCCGCGAGCGGTGCGCAGCAACGTCTTCAGCTCGACGGTGAGCGCGCCGACCTCGCTCAACCAGCTGCTTCAGCTGTGTGGCAGTGGGGTATTCTACCGCGGCTCGTTGATGATGGTGCCCGGCCGCATCGCCCGGGACTCCCAGCCGTACCGGGCGGTCAACCGGCTGGCGATGGACGACTACCTGCGGTCGGCGATCCCCGGGCAGCTCGCTTTCGACGACCGGTCGCGGTTCACCGCGACCAACAGCCAGGCGTGGCTGCAGGCGCTGGCGATTGCCCTGAGGTCGCTGGTCGCCAAGTCGCGGGTCTACCAGTGGGCGAACGTGACCGCGGACCAGAACCTCGTGACCGGCAACGGCAGCTTCGCCCCCTATGCCGGCGCCGGCACCGCTGGTTTTCCCTCTGACGAGCCCCATGTGGTCATTGCCGTGCACGACACCAGCTCCCGACTGGTAGTCGACAGTCGCGGTGCCGTGGTCCGCGCGGTGGTGTCGCGCTCCTCCGGCGGCTGGACGGCCGGCGGCGGGTTCCCGGTGGTGCAGGACCTCGGGGACGTGGTGTCGCCGTCGCACGACTGGCAAGAAGCCGTGCCGGTCGACGGCGTGAGCCGGGCCCTCGGGGGCAGCTACGGCACCCTGCAGCGGATCACGTTCACCCGCACCGGCATCGGCGATGACGGGGGCCGGGTCGTGTCGATCACCCTGGTGGGTGACCACGGCAGCCTGACGGTGAGCGGTGCCCGGTTCCGCGACGTGCTGGCACTGAAATCCAACTGGTTCGCAGTCAGCACGGTGCCGCCATCGGTACACCTGAGCAACGAGCTCTACCAGCCGACCGTCGACCTGGGGGAGACGTTCGGCCGGCCCGGTGACCAGCCGGTCGCCTGCGACTTCGACGGCGACGGCACCGACACCGTCGGCGTGTACCGGGCGAGCACCGGCACCTTCTACATCCGCAACTCGGTCAGCTCGACCGCGCCGTACTACCAGGTCACGCTCGGCACCACCGGCGACATCCCGGTCTGCGGTGATTGGAACGGCGACCACGTCGACACCGTCGGCGTGTACGACCCACGGACGTCGCGCTTCTACCTGATCAACAGCGTCACCCGCACCGCGCGCACCCCGCTGGTCCAGGTCCAGTTCGGCGGCGCCGGCATGCAGCCGGTGGCTGGGGACTGGGACGGCGACGGCAAGGACACGCTCGGCGTGTGGAGCCAGTCCACCCACTACTTCTACCTGGTGAACTCGCTCGCACCCGGCGCTGCCCGGGGCAAGTACTGGGTGGGCAGCCCGGGCGGCACTCCGATCGCCGGCAACTGGGGCACCGGCGGCCGCGACTGCTACGGCTTCTGGGAGGGCACCGACCTCTACCTGATGACCACGCCGGGCGGCGGGGAGCAGGAGCGTTCGGACTTCGGCGTGCCCGGCTCGGTGCCGGTCGTCGGTGACTGGAACGGCGACGGCTCGGACTCGATCGGGTACGGCACCAACTACTGACACCGCCCCTATCGAGACACCGCCACCGGCTACTGAGGGTGGGGTGCCTCACCCGGGCCGGTGACGCTCAGTTGAAGGTTTCACAGGTCGAATAGGTTGCCACGGGGCCGGTCGTGATGTTGGACTGGCGCCCGCTGCCGGCGCCTGAGCCCGGCGAGTCCGCAGCCCGACGTCCGATCCACAGCTAAGGCCTGCTTATGCGATCCGCCCGTACCCCTCGTCCTGCGCGTTCGAAGGCGGTGCCCATGCGTTCGAAGGCGGTCCGCTCGAAGGCAGTGTCCTCGAAGGTGGCGCGCCTGAAGGCGGTGCTCGTCACCGGGGCGGTGACCGCCGCCTCGCTGGTCGGCATGGTCGGCGCCGCCGCCCCGGCGCACGCCTGGGCCAGCGGCACCGTCGACTTCACCGGGCACGGCAACGGCCACGGCCGCGGGATGGGACAGTGGGGGGCCTACGGCTACGCCGTCGACTACGGCTGGAGCTACACCCAGATCCTGAACCACTACTACGGCGGCACCGCCGTGCAGGCCGTCGGGCTGGCCGCGATGACCGTCGACCTCTCCGAGCTGGACGGCAACGGCTCGGTCTGGGTCACCTCGGGCTCGGCCTTCACCGCCGGCGGGCTGTCCATCCCGGCACACGGCTCGGCCCGGATCACCCTGGCCAACGGTGCGCTGACCGTGCAGGCCAACACCGCCGGCTGCGGCAACCCGCTCGGCGGCCCGCACGCCACCGGCAGCGGGCTGTTCCAGTCGTCGGTGGCCGCGCCGAGCAGCGTCGGCCAGATGCTGACCGTCTGCGACAGCGGCCGCGCCTACCGCGGCACGCTGACCCTGGTCAACGGTGGCGGTGCCAGCCGGGTGGTGAACACGCTGAGCATGGACGACTACCTGCGCGGCGTGGTGCCCCGCGAGTCGCCCGCCTCGTGGGGTGACGCGGCCGGCGGCAAGGGCATGAACGCCCTGCAGGCGCAGGCGATCGCGGCCCGGTCCTACGCGGCGGTGTCCAACCGCTACAGCTGGGCCAAGATCTGCGACTCGCAGAACTGCCAGGTCTACGGCGGCGCCGGCCTGAACGGCGCGCTGATCGAGGACTCGCGCAGCAACACCGCGGTGACCTCCACCAGCGCCAAGGTGCTGGTCAAGGGCGGGGCGGTGGTCTCGGCCGAGTACAGCGCCTCGACCGGCGGCTGGACCGCCGGCGGCACCTTCCCCGCGGTCCAGGACCTCGGCGACATCGAGGCCCCGGACCACGACTGGACGGACTCGGTGCCGGTCGGCGACGTCCAGGACGCGTTCGGGGTGGGCACCCTGCAGTCCATCTCGGTCACCCGCAACGGCCTGGGCTCCGACGGCGGCCGGGTGCTCAGCGCGACCGTGACCGGCACCGGCGGCAGCACCACGGTCAGCGGCGCCCAGTTCGCCAGCGCGGTCGGGCTGAAGTCCGACTGGTTCACCGTGCACAACCCGGTGGTGCCGACGATGTACCTCACCAACTCGCTCAGCCACCCGGCCATCGACGTCGCGCAGGCGTTCGGCCAGCCGGGCGACCTGCCGCTGGCCTGCGACTTCAACGGCGACGGCACCGACACGATCGGCGTCTACCGGGCGCCGTACTTCTACCTGCGCGACTCCTTCGCCGGCGGCTCGCCCTACCGCACCGTGATCCTCGGCCGGCCCGGTGACCTGCCGGTGTGCGGCGACTGGGACGGCGACGGGACCGCGACGGTCGGCGTGTACGACCCCACCAACGCCGAGTTCTACCTGCTGAACACGAACAACCGGACCTCCAGCACGCCGGTGATCACGCTGTTGCTGGGCGGCCGCAACTTCGTGCCGGTGGCCGGTGACTGGGACGGCGACCACCACGACACGCCAGGCGTCTTCGACCCGGCGACCGCGAAGTTCTACCTGATCAACTCGCTCGCCCCGACCGCAGCCCGCACGATGGTCCGGTTCGGCCAGCCGGGCAACCAGCCGGTGGCCGGTGACTGGAACGGCGACGGCAAGGACACCATCGGGGTCTTCCAGGCCGGCCGGTTCGCCACCACCGACCTGCTGACCGACCACTACACCGCCAGCGAGATCGTCTACACCTCCTACGGCCACCCGGGTGACAAGCCGGTGGCCGGCGACTGGAACGGCGACCACCGCGACGGGGTCGGCGTCGGACGGAGCTACTGACCGGGCCGGTAACCTAGCCATGCCCGGTGCGAGGCGCGCCGGGCCGGAACCCACCTGGAAGGTCGCTGTATGCCGCGCGCGCTGATAACCGGGATCACCGGTCAGGACGGTCTCTACCTCGCCGAGCTGCTGCTCGGCAAGGGCTACGAGGTGTTCGGGCTGATCCGGGGGCAGAACAACCCGAAGCGCTCCCTGGTCGAGGCCGAGCTGCCGGGCGTCACCCTGCTGACCGGCGACCTGACCGACCTGTCCAGCCTGATCCGGGCCTTCGAGCAGGCCCAGCCGGACGAGGTCTACAACCTCGGCGCGATCTCGTTCGTGGCCTACTCCTGGGAGAACGCCCGGCTCACCTCCGACGTCACCGGCATGGGCGTGCTCAACATGCTCGAGGCCACCCGGCTCTTCGCCGGCTCCGACATCGGCCGGGTGCGCTTCTACCAGGCGTCCAGCTCCGAGATGTTCGGCAAGGTGCAGGAGGTGCCGCAGCGCGAGTCCACGCTGCTGTGGCCGCGCTCGCCGTACGGGGTGGCCAAGGTCTACGGCCACTACATGACCATCAACTACCGCGAGTCGTACGGCATGCACGCCTCGTCCGGCATCCTGTTCAACCACGAGTCGCCGCGCCGCGGGCCGGAGTTCGTGACCCGCAAGATCAGCCAGGCGGTGGCCCGCATCTCGCTCGGCCTGCAGGAGACCATCTCGCTCGGCAACATCGACGCCAAGCGCGACTGGGGCTTCGCCGGCGACTACGTCGAGGCGATGTGGCGGATGCTGCAGCAGGACGCCGGCGACGACTACGTGGTGGCCACCGGGGAGACCCACTCGATCCGGGAGTTCCTCGACATCGCCTTCGACCGGGTCGGCATCGCGGGCTGGAACGACAAGGTCGTGCAGGACCCGCGCTTCTTCCGTCCCGCCGAGGTCGACCTGCTCATCGGCGACCCGGCCAAGGCGCACGACACGCTCGGCTGGAAGCCGTCGGTGAGCTTCCGGCAGCTGGTCGAGATGATGGTGGACGCCGACGTCGCCGAGCAGCGCGCGCTGTCCGGGCAGTGAGGGCGTTCGTCACTGGCATCACCGGCCAGGACGGCAGCTACCTGGCCGAACGGCTGCTCGCCGAGGGCGTCACGGTGCACGGCCTGGTGCAGTCGCTGGCCGAGGCGGCGCCGTTCGCCGAGCGGTACCCGGCCCTCGTGCTGCACGAGGGCGACCTCACCGACCCGGCCGCCGTCGCCGCCCTGATCGACCGGACGGAACCGGACGAGGTCTACAACCTGGCTGGCATCAGCTCGGTGGCGCTGTCGTGGCAGCGTCCGGTGCTGACCGGCCAGGTGACCGGGGTCGGCGCAGTCGGCGTGATGCGCGCCTGCCTGGACCTGCAGGAGCGGCTGGGCCGGCCGGTGCGGATGCTGCAGGCCTCCAGCGCCGAGATCTTCGGTGAGCCGGCCGAGTCGCCGCAGCGCGAGACCACCCCGCTGCGGCCGGCCACGCCGTACGGCGCCGCCAAGGCCTACGCCCACCAGGTGGCCGGCATGCTGCGCGGCCGCGGGCTGCCGGTGGCCACCGTGATCCTCTACAACCACGAGTCGCCGCGGCGGCCGGAGACCTTCGTGACCCGCAAGATCACCGCGGCGGCGGCCCGGATCGCGGCCGGCACCCAGGACCGGCTGGCGCTGGGCAACCTGGCCGCCCGGCGGGACTGGGGCTGGGCGCCGGACTACGTCGAGGCGATGGTCCGGGCGATCCGGCACCCCGAGCCGGACGACTACGTGATCGCCACCGGCGTGTCGCACACGGTGGCCGACTTCGTCGAGGCGGCCTTCACCGCGGCCGGCGTGGCCGACTGGCGGTCGCGGGTGGACGTCGACGAGTCCTTCGTCCGGGCCGGGGACGCCGCCGAGCAGCGGGGGGACGCGACCCGGGCCCGCGAGGTGCTCGGCTGGGCGCCCTCGAGGGACTTCGCCGGGATCGTCGCGGCGATGGTGGAGGCCGACGCCGTCCGGGGCTAGCCGAGCAGCTCCGCGCAGCGCCGGATCACGGTGCCGAACCCGCACCGCCGGGCGATCGCCAGCGCCTCCTCGGCCTGCTCGCGGGACTCCTCGGGCCGGCCGGTGGCCCACAGCGCGGCGGCCAGCTCCACCCGGGCCCGGGCCTGCAGGTGGGGCATCTGCCACCGCTCCCCGCGCCGGACGGCCGCGGCCAGCACCGGCACCGCGTCGGCCGGCGACCGCAGCGCAAGCAGCCGGCCGTACAGCACCTCGGTGTCGAGGACGTCCGCGGTGCTGGCCAGGGCCGCCAGGGCCCGCATCGGCTCCAATACCGCCAGCGCCTCGTCCGGCCGGCCGGCGGCCAGCAGCGCCAGTGCCCGGACGTTCGCCCCGCACAGCAGGGAGTTGTTGGACCGGGCGTCGCCCAGCACCCGGTATCCCGTTGCCACCAGGGCCAGGGCGCGGTCCGGGTCGCGGCCGTGCTCGGTGACCACCATCGCGGCGTTGAAGTGGGCCAGCGCCAGTGCCTGCCGGGGCTGGCCGGGCTCGGCCGCCAGCCGCAGCGCCCGCTCGGCCAGGTCGGCGGCCTCGGCCAGCTCGCCGAGCATGTACCGCGCCGAGATCATCCCGTTGTAGACGTCGAGGTCGGACAGCCCGAGCCGGGCGCGCAGCGGCAGCACCAGCTCCAGCCGGCGCAGCGACTCCCGCGGGTCGCCGGAGAGCATGAGCGCCAGGGCGTAGTTGGTGTCGGCGATGTCGCGCAGGCCCGGGTCGGCCACCTGCTCGGCCAGCCGGGCCACCGCGCCGAAGGCGGTGCGGGCCTCGGTCAGGCTGCCGGCCAGGGCGGTGCTGATGCCCACCCCGCGCAGCATGATCGCCTGCTCGCGGGTCCGGCCGCGGGCGGCCGCCTCGCCGGCGGCCCGCCACAGCGGCTCGGTCAGGCAGTCCAGGTCGTGCCGGTGGATCGCCGCCTGCAGCATCCGGTTGAGCAGCGGCCAGACCAGTTCCAGCTCGCCGCGTTCCAGGGCCCGCAGGCTGAGCTGGCAGGCCAGCTCCAGGTTGTCGGCCAGCCACCCGAGCCCGGCCGGCAGGTTCGCGAAGCCCGCCTCGGGCAGCCCGTCGGGCACCAGGTGCCGGGTCGGGACGTCCAGCATCCGGCACAGCGCGTCCGCGTGCGCCAGCAGGTGGGTGAGCAGGCGCAGCTCGGCCGCCACCGCCACCGCGTCGTCGGGCCGGCACTCGTCGGCGAAGCTGGCCACCAGGTCGCTGATCGCGTACCGGTCCACCCCGGCCGGGTCCAGCAGGTTCACCGCCACCAGCCAGTCCAGCCGGCTCCGCGCGGTCGCCTGGTCGAGGCCGGCGGCGGCCGCCACCGTGGCCAGTTCCAGGTCCCGGCCCAGGCACAGTGGCAACAGCCGGAACAGCGCGGCCTCGGCCGGCGGCAGCGTCGCGTAGGAGGCGTTGAGCACCGACCGGACACCGATGCCGGCCCCGCCGTCCGACAGCGCCAGCACGCTCAGCCTGGCCCGCCGGTCGGCCATCTCACCGGCGAAGCGGCCCATCTCGGCGTGGTCCCGGCCGGCCAGCCGTTCCCGCACGATCCGCAGCGCCAGTGGCAGTCCCGCGCACTGGGCGACCAGCTGCCGGCCCACCGGCTGCGGGATCTCCGGGCCCAGCAGGGCCAGGCCGGCCTCGGTGGACAGCGGCCGCAGCCGCAGCCGCACCGCACCGGTCTCCACCGCGAGGGTGCGCAGCTCGGTACGGCTGGTGAGCACCACCGTGCTGCCGGTGCAGCCGGGCAGCAGGTGGCGCACCTGGGCCGAGTCGGCGGCGTTGTCCAGCACCAGCAGCAGCCGGCGGCCGGCCGTGCTGGAACGGAACAGCTCGGCCCGGGTCTCGGGGTCGGCGGGCAGCCCGGTCGGGTCCACTCCCAGCGCCCGCAGCAGCCGGCCGAGCGCCGCGGACGGGGTGAGCGGCGCCTGCGGCCCGAACCCGTGCAGGTCGATCCAGAGCTGGCCGTCGGGAAAGGTGTCCAACCGGGTGCGCGCCCAGCTGGCGACCAGGGTGGACTTGCCCACGCCGCCCGGTCCGGAGACCGCGACCGGCGGCACCGGCTCGGCCGGGTCGGTGCGCAGCAGCAGCGCGTCCAGCCGGCGCAGCTCGGCCTCCCGGCCGACGAAGCCGAGCGCCGGGGCCGGCAGCAGCCGGGGGACCGACCTGGCCGGCCGGGGCGTCCCGGTGGAGATCCGATCCAGCGCGTCGGCCCAGCCGCCCAGCTGGCCCGGTGGCACCCCGAGCGACTGCAGCAGCGTGTCCAGCGCGTCGGACGGCGGCAGGCTGCGGCCGGTCAGGTAGACGTGCACGGTAGAGCGCGGGATGCCGCTGCGGGCGGCGATCTCCGCCAGGCTCAGCCGGGCCCGGCCGGACCCGCGTGCGGCCCGCCGGCGCAGGGTGTCCAGCGCCTGCACGAGCTCGGCGAGGCTGGCGACCTCGTCCGGCAGCGGCCCCTCCGCGGGCGCGGCCGGCCGGCTGGCCGGGTTGCGCGGCGCTGCTTGCCGAGGGGACACGCCTGGATCGTGTCATTCGGGCGCGGACAGTTCCAGTCCGTCCAGGAAAATCCAGATAACGCTTTCCGCAACCCGTTCTCGGCTTTGATGGCTTCGTCCTGGTCCGGCGGTCCCGGCCAGGTCCGCACGGTCCGGCGCGCCGGGGGCGCGTCATCGCCGGCCGGCCGGTGTCCCTCGGGGGAGGGCAGCGGCCGGCCGGCGCCGAGCCGGGCCCATCCTGAGCGCCCGCCAGCTCGCCTGGGCGGGGTGGGGCGGATCGGTCGGTAAGATGTCCTGTCGGCGGACATGCCGCCCAGCCCGGCCCGCATGCCCGCCGGAGCCTCGTCGCCGACCGAATGAGGACCATGACCCTAGCCAGCAGCAGGGTGCCGGAGTCAGCCGCTCCGGCGCAGCCCGACGCTCCGCTGCAACGGATCAACGCCCCGCGCAGTTTCTTCCGCGGCTTCGGCGGTACCGCCCGGGAGATCTGGCAGTACCGGGAGTTGCTCGGCAACCTGATCCGCAAGGAACTGAAGGTCAAGTACAAGGACTCGGTGCTGGGCTTCGTCTGGAGCCTGCTGATGCCGCTGGTCCAGCTGGCGGTCTACTGGCTGGTCATCGGCAACTTCCTGGGCGCGGGGGCGATTCCCACCTACGGCGTCTACATCTTCTGCGGCCTGGCCACCTGGACGCTGTTCTCCGAGATCCTCTCCTCCTCGACCATCTCGATCGTCTTCAACTCCGGCCTGGTCAAGAAGGTCTACTTCCCGCGGGAGCTGTTCCCGCTCGCCGCCACCGGCGCGGCATTGGTGAACTTCGGCTTCCAGCTGGTCATCCTGCTGATCGCGGACGTGATCGCCGGCGCGACCACCGGCAAGTGGCCGGACCTCGCGTTGCTGCCGATGCCGGTGCTCG
Organism: Jatrophihabitans sp.; assembly: GCA_035507775.1. Taxonomy (GTDB): domain Bacteria; phylum Actinomycetota; class Actinomycetes; order Mycobacteriales; family Jatrophihabitantaceae; genus Jatrophihabitans_A. The sequence goes on from DATJNU010000005.1 coordinate 86,405, forward strand.
GGCTGCTGGTGCTGATCGTCTTCAGCAGCGCGGTGGGCCTGCTGCTGGCCGCCGCGAACGTCTACCTGCGCGACGTGCAGCACCTGATCACCGTGGTGCTGATGGTCTGGTTCTGGGTGACCCCGATCATCTACAACGTGTCCCGGGTCAGCCGGGCGCTGCCGCACTGGGCCTACCAGCTCTACCTGGCCAACCCGATGGCCTCGGTGGTCTTCAGCTTCCAGAAGTTCTTCTGGCCCCAGGGCAAGGGCACCGCCTACGAGTTCGCCGGCAACGTCTACGGCCGCCTCGGCGTGCTGCTGGTCGTCTCGCTGGCCTTCCTCTGGTTCGCACAACGCGTCTTCGCCAAGGCGCAGGGCAACTTCGCCCAGGAGCTCTGAGCCGCGCAGATGAGTAGCAATCCGGTCATCCGGGTCACCGACGTCTCGAAGAAGTTCGTCATCCGCAAGGACAAGTCGCTCAAGGAGCGGCTGGTCAACGCTCGCCGGTCCAAGGAGCACGCCGAGACCTTCTGGGCGCTCAAGAACATCGGCCTGGAGGTCGACCCCGGCCACACGCTGGGCCTGATCGGCGGCAACGGCTCGGGCAAGAGCACGCTGCTCAAGATCATCGGCGGCATCCTCACCCCGACCACCGGCTACGTCGAGCGGCGGGGCCGGCTGGCCGCGCTGCTCGAACTCGGCGCCGGCTTCCACGGCGACCTGACCGGCCGCGAGAACGTCTACCTCAACGCCTCGATCCTGGGCCTGACCCGCGCGCAGACCGACCGGTACTTCGACTCGATCGTGGACTTCTCCGGCATCGAGCAGTTCATCGACACCCAGGTGAAGTTCTACTCCTCCGGCATGTACGTCCGGCTGGCCTTCGCGGTCGCGATCCACGTCGATCCGGAGATCCTGCTGGTCGACGAGGTGCTGGCGGTCGGCGACGAGCCGTTCCAGCGCAAGTGCCTGGACCGGATCAAGCAGTTCCAGCAGGACGGCCGCACCATCATCCTGGTCACCCACTCGCTGGAGCAGGTGCGGCAGATGTGCGACCGGGTGGTGCTGCTCGAATCGGGCAACCTGGTCGTCGACGGCAGCCCGGCCGAGGCCGTCCGGCACTTCCGCGAGGTCAACTCCGAGCTCGACCAGCAGGAGCAGGCGCAGCGCCCGCACCTGCTCACCATCAGCAACCCACGCACCGTCGGCAGCGACGGCGTCTCCCGGCAGAACTACCCGGCCGGCACCGGCATCGGGGTGGAGTTCGAGGTGACCGCCGAGCGCGAGGTGGCCGACTGGGCCGCCGGGGTGGCGCTCACCGACGCGTCCGGGCTGCTGGTCTACGGCACCAACACCGTGCTGCAGAACGTCGCGCTGGCCCCGATCAGTGGCACCCGGACCGTACGGTTCCGGTTCGACCAGCTGCCGGTGGCCGACGGGCAGTACTTCCTCGACCTCGCCGTGCACCCGAAGACCGGCCCCAACTACCACCGCATCGACCGGGCGGTCTCGTTCCAGGTCGAGAACGAGTCCACCGATCCCGGGGTGCTCGCGCTGACCCCGAAGATCGAGATCGAGTGACCTGACCGGCTCGCGGCCCCTGCGCGAGCCACACGCCCTGACCGAACTGACCGACCGCAGCCAGAACCGAAGGACGTACCCCTCATGAGCCTGTACCAAGCCCGCACCATCGGTGAGGCGCGCAGCCTGCTGCCCGACGGCGACCAGCCCGTCGTCATCGTCCCGGTGTTCAACTCCTACGACGAGGTGGTGCGCTGCTACGAGGCGTTCTTCCGCAACACCCCCGTCGACGTGCCGCTGCTGGTGGTGGACGACAAGGGATGGGACCGGCGCCCGTTCGAGGTGCTCAAGGAGCTCTTCGAGGTCAACGCGCCCGAGCACGACGTGGTGGTGCTGGAGCAGATCTCCAACAAGGGCTTCCTGCTGACCATGAACGACGCCTTCGCCGCGGCCGGCCGGCGCGACGTGGTGATCCTCAACAGCGACGTGGTGGTCGGCCCGGAGTGGCTGCCGCGGCTGAAGGACGCCGCCCACTCCGCCTCGACGGTGGCGACCGTGACCGCGCTGACCAACCACGGCACGATCGTCTCGGTGCCCAAGCGCAACGTGGCCACCGACGACGTGCCGGGCGGGCTGTCGGTGGACGAGGCCGCCCGCCGGATCGCGGCCGGCTCGCCGAAGCTGCGGCCCCGGATCCCCACCGCGATCGGCCACTGCACCTACGTCCGGCGGGCCGCGCTGGACGTCGTCGGGCCGTTCGATCCGGCGTTCTCGCCCGGCTACGGCGAGGAGGTCGACTTCAGCCAGCGGGCGGTGGCGGCCGGCTTCGAGCACGTGGTCGCCGACGACGTCTACGTCTTCCACAAGGGCGGTTCCAGCTTCGGCCGGTCGCCGGCGATGGAGCGCCGCAAGTTCGAGCACGAGCAGATGATCCAGAACCGCTACCCGTACTACGGGCCGTGGGTGCGCCGGACCGCCGCGGACGACTACTCGCCGCTGGCGGCCGCGCTGTTGGCGGCCCGGCGTTCGGTGCTCGGCATGGTGGTGGCGATCGACGGCCTGTGCCTCGGCCCGCTGCCTGCCGGCACCCAGGTCGTCGTGGTGGAGACCGCCCGGGCGCTGGCTGCCCGCGAGGACATCCGGCAGGTGGTCGTCTACACGCCGCTGGAGGTGCCGGAGTACGTCCAGCAGGCCTTCGGCAACCAGCCCAAGATCACCGTCGAGCCGATCAGCCCCAAGCTCGAGCCGTGGCAGGGCGACAAGGCGCACGTGGTCTACCGGCCGTACCAGGTGCGTGACGCCGACGAGCTGGAGTGGCTGCGCTCGGTCGGCGACCGGGTCGTGGTGAACCAGCTGGACTTCATCGCCTACCACGACGCCGCGTACTTCTCCAACGACCAGCAGTGGCGGCGCTACCGCGACCTGGCCAAGCTCGCCTCGTTCACCGTCGACGGGCTGACCTACCTCTCGCACCACTCCCGGGACGCCGCCCGCGCCGAGGGGCTGCTGCCGGAGGACAAGCCGAACCGGGTGATCTACGCCGGCACCGAGCACACCGCGCTGATGCCGGAGACGGCCACCCAGCCGGCCGGCACCGAGGGCCTGCAGCCCGGCTTCCTGCTGTGCCTGGGCGTGTCGTACCTGCACAAGAACCGGATGTTCGCCCTGCGGCTGCTGCGCGAGCTGTACGCCGGCGGCTGGCGCGGCTCGCTGGTGCTGGCCGGTGCGCAGCCGCCGGACGGCTCGTCGCTGCCGGACGAGGCCAGGTTCCTGATGGAGCACCCCGAGCTGGCCGGCCACGTGGTCAACCTCGGCATGATCAGCGAGGCCGAGAAGGTCTGGCTCTACCGCAACACCGGCCTGGTGCTCTACCCGACGGTCTCCGAGGGCTTCGGCCTGGTGCCGTTCGAGGCCGCGCACTACGGCGTGCCGTGCCTGTCCACCCGGCAGGCGTCGCTGGCCGAGGTGCTACCGGCGGACATCCCGGTGATCGGCCGGTTCGACGCGGCGGAGGCGGCGGCCACCGCCCGGACGCTGCTCGACGACGCCGCCGCCGCGCAGAAGGTGGTCGAGCAGATCCTGGGCAAGGGCGCGGAGTTCACCTGGGCCAAGGTCGCCGCGGACGTCATGCAGGTGCTGCTCGCCGTGACCGCCCGCCCGGCCTGCCGGGTGGTCGCGATCCGGGGCGAGCAGGGCAGCGCGTACGTGACCGACGCCGGCCTGGGCGCCGGTGACCGGTCGGGCGTCAAGCGCGGTTTGGACGGCGCGGTGGACTTCTTCGTCGCCCGGCCGGGGCTGCGGGTCAAGCTGGTGCCGCCGGGCTCCAAGCGCCAGACCGCGGTGCGCCAGGGCATCAACGTGGTGCGCCGCCACCTGTAGGCGGATCAGCTGTCCGCCGAGCGGCCGGTGCCTTCCCAGGTGCCGGCCGCTCGCGTGTCGGGGATGCCTGATGGAGGGGGCACCGGGAGGCT
>DATJNU010000006.1:0-25762 GCA_035507775.1 Jatrophihabitans sp.
GAGCGGCGGCACGGTGCCCGAGCCGGCCGTCGCCGGGATGGCGGACGGGGCGATCGTCTTCGCGCTGGCCAACCCGACCCCGGAGGTCGCGCCGGCGATCGCGCACCGGCACGCCGCGGTGGTGGCGACCGGCCGCAGCGACCTGCCGAACCAGATCAACAATGTCCTGGCCTTCCCCGGCGTGTTCGCCGGGGCATTCGATGCCGGCGCGCCCTGCATCAGCGAGGGGATGAAGCTGGCCGCCGCGCAGGCGATCGGTGCCGTGGTCGCCGGGCAGCTCAGCGCGGACTGCATCGTGCCTACCCCGTTCGACCCGCGGGTCGCTCCGGCCGTCCGGGACGCGGTGGCCGCGCAGGCCCGGGCCGAGGGCATCGCCCGGCACTGAGCCGCCCGTCTCGCCGGATGGTGACCGGTGCGGCGGATATCGGTGGCGCGGCCCCGGGGCCGGTGGCGGATAGTAGGCGGGTGCCTCGCCCCGCCGACCGTGCCCGCCGGACCGATCCCGCCCGCCGCGACCTCGCGGGCTGGACGCGCCGGCTGGTCCAGCTGTACCTGGGACTGACGCTCTACGGGGTCTCGGCGGCGCTGCAGGTGCGAGCCGCGCTCGGCCTCGATCCCTGGGACGTGCTGCACCAGGGCATCGCCCTGCACACCCACCGGGCGATCGGGACGATCTCGATCGCGGTGGGCGCGGTGGTGCTGCTGGCCTGGATCCCGCTGCGCCAGCGGCCCGGCCTCGGCACGGTGAGCAACGTGATCGTGGTCGGCCTGGCCCTGAACGAGACGCTCGCGCTGCTGCCCACCCCGACCGGGCTGGCTGCCCGGATCGCGACGCTGGCCGCGGGGATCGTGCTGTGCGGCATCGCGACCGGCATGTACATCACCGCCCGGCTCGGGCCCGGGCCGCGGGACGGCGTGATGACCGGGCTCGCCCTGCGCACGGGGCGATCGATCCGGCTCACCCGCACCGCCATCGAGCTGACCGTGCTGGCGGCCGGCTGGCTGCTCGGCGGATCGGTCGGTCCGGGCACCGTGCTGTTCGCGCTGGCGATCGGACCGCTGAGCCAGTTCTTCCTGCGGGTGCTGGCGATTCCGGTCCGGGAGCCGAGCGCGGCCGGGCTGTCGGAGGTGGCCCTGGACCGCAGCTGCCCTGAACCGGGCTGAGCGCGGCCGGTTGCTCGTCCGCCCCGGCCCGGCTGGCTGCTTTCGTCCGTCCCGGTTGCTCGTCCTGCCCGGCTGGCTGCTCGGTCCGGCTGAGGCTATTCGTCCTCGTCGTCCGCCCGGGCCAGCCAGGTGGCGAAGCGCTCCACCGCGGTCTCGAACTCGGGGTTCAGGTCGACGAAGGTCTGCAGCCGTTCGGCGACCCAGCTCAGGCTGACCTGCTCGTCGCCGCGCCGCTGCTCCAGCTCCTCGATTCCCCGGTCGGTGAAGTACATCCTCAGTCCGTCTCGTTCGGGTAGCGGACGCCGAGTTCGGCGCGGGCGGCGTCCAACTGCCGCATGATGGCGATGGTCTCGGCCGGTGGCACCAGCTCGCTGGTCAGCAGGCCGGCCCGCAGGCAGCGCTCGACCTCCTCGATCTCGGGCCGGTAGCCGGGCAGCTCGGGGTCGAGCGGGTCGGCGAAGCGTTCCCGGTGGCCGTCCGCGGTGGTCAGGGTCATGCCGGTCGGCCGGTAGAACCGCCCGTCGAACTCGAGCCAGCCCGCGCTGCCCAGCACCACGCCGCGGAACGGCCCGCCGGTCAGGGTGGAGCACCACAGCTGGGCGTCCCGGCCGTCGGCGTAGGACCACTGCAGGCCGACGGTGGCGTCCGCACCGGTCGGGGCCAGCGACCCGGACACCGCGACCCGGTCCGGTTCGCCGAGCCACAGCCAGGCGAAGGTCACCGGATAGACCCCGAGGTCGAGCAGCGCCCCGCCGCCGTTGGCCAGGTCGTAGAGCCGGTGGCCGGGGTCGTACGGCCGGCCCAGCGACATCTCGGCCCGCACGGCGCGCACCTCGCCGAGCACGCCGTCGGCAACCAGCTGCTGGGCCCGGCGGATGAGCGGGTTGGTGCGCATCCACATGGCCTCCATCGCGAACACCCCGGCGGACGCGGCAGCCTCGAATACGGCGCTGGTGTCGGCGGCGTTCAGGCAGACCGGCTTCTCGATCAGCACCGGCTTGCCGGCCTCGATCGCCAGCAGCGCCTGGTCGTGGTGCATCGGGTGGGTGGTGGCGAGATAGACGACGTCCACCTCGGGGTCCTCGACCAGGGCGCGGTAGTCGCCATAGCCGCGGACGTCCGCGCCGTACCGGCCGGCGAACTCCTGCGCCCGGCCGAGGTCGCGCGCGGCGACCGCGGCCAGCGTGTTGCCCGGCGTGTGGGCGAGGTCCTGGGCGACCTTGACGGCGATGCCGCCGGCCCCGAGGAAGCCCCAGCGGATCGGACGGTCGGCGCCGAGCGGACTCGGGCTGGTCGGTGTCGGCATGGTTGCAAATCTAGTGCGGCCGGCTTTGCCAACCGGCGAGGCCCGCCAGCCCCGCCGGTTCGTTGCCTTGTGGGCCGGTCAGCCTACTGCGGGGCCGATCAGCCGAAGGCGGGGCCGATCAGCCGAAGGCGGGGCCGGTCAGCCCAGCGCGGTCGCGACGACCTCGCGCTGCTGGGCCTCGTGCACGCTGACCGATCCCACCGCGGGCGAGGCCGAGGCCTTGCGGGACGCCCGGTAGATCGGCCGGGTGTCGCCGTGTGCCGCGAGCCGCTCGGGCAGGTTCAGCGCGATGAAGGGATAGCCGCCCTGGTTCGCCGGCTCCTCCTGCGCCCAGATCAGCTGCGCGTTCGGGTACTTGGCGAGCTCGGCGGCGATCTCGTCGCCGTGCAGCGGGTACAGCTGCTCCAGCCGGACGATCGCGACGTCGGTCCGGTTGGCCTCGGCCCGGGCGGCGGCCAGGTCGTAGTAGATCTTGCCGCTGCACAGCACCACCCGGCTGACCTGGGCCGGGTCGACCGAGCCGTCGCCGATCACCGCCTGGAAGCTGCCCTCGGTGAACTCGTCCAGCTGGCTGACCGCTGCCTTGAGCCGCAGCAGGGACTTCGGGGTGAAGGCGACCAGCGGCCGGTGCAGGCCGGCCAGCGACTGCCGGCGCAGCAGGTGGAAGTAGTTCGCCGGGGTCGAGCACATCGCGACCGTCATGTTGTTCTCGGCGGCCAGCTGCAGGAACCGCTCCGGCCGGCCGGAGGAGTGGTCCGGGCCCTGCCCCTCGTAGCCGTGCGGCAGCAGCAGGGTCACCGAGGAACGCTGGCCCCACTTGGCCTCGCCGGAGGCGATGAACTCGTCGATGATGGTCTGCGCGCCGTCGGCGAAGTCGCCGAACTGGGCCTCCCACAGCACCAGCGCGTCCTTGTTCGCCACCGAGTAGCCGTACTCGAAGCCCATCGCCGCGTACTCGGACAGCAGCGAGTCGTAGGCCCGGAACGGCGCGGTCGCGTTCGGGATGTGCCGCAGCGGGGTGTACTCCTCGCCGCTGGTCCGGTCGATCAGCACCGCGTGGCGCTGGGTGAACGTCCCGCGCCGGGAGTCCTGGCCGGCCAGCCGGACCGCCTTGCCGTCGACGGTGAGCGAGCCGAAGGCCAGCAGCTCGGCGGTCGCCCAGTCCACGTCGCCGCCGGTGGTCTGGGCCACCCGCCGGTCGATCTGGGGCTTGAGCCGCGGGTGGATGGTGAAGTTGGCCGGGTGGTTGGCGTAGAGCTCACCGATCGTCTTGATGACCTCGGCCGGGATCGCGGTCGGCACGACCGGCTCCTCGGGGCTCTCGTCCATCGCCGGTTCCGGCCGCGGGGTGGAGGAGGCGTCGCGGGTCTCGACGAAGACCTTCTCCAGCTGGGCGCGGAAGTCCCGCAGCGCCTCCTCGGCGTCGTCCAGGGTGATGTCGCCGCGGCCGATCAACGCCTCGGTGTAGAGCTTCCGCACGCTGCGCTTGTTGTCGATGATGTCGTACATCATCGGCTGGGTGAACGAGGGGTTGTCGCTCTCGTTGTGGCCCCGCCGCCGATAGCACACCATGTCGATGACGACGTCCTTCTTGAACCGCAGCCGGTACTCCACCGCCAGCCGGGCCACCCGGACGCAGGCCTCGGGGTCGTCGCCGTTGACGTGGAAGATCGGCGCCGAGATCATCCGGGCGATGTCGGTGCAGTAGAGGCTGGACCGCGACTGGGCCGGCGAGGTGGTGAAGCCGACCTGGTTGTTCACCACGACGTGCACGGTGCCACCGGTGCGGTAGCCGCGCAGCTGGGACAGGTTCAGGGTCTCGGCCACCACGCCCTGGCCGGCGAAGGCGGCATCGCCGTGCATCAGCAGCGGCAGCACCGTGAAGCCGTCCTCGCCCTTGTCGAGGATGTCCTGCTTGGCGCGGACGATCCCCTCCAGCACCGGGTTGACGGCTTCGAGGTGGGACGGGTTCGCGGTCAGCTCCACGGCGACCTTCGAGCCGTCGGCAGCGGAGTAGGTGCCGTGCGCGCCGAGGTGGTACTTCACGTCACCGGAACCCTGGGCGGTGCCCGGGTCGATGTTGCCCTCGAACTCGTTGAAGATCTTGGCGTACGGCTTGCCCACGATGTTGGCGAGCACGTTCAGCCGGCCGCGGTGCGGCATCCCGATGACGACCTCGTCCAGCCCGCTGCCGGCCGCGGTGGAGAGCACCTCGTCGAGCAGCGCGATGACGGTCTCGCCGCCTTCGAGGGAGAACCGCTTCTGGCCGACGTACTTGGTCTGCAGGAAGGTCTCGAACGCCTCGGCCACGTTCAGCCGGGACAGGATGTGCTTCTGCTGCTCCTTGGTCGGGGCGTCGTTCTTGACCTCGACGTGCTGCTGGATCCAGGCACGTTCCTCGGGGTCGATGATGTGCATGTACTCGACGCCCACCCGGCGGCAGTACGCGTCGCGCAGCACGCCGAGGATGTCGCGCAGCTTCATCAGCTTCTGGCCGGCGAAGCCACCCACCGGGAACTCGCGGTCGAGGTCCCAGATGGTCAGCCCGTGCTTGGTGATGTCCAGGTCCGGGTGGCTCCGGATCTTGAACTCCAGCGGATCGGTGTCGGCCATCAGGTGGCCGGAGGTCCGGTAGGCGTTGATCAGCTCGATGACCCGGGCGGCCTTGTCGATCTGGCCCTCGTGGCTGAACTCGCGGTCGGTCAGCCAGATCGCCGGCTCGTACGGGATCCGCAGCGAGGCGAAGATGTCGTAGTAGAAGTTGTCCTCGCCCAGCAGCAGTTGGTGCACCGTGCGCAGGAACTCACCGGACTGGGCGCCCTGGATGATCCGGTGGTCGTAGGTCGAGGTGAGCGTCATGATCTTGGAGATGCCCATGTCGGCGAGCGCGTCCGGGTGCATCCCGCTGAACTCGGCCGGGTACTCCATCGAGCCGACGCCGACGATGGTGCCCTGTCCCTGCATCAGCCGCGGCACCGAGTGGTTGGTGCCGATGGTGCCGGGGTTGGTCAGGCTGATGGTCGAACCGGCGAAGTCGTCGGCGGTGAGCTTGCCGGCCCGGGCCCGCCGGATGATGTCCTCGTAGGCGGTCCAGAAGGCGCTGAAGTCCATGGTCTCGGCGGCCTTGATGGCAGCCACCACCAGCGACCGGCCGCCGTCCTTGCCGGGCAGGTCGATGGCCAGGCCGAAGTTGACGTGCTCGGGCTTGACCAGCGCCGGCTTGCCTTCGGCCGTCATCGCGAAGGAGTGGTTCATCTCCGGGTGCTGGTGCAGCGCCCGGACCACCGCGTAGCCGATCAGGTGGGTGAAGCTGACCTTGCCCCCGCGCGCCCGGCGCAGGTGGTTGTTGATGATGATCCGGTTGTCGGCCAGCAGCTTGGCCGGCACGGCGCGCACGCTGGTCGCGGTCGGGATCTCCAGCGACGCCTGCATGTTGGTGACGACCTTGGCCGGGGCACCTCGCAGCACCGCGGCCTCGTCGCTGGCGACCGGGGCGACCGCGGGGTCGGTCCACGACGGCTTGGCGGCTGCTGCCTTGGTGGCCGGGGCCTTGCCGTCCTGGCCCGGGGTGGCCTTGCCGTCCTGGCCCGGGGTGGCGGCGGCGCTGCCGGGCGCGGTGGCGCCGGTGGTGGCGGGCGTCGCGGCGCTGGCGGGCGGCGTGGAGGTGGCCGAGGCATCGCTGGCGGTGGCCCGGGGGCTGGCGTCCGTGGCCGAGGGCCCGGCGCCTGGTGCGCTGTCGGCGGGCACTGCCGGCTGCTGCGGCCGGCTGCCCGCGGCGGCCGGCGCCTCGCCGGGCTCGGCGCTGGCGGCGTGGCCGTTGCTGGCCTGCTGGGCGCTACCGCCCGCTGGCCGGTAGTCGGTGAAGAAGTCGTGCCAGGCCGCGTCTACTGCGTTGGGATCGGCGAGGTATCGCTCGTACATCTCCTCGACGAGCCACTCGTTCGCCCCGAAATCGGTATGCGACGTTGCCGGTTCACTGCCAGTTTCCGACTGCGCGGTCACGCTGGTGTCCACCTTCTTAGCGAGTACATAACGCCTACCGGTTCGGCCGGAAACCAGCCCTCTGAAGCGCCAGCGACCTGTCGAAGAGGGCACTCCCGACCGACCACGAACCAAAACTCAAGCCTACGCGTGACCGGCTGCCGGTCGCAGTGGCGGACCCCGGTCCCTGGCCGACCAAATCGGTGCGGTTGCTCACAACGACCTCCGCGACCGGCTAGCTGATGTCCCGGTTCAGGCTGAAATAGCCGCCTGCCCCCAGCAGCACCAGCGTCCAGACCAGGAACAGCAAACCGCCGTTCAGCGGGGCCAGCCGATGGACATCGTCGGCCGTGTTGCGGATCGTGCCGTTGGAGATGAACGCGTCCAGCGCGCCGCCTGGTGACCAGGGGTAGATCCAGTGCCGGACCCACGGGATGACCGAGAGCAGATTGCTGATGATCGCGAAGTAGAAGATGCCGATCACCATCGCCGCGGCCTGGTTGCGGACCAGCGCGCCGAGCCCGAGCCCGAACAACGCGGTCATCAGCAGGGCCAGGAACGCCTTGACCACACCACCCGGCACGCCGTGGCCGAACTCGACCGGGATCCCCTTTGCGTCGAGCCAGGGGATGGCGATGGCGAAGTTCACCACGATGCAGATGACCGCGTAGAAGAAGGCGAAGATCGCGTAGGAGATCGCCTTGCCCACCAGCAGCGTCCACCGGCCGGGAATGGCCAGCAGGGTCGGGGTGATGGTCTTGTGGCGGAACTCCGTGGTCAGGCCGAGGATGCCGATCACCAGCAGCGCCACGCCGCCACCGTTGGCGGTGGTGAAGATGTCGTAGTAGCGGATGGCGGCTCCACCGTGCTCGTTGTCATAGATCGAGCCGTAGGTCTGGCCGATCGTCGACAGGGCGGTGAGAGCCGCCGCGGGCAGGATCATCCAGAGCCAGACCTGGGTGCTGCGGGTCTTGAGGACCTCGGAACGGATCAGGTTGCGCATCACGGCTGCCGGGTCCTTTCGTGGGCCGGCGCGTGGCCGTTCGGCGTGTACGCGCCCAGGTCGGAGCCCTGGTGCGCGCCCTCGGTGAGGCTGAAGAACAGTTGTTCCAGATCGAAGCGGGACAGGCTCAACTCGTGCAGCTCCACCCCGTGTTGGAAGGCCAGCTGGCCGATGTGGCGCAGGTCGTCGGTCTGCACCCGCAGCGACCCGTCCGCCTCGGTGCTGCCGGTCAACCCCGCGGCGACCAGGGCCTGCTGGAGCGGGTGCAGGTTCGGCCCGCGGACGACCGCGGTGGAGGTGCCCGCGGAGAGCTCGGCCATGGTGCCGGAGCGCACCAGCCGGCCCCGGTTGAGGATGACCACCCGGTCGGCGACCTCCTGCACCTCGGCGAGCTGGTGGCTCGAGACCAGCACCGTCCGGCCCTCGCCGGCCAGGTGCCGGAAGAACCCGCGCAGCCAGCGGATGCCCTCCGGATCCAGCCCGTTCGCCGGTTCGTCGAGGATCAGCACCCGGGGGTCGCCAAGCAGGGTGCTCGCCAGGCCCAACCGCTGGCGCATGCCCATCGAGTAGCCCTTGGTCTTCTTCTTCGCCGCGTCCCGCAGGCCCACCAGGTCGAGCACCTCGTCGGCCCGCCGGGCCGGCAGCCCGGCGGCCGCGCAGTAGATCCGCAGATGCTGCAGACCGGTGTGGGCGGGGTGGAAGCTCGACGCCTCCAGCGCGGCGCCCACTGCTTCGAGCGGGGCCGGCAGCGACGCGTAGCGCACGCCGTTGATCGTCGCGGTGCCCGAGGTCGGCTCGATCAGGCCGAGCAGCATGCGCAGCGTGGTGGTCTTGCCGGCGCCGTTCGGCCCGAGGAAGCCGGTCACCGATCCCGGCTCCACGGTGAAGCTGAGTTCGTCCACGGCGCGCTGGGTGCCGAACACCTTGGTCAGCCGATCGACGACGATCCGGCCACGGACGGCTGACGTTCCCCCTGGTGGTGCTGTCATGCGGCTATCCAAACAGACCCCTCCGACATTCCGGGTCGCCACTCCGCCACGCTCTGGGCTACCTCTCAGGCAACGTCCTGTCGGTGGGCACTGGTACACAGACAGGATGAGTGAGACGCCCCTGCCGGACTGGACGCCCGCAACGCATATCGGCGACTATGCCCTGATCGGAGACCTGCACAGCGCCGCCCTGGTCTCGCGGACCGGCTCGGTGGACTGGCTGACGCTGCCCCGGTTCGATTCGCCGGCCTGCTTCGCGGCGATGTTGGGAGCCGAGCACAACGGGCACTGGTCCCTGGCTCCGACCGGCGAACCGCTCGAATCGGAGCGGTGCTACCTGCCGGGCACGCTGATACTGCAGACCCGGTACCGGACCGCGACCGGCACCGCGGTGGTCCTCGATTTCATGCCGCCCCGGGAGCGGTCAGCCGACCTGGTGCGCATCGTGCGGTGCGAGCAGGGCAGCGTCGAGTTCGGGTCGCTGCTGCGGCTCCGGTTCGACTACGGCCGGGTGGTGCCATGGGTGCGGCACGTCGCCGGCGGCATCGGCGCGGTGGCCGGTCCCGACGCGGTCTACGTCCGGTCGAACGTGGAGCTGACCGGGCAGGATCAGACGACGGCCGCGCGGTTCACGCTGGCCGAGGGGGAGCAGGCGGAGTTCGTGCTGACCCGCGTCGACGCCCACCTGGCCGAACCCGAACCGACCGACGCCGTCGAGGCGCTGGCCGGCACCGAGCGGTTCTGGTCGAACTGGCTGGCCGGCTGCTCCTACGCCGGCCGCTGGTCGGAGCAGGTGCACCGGTCGCTGATCACCCTCAAGGCGCTGACGTTCCGGCCGACCGGTGGCATCGTCGCGGCCGGCACCACCTCGCTGCCGGAGCAGCCCGGCGGCGAGCGCAACTGGGACTACCGCTACTGCTGGTTGAGGGACTCCACTTTCTCCCTCGAGGCCCTGCTGTCGTGTGGCTACACGGAGGAGGCCGCGCAGTGGCGGCATTGGCTGCTGCGTGCGGTCGGCGGCGATCCCCAGAACCTGCAGGTCCTCTACACCATCGAGGGGGCGCGGCGGATCCCAGAGCAGCAGCTGGACTGGCTGGCCGGCTTCGGTGGCGCCCGGCCTGTGCGGGCCGGCAACGCCGCCTCCGGCCAGTTCCAGCTCGACATCTTCGGCGAGGTGCTCGACACCCTGGAGCTGGCCCGGGCCAGCGGCCTCACCCAGCACCCGGACGGCGATCGCAGCGAGGTGGACCGGATCGACTCGGCCTGGAGCCTGCAGCGGCTGCTGATCGAGACGGTGTCGCAACGGTGGCGCGAACCGGACGACGGCATCTGGGAGATCCGCGCGCAGCGCGAGCACTTCGTCCACTCGAAGGCGATGGCCTGGGTCGCCTTCGACCGCATGGTGCGCGGCGCCGAGCAGTACGGACTGCCCGGGCCGGTCGAGAGCTGGCGCGCCGAGCGGGACGAGATCCACGCCGAGGTCTGCGAGCGCGGCCTGGACCGCACCGGCAGCCACTTCGTGCAGCACTACGGCTCCGAGGAACTCGATGCCGCGCTGCTGCTGCTGCCACGGGTGGGCTTCCTTCCGTGGGACGACGAGCGGGTGGTCGCGACCGTGCGCGCCGTCGCCAAGGACCTCACCGATGAGGCCGGCTTCGTTCGCCGCTACCGGACGGACGCCGGCTCGGACGGGCTCTCCGGTGGGGAGGGCTCCTTCCTGGCCTGCTCGTTCTGGATGGTCGACGCGCTGGCCGGGATCGGCGAGCTGGAGGAGGCCGAACGGCTCTTCGAGCGACTGCTCGCCGCCCGCAACGACCTGGGCCTGATCGCCGAGGAGTACCGCGCGTCGGACCGGACGCTGTGGGGCAACCTGCCCCAGGCCTACAGCCACGTCGGGCTGATCAACGCGGCCCGGCGGTTGGAGGGACTCGGGGTGGATCGGCAACCCGGGGACCTCGCGAACCGGTAGGCCGGCCGGCGAACCGGTGGAACCTGCCGGGCGCGGCCGACGAACTGCTTGGGCCGGCCGGGCGCGGCCGACGAACTGCTTGGAACCTGCCGGGCGCGGCCGACGAACTGCTTGGGCCTGCCGGGCGCGGCCGACGAACTGCTTGGGCCGGCCGGGCGCGGCCGACGAACTGCTTGGGCCGGCCGGGCGCGGCCGGGGTGGCGACGACCGACCGTGTAGGTCAACCAGCGAGCCAGCCAACCAACCGACCAGCCAGTTCAGCGAGCCAGCTCGGCCAGCAGTTCGGCCAGCTCGGCCGGTTCGGCCAGCGCGGCGTCGGCGGCGTCCCTCAGTTCGGCGACCTCGCCGACCGCGACGGTCAGGGCAGGCCGGCCGGTGCGGGCGGTCCAGTCCTGCACCGCCCGCACCGCGGGCAGGTCGCCGAGGTCGTCGCCGGCGAAGAACGCGGCGGTGGTCGTCTCGGTCAGCAGCCGGTCCAGCGCGGTCGCCTTGGACAGGTCGGGGATCCGGAGTTCGATCACCAGCTTGCCCGGGTGCGCCTCGATGCCGTGCTCGGCGGCGAGCGGGGGCACCACCTCGGTCAGCCGCTGCAGCGCGTCCAGCGGGTCGGCCGCCCGGCGCACGTGCACCACCAGCGACAGGCGCTTGTCCTCCAGCCAGACGTCCGGCGGCAGCATCGGCGGCAGCAGCCGGCGCAGCACCTCGAGGCCGGGGGGCTCGTCGCGGGTGGTCAGCTCGCCGTCCCGCCAGCTCTCCGCGCCGTGCAGCCCACTCACCAGCAAGCCCGGCACGTCATGCAGGCCACCGAGTTCCAGCACCGTCCTGGCGTCCCGGCCGGTCACCACGGCGACCTGCGCGCCACGCCGGGCCAGCCGGGTCAGCGTCTCGACGACTCCGTCCACCGGCCGCGCCTGCATCGGGTCGGCTACGATCGGCGACAGGGTGCCGTCGTAGTCGAGGGCGATCAGGGCACCGGCCAGTTCGGTCTTGATCCGCTCGATCACGCCAGTGACGTTAGCCTGCGCTCAGCCGGGCAGCAGCAGGCAGGAGTCGCCGAACTCGTGCCACAGGTAGTCCGCACTCACCGCCGCGTCATAGGCCCGCTGGGTGAGCTCGGCACCGGCCACCGCCTCGACCAGCAGCAGGTGCGAGGCAGCCGGGTCGTGCAGCCCGGTGATCAGCCCGTTCACCACCCGCACCGGCTGGTCCGGGCCGAGCACGAGCTCGGTCCATCCCCGGCGCCCGGTCAGCATGCCGTCGCCGCCGACCGCGGACTCGAGCGCGCGGGTGACGGTGGTGCCGACCGCGACCACCCGGCCACCCGCGCGACGGACGTCGTTCACCAGCCGCGCGGTGCTGGCCGGCACGGTGAACCGTTCGGGCTGCGGCCCCTCGCCCGCCTCCTGCGAGGAGACTCCGGTGTGCAGCGTGATCGGCGCGATCAGCACCCCGGACGCGACCAGCCGGGTGACCAGTTCGGGGGTGAACGGGCGCCCCGCGCTCGGCATCTCCGCACTGCCCGGGTGCCGGCCGAACACGGTCTGGTAGTCCGCCAGCGGCCAGTGCCCGCTCAGGTAGCCGTAGCCGATGGGCCGGCCGTGCCGTGCGAGGTACGGGGCGAGCGGGCTGCCGGTGACCGTGGCTCGCCACAGCCGGACGCCCCGCTCGGCCGGCCAGCCCCGCTCGGCCGGCCAGCCCCGCTCGGCCGGGACGCCTGCCACCGCAGTCCACCCGCCGGTCGCGGCGTACGGCTCGGCCAGGGTGAGCTCGGGCGCCGGGTCGGCCGCGGCCTCGGCGCCGGCCGGGCCGAGCCGGAACCGCTGGCCCGCCCGGCCGCTCAGCACCGGGGCCGCCGCGTCCGGCGCGGTGCGCAGCTCGACCACCCAGCTGCCGTCGTCCAGTTCGGTGGCCACGTGCACGAGCACCGGGCTGCCGTCGGTGCCGGTCGCGGGAAGCTCCCCGGCGACCGTGGCGGAGTCGTTGACCACGATCAGGTCGCCGGGCTCCAGGTAGTCCGGCAGCCGATGGAAGCGGCTGTGCTCGACCCGGCCGGCCTGCGCGTCGGCGACCAGCAGTCGCACCGCGTCGCGCGCCAGCCCGCGGCGCTCGGCCGGCTCGGCGGCGTACCGTGCGGCGTCGATCCGGAACACGGTGCGGGGTGCGGGGTGCCGGGTCGCGGTCACCGGGCCACCTCCGACGCCACCTCGGCCCGGGCCGGAGCGGGCGCCCCGGGGTCGAGGTCCACCGCCCGGTACCGCCCGCTGGGCGGTGCGCTGTCGAGCAGCCGCAGCAGCGCCGGCACCACCGACTCCGGCTCCGGGCGGTCGCCGATGTCCTCGCCCGGGTACGCGGCCTGGTGCAGCTCGGTCCGCATGTCGCCGGGATCCACGCTGTAGCAGCGCAGCCCGGGCTGCTCGGCGGCCAGCGTCCGGGTCAGCTGGTCGAGCGCCGCCTTGGCCGAGCCGTAGCCGCCCCAGCCCGGGTAGTCGGCGACCGCCGCGTCGCTGGAGACGTTCAGCACCGTGCCGCCGGCCCGGCGCAGCGGCCCGAGCAGCAGCTGGGTCAGCGCGAGCGGTGCGATCACGTTGACCTCGTAAACCTGCCGCAGCCGGGTCAGGCTCGCCTCGGCCAGCGGGGGGAGCGGGGTCTCGCCGAGCGTGCTGGCGTTGTTCACCAGCAGGTCGAGGCCGGGCAGCCCGGCCACCGTCCGGCCCAGCTCCGCTCGGTGGTCGGGGTCGGCGACGTCGCCGGCCACCGCGCGGACCAGCGACCCGGCCGGCAGCCCGGCGGCAGCGGTGGCCAGGCGGGCCTCGGTGCGGGCGTCCAGGACCAGTTGCCAGCCGCGGCCGGCCAGTCCGGCTGCGAGCACCCGGCCCAGTCCGGCTGATGCTCCGGTGATGAGTGCGTACGGCATCGTGCTTCTCCTTCGATGGAAAACATGTCCGCACACATCTTTGAAGTTGAAGTCAGCTTTAAGTCAAGTACGCTTGCCGGCATGCGGACGACGGACCTGCTCAGCGTGTCGGAGGTGAGCCGGCGCAGTGGCTTCGCCGCCTCCGCGCTGCGGTACTACGAGCGGGCCGGCCTGATCTCGGCGACCCGGACGAGCGGCAACCAGCGCCGCTACCCGCGCAGCGTGCTGCGCCGGCTGGCCTTCATCAGGGCGGCCCGCAACGTCGGCCTCGGCCTGGACGACATCCGGGCCGAGCTCGACCAGCTGCCCGCGGGCCGGACACCGACGAAGGCGGACTGGTCGCGGATCTCTCGGGACTGGCGGCACCGGCTCGACGAACAGATCGAGGCGCTGCAGGCACTGCGCGCCGGGCTGGACAGCTGCATCGGCTGCGGCTGCCTGTCACTGCGCCAGTGCGCCGTCTCCAACCCGGCCGACGCGGTCGCGCTCCGGGGCCAGGCCGGGGCCGGCTTCCTGCCGCCGCTGCTGCGCCGGGCGGCCGACTGAACCGCCCCGCCGCGGACGGGATCGGTCAGCGGGCGTCGCCCGGCTGGCCGTTCGCATCCACCACGGTGAGCCCGGCGCCCTGCCAGGCCCGCATGCCGCCGGTGAGGTTGGCGGCCTGCCAGCCGGCCCGGTTCAGCGCGTCGGCCACCACGCTCGACCGGCCGCCGACGTGGCAGACGCAGATCAGCTGGACATCGCGCGGCAGCTCGTCGGCCCGCGCGTTCAGCTCGGACATGGCCAGGTGGCGGGCCTGCGGCGCGTGCCCGGCGTCCCACTCGTCCTGCTCCCGGACGTCGAGCAGCACAGCGCCGGCCTCGATCAGGGCCAGCGCCTCGGTCGGGGAGATCTCGGGGGTCTGCATGCGCGCCAGGCTAGCCGGTGCCGAGCAGGCCGGGCTCGTCGCGGAGCAGATCGTCCAGCAGCCGCAGGGCGATCCGCTCGCTGGCGATCAGCGGGTGGCTGGCGAAGGCATGCACCGCCGCTTCCCGGGAACCGGTCGCCGAGGCGTGCAGCGCGGCCCGTTCGGCGGCCCGGACGGAGGCGATCAGGCCGAGTTCGGCCAGCCCGAGCGGCCCGGCCGGCAGCGGGCGCGCGCCGGCCGCGTCCACCCCACACCCGGTCTCGAGCACCAGGTCGGCCGGCAGCTGGGGCACGGTGTCGCGGTTGGCGACGTTCAGCACCAGCTCGTCCGGCGGGCCGCCGGCCAGCGCCGCCATCAGCCGCAGCGCGATGCCCTCGTACCCACCCCCGACGAGGTCCGCGGCGTCCCGCTCGGTCGATCGCGCCTCGGCCAGGTAGGTCTCCTCGCGCCGGCGCCGGGCCTGCTCCCAGAGCTCGGCGGTGCGTCCGGGCTCGGCCGCGGCCGCCGCGTAGAAGGCGCGCTGCTCGCCGGCCACCACCTCGCCGCGGGTCGGCGCGTCCCGCTGGGCGGCCAGCAGCTCGCGGGAGTGGTAGTAGAAGTAGAGGTACTCGTTCGGGATCGTGCCGAGCCGCCGGAGCAGCCGGCTGCCGAAGAGCCGGCCCTCCTCGAAGGACAGCAGCCGGTCGTCGTCGGCGAGCAGCGCGGGCAGCAGCTCGGCGCCGCCGGCCGCGGACAGGCCGCGCAGCCAGCCCAGGTGGTTGATGCCGAGGTAGTCCGGCCGGACCGCCGACGGCGGCACCCCGAGTGCCCGGCAGGCCCGCCCGACCAGCGCGGCGGGGGAGTCGCAGATGCCGATCACCCGGTCGCCGAGGGTGGCCCGGCTGGCCTCGGTGACCAGCCCGGCCGGATTGGTGAAGTTGATCAGCCAGGCGCTCGGCGCCCGGTCGGCGACGGCACGCGCGATCCGCAGCGCGGCCGGCAGGGTCCGCAGCGCGTAGGCCAGGCCGGCCGCGCCCACCGTCTCCTGCCCGAGCACCCCGGCCCGCACGGCGCGCCGCTCGTCGGCCGCCCGCCCGTCCACCCCGCCGGCCCGGATGGCCGAGAAGACGAAGTCGGCACCGGTCACCGCCTCGTCGGGCGAACCCGCCAGCCGGACCGCGAGGTGGCCGGCGGGCCGCACGATCCGGGCGATCACCGCGAGCCGCGCCGGGTCGGCATCGGCCAGCACCAGCTCGGTCACGCCCAGCTCGGGGCGCCGCAGCAGCGCGCGGTAGACCAGGGGGACCCGGAAGCCCCCGCCGCCGAGGATCGCCAGCCGCATACGGCGAGCGTAGGGCTTCGGCCCTCGCCGAGCCGGCCCGGCTGGCATCCTGGCCCAGGTGAGGGAAACCGACTTCGACGTGGTGCTGCAGGGCACGGTGTATTTCGACGTCGTGCTGACCGGCCTGCCGGCGCTGCCGGTGCAGGGCACCGAGGTGCTGGCCGAGGGGATGGGCTCGTGCCCGGGCGGCGTCGCCAACCTCGCGGTGGCCGCGAGCCGGCTCGGGTTGCGCACCGCCCTGGCCTCGGCGTTCGGCGACGACGTCTACGGCGACTTCCTCTGGCGGACGCTGGCCGAGCAGGAGGGCGTGGACCTGTCCCGGTCCCGCCGGCTGACCGACTGGCACTCCCCGGTCACCGTCTCGCTGGCGGTGCAGCGCGACCGCGCGATGGTGACGCACAGCCACCCGGCCCCGGTCGGGCCGAGCGAGCTGCTGGCCGACCTGCCCGCCGCGGCCGCCGGGGTCGTGCACCTGGGGGAGTGCGCCGAGCCCTGGGTGACCGAGGCCCGGCGCAGCGGCATGCTGCTGTTCGGCGACGTCGGCTGGGATCCCAGCCAGCAGTGGTCCGGCCGGGTGCTGGACCAGCTCGCCGACCTGCACGCGTTCCTGCCCAACAGCGTCGAGGCGATGGCCTACACCCGCACCGACGACCCGCGGGCGGCACTGATCCGGCTGGCCGACGAGGTGCCGGTGGTGGTGGTGACCTGCGGCGGCCAGGGCGCGATCGGCATCGATTCGATCAGCGGCGAGGAGGAGTGGGTGCCGTCGCTGCCGGTCAACGCGGTCGACGCGACCGGCGCCGGCGACGTCTTCGCCGCCGCCTTCGTGCTCGGCAGCCTGCACGACTGGCCGCTGCGCAACCGGATGGCCTTCGCCAACCTCTGCGCGGCGCTGTCGGTGCAGCAGGTCGGCGGCTCGCTGGCCGCGCCGGGCTGGGGCGACCTCGCGGACTGGCTGGCCGAGACCAGCCGGCGGGCCGAGGCCGGGTCGCGGGCGGCCGCGGTGCTCCGGCACAGCTACGAGTTCCTGGCCGAGGTGCTGCCCGCCGTCCCCGCGCCCAGCGTGCGGCGGGCCCGGGCGACCATCGCGCGGTTCTCCG
Organism: Jatrophihabitans sp.; assembly: GCA_035507775.1. Classification (GTDB taxonomy): domain Bacteria; phylum Actinomycetota; class Actinomycetes; order Mycobacteriales; family Jatrophihabitantaceae; genus Jatrophihabitans_A. Next base: position 16,655 of record DATJNU010000006.1, read on the forward strand.
ACGCCTGACGGGCGGCGGCGGCGCCGCCGGACGAGCCGAGCGGATCAGCCCTCGGCGGCCCAGTCCAGCCGGTACCGGAGGTGGGTGGGCGTGAACGCCAGCCCGGACTGCTCGGCCTCGGCCGCCGTCACGTACACCTCGGCGGCGCCCTCGGCTGGGGTGCCGGCCAGCATGACCTCCTCGGTGCCGATCGCCGGCTCGCCGGCATAGCCCCGCTCGGCCGCCGACACCCGCCCGGCGTGCAGGGCCGCCTCCAGGCCGGACAGGTCGTTCTCGATCGGGACGACGCCGGTGTGGGACCAGCTGGGCAGTTCGGTCATGCGTCCACTCTGTCACGGCCGGTGTCGGCCGGCAGGGCGGGCGGTCACCCTCCGTCGCCGTTCAGAGCGGGCTGAGAAGTTGATCGCGAACCATCGCGAATGTATTGCAAACCCCCGCGGCGGACGGCCCGCCGACTGAACATTGCCGAGGAGGACTATGTCCACCACCATGACCGAATCCCGTCCGCGCACCGACAGGGGTGCGCGGCAGCCGACCGCGATCTTCAGCGCCCTGGTCGGCCTCGCCGGCCTGGCGATCCTGCTGCAGGGCGTCTGGGCCGGCATCTTCCTGGAGCACGACGGCGCCCGCGACTCCTCGGGCGGCTGGATCGACGTGCACGCCCGCGGCGGCGAGGTCTCGATCCTGCTGACCCTGCTGGCCGTCGGCGTGGTGGCCGCCAAGCTCCGGCAGCGCCGGGACCTGCTCGTCGGCGGCATCGCGCTGCTGGTGCTGCTGGTCTTCGAGTCCTACCTGGGTGGGCTCATCCGGGACGACGGCAAGGACACCCTGACCGCCGTGCACGTCCCGCTGGCGATGGCGATCATGGGCCTCGCGGCCTGGCTGCCGTTCCGGGCCCGCCGCCCCGTGGCGCGCTGACACCGTCCAGCACGGCGCGCTGACCTCCATCGGCACGCCGGAGCCCCGGTCGCATTCATCGAGTGCGACCGGGGCTTATTTTTTGTGACTGCAATTATAAGCTTAACACGTATTTAGCCTAAAGAGCTGGAAATTTCTCAATTTGATCTCAATGCGGATTCGGTCATTGACCGTTTTGACCGGGGTTGGCTAGCGTTCCCGCCACAGTCACCACCGCACGGTGGTGTCACCCTCGCGGACCCACGGGCAGCAGCCCGAGCGGGGGTGGCGCGACTGTTCCCTACCCCGGAAAGGTTCACTAGATGAACGCACGGAAGGCCAAGCAGCTCGGCGCGCTGACCGGTCTGGTCGCCGCGTCGGCGCTCGCTGCGGGCATGTCGGCGGGCGCCGCCAGTGCCAGCACCCCCGACTCGGCGGCGGCGCACAGCTACCGGCACGGTCTCGTCCCGACCGTCCAGGCGGCCCAGGCGCAGCGCGCCGCGGCCAAGACCGCGACCAGCTCGAACACCCTCTACTACGGCGGCGGGATCGACGGCATCGGCGTCACCAGCGGCAAGGAGAAGGTGTACGTCATCTTCTACGGCACCCAGTGGGGCACCTCGAGCACCGATTCGAACGGCAACCTGAAGTTCACCAACGACACCCTCGGTGCGGCCGGCCGCGTGCAGCAGATGTTCAAGGGCCTCGGCACCGGCGGTGAGCAGTGGTCGGGCGTCATGACCCAGTACTGCGACGGCTCGCTGGTCTCGGCCGGCGCGAGCTCCTGCTCGTCCAGTGCCGCGCACGTGGCCTACCCGACCGGCGGCGGCACCCTCGCCGGCGTCTGGTACGACAACTCGGCCGCCGCGCCGTCGGCCGCCTCGGCCGCCCAGCTGGGCAGCGAGGCCGTCAAGGCCGCGGGTCACTTCGGCAACACCTCCGCGTCGTCGAACCGCTACGCCCAGTACGTCGTGTTCTCCGCCAAGGGCGGCAACCCGGACCACTACAAGACCGGTGGCTTCTGCGCCTGGCACGACTACAACAAGGATGTCGGCGTGTCCTCGTCCTACGGTGACATCGCCTTCACCAACCTGCCGTACCTGTCCGACGTCGGCGCGAGCTGCGGCGCGGGCTTCGTGAACTCGGGCAACAACCTCGACGGCTACACCATCGTCGAGGGCCACGAGTACGCCGAGACCATCACCGACCAGAACCCGGCCGGTGGCTGGACCGCCTCCAGCGGCTACGAGAACGCCGACGAGTGCGCGTGGATCAGCAGCGGCCAGGGCAAGTCGGCCAACGTCTCGATGGGCAACGGCACCTACCCGATGCAGAGCACCTGGAGCAACGACACCAACCGGTGCGACATCTCGCACGTCACCGTCACCTGAGTCGGTCGCGTGACCGGCTGAGGCCGGAAAGCTAGTCAGAGTCGGTCCACTGGGCCCCGGAGGTACGGCGCGAGCCGCCTCCGGGGCCCAGTGCTTTCCGGGGCGGCAGGTGCCGGCCTCGCCCCGCGGCCGGAGCGTGCCCGGGCTCGGCAAGCGGGAGGTCGAGCAGTAATCGGACGATGCTTGACATTGCCCCTCGCTACGCGCAAGCTTCGCGAGATATTCGCGGCTGGGTCCTACCGGTCGTCAGCGGACCGCCGTGCGGAATTCGTCCTCTCACCGGCGGCTGCCCGCCGTCCACGGGCCGATCCGCTGCCGGACGATCACGGGGAGCACGTCGTTTTCATGGCCACATCGCCACCGTCCCAGGCCGAGCCGGCGGGTTCGTCCTTTCCCCTGACCGAGATCCAGTACGCCTACTGGGTGGGTCGGGGGCCGAGCTTCGTGCTCGGCAACGTCGCGCCGCACGCCTACTTCGAGCTGGACGGCAAGCGGCTGGACGCCGACCTGCTGAGCCGTACCTGGCGGCAGCTCGTCCAGCGGCACGACATGCTCCGCGCGGTCGTCAGCCGGGACGGCCGGCAGCAGGTGCTGGCCTCGGTGCCGGACTTCGAGGTCGCCTGCCTGGACCTGCGCGACCTGCCCGCCGGCGAGCGGGACGCCCGGCTGGCCGGCATCCGCGACGAGATGTCCAGCCGGGTCTACACCGCCAGCGATTGGCCGCTGTTCGACCTGCGGATCAGCCGGTTGCCGGACGCGGACCGGCTGCACATCAGCCTGGACCTGTTGATGGTCGACCTGGCCAGCGTCGCCGTGCTGTTCAGCGAGTGGAGCGCGCTGTGCCGGGACCCGGGCCTGCGGCTGCCGGATCTGGAGATCACCTTCCGCGACTACGTGACGGCGCTCGAGGCGACCCGCGCGACCCCGCGGTACCGGCGCGCGCTGGACTACTGGACCGGCCGTGCCGAGGACCTGGCGCCGCCGCCGGACCTGCCGCTCGTCGTCGCGCCGGCCAGCGTGGTCAAGCCGGTGTTCAGCCACCGGGAGTTCCGGCTGCCCGACGATCAGTGGGAGAACCTGCAGAAGCTGGCGAAGGACTTCGGCCTGACGCCGAGTGCCGTGCTGGCGACCGCGTTCGGCGAGGTGCTCACCGCCTGGTCCGGCACGCCCCGGTTCATGCTCAACCTGACCCTGTTCAACCGGCTGCCGCTGGTGCTCGGGCAGGACGCCGAGGGGCACCGCATGGTGCACCCGCACATGCGCGGGGTCGTCGGTGACTTCACCTCGATCTGCCTGCTGGAGATGGACATGGTCGCGGGGGTGGCGTTCGTCGAGCGTGCCAGGCGGACCCAGCGGCAGCTGCAGCAGGACCTGCGACACCGGTACGCCAGCGCGCTGCATACCCTGCGCGAGCGGCGCCGGCGTGGCCTGCAGGCCGGCTTCGAGACGATGCCGGTGGTCTTCACCAGCGGGCTGGGCACGGTGCGCGAGCTGTCGGACCCGCTCGACTACTTCGGCGAGGTCGGCTACCGGATCAGCCAGACGCCGCAGGTGTGGCTCGACCACCAGGCCGTCGACATCACCGGGACGCTGGAGCTGTCCTGGGACGCGGTGGAGGCACTCTTCCCGGCCGGCCTGCTCGATGACATGTTCGGTGCCTACACCGGCCTGATCGGCCGGCTGGCAACGGACGCCGATGCCTGGTCGGGTATCTCGATGACCGAGCTTCCCCTGCAGCAGAAGGAGGTTCGCGACCGGGTCAACGACACGGCCGCGGAGCTGCCGGCCGGCCTGCTGCACCAGCCGTTCGTCCGGCAGCTGGCCCGGCACGGCGACCGGCCGGCGGTGATCGCCACGTCCGGCACGCTGAGCTACCGCGAGCTGGCCAGCGCCGCGGCCGCGATCGCGGCGGAACTCGGCACCGGCGCCCGCGATCGGATCGCCGCCGTGCTGGCCGCCAAGTCGCCGGCCCAGCTCGCCGGCGTGTACGGCGCCCTGCTGGCCGGCGCGGCGTACCTGCCGGTGAACCCCGGCATGCCCGACCAGCGGATGCACACGATCCTCGCCGACGCCGGAGCGACCGCGGTGATCACCGACCAGGCCGGCGACCGGGTGCCGGCCGGGCTGCCCACCGTCCGGCTGGGCGGGACCGGCGCGGCGGACCGGGCGCTGCCGGACTCCCCGGCGCAGCCCGGCGACCTGGCCTACGTCATCTACACGTCCGGCTCCACCGGCAGCCCGAAGGGCGTCGAGATCGAGCACCGGGCGGCGCTCAACACGGTGCTCGACGTCAACGAACGGTTCGGGGTGACCGACGCCGACCGGGTGTTCGGGCTGGCCGATCTCGGTTTCGACCTGTCGGTGTACGACATCTTCGGCTGCCACGCGGCCGGCGCCACCCTGGTGCTGCCGGACGCGGACAAGGTGAACGAGCCGGCGCACTGGGCCGGGCTGATGGCCGAGCACGGGGTCACCGTCTGGAACTCGGTGCCCGCGCAGATGCAGATGCTGGTCGAGCACCTCGAGGCCGGCGGCGAGGTGCCGGCCGGCCTGCGGCTCGTCATGCTCAGCGGCGACTGGATCCCGGTGGACCTGCCCGAACGGATCCTCGAGTTCTGGCCGGACGCCGAGCTGATCGGCCTCGGTGGCGCTACCGAGGCCGCGATCTGGTCGATCTATCACCCGATCACGCCCGAGGATCGCGCCGCGCCGAGCGTCCCGTACGGGATTCCCCTTCGGAACCAAGCGATGCAGGTGCTCGACCGGCACCTCGAGCCGTGCCCGGTCTGGGTCGCCGGCGAGATCTTCATCGAGGGCGCGGGGCTGGCCCGCGGCTACCGGGCAGACCCGGCGAAGACCGCCGCGTCGTTCCTCCGGCACCCCGGCACCGGCCGGCGGATGTACCGCACCGGCGACTACGGCCGGTACCTGCCGGACGGGAACATCCAGTTCCTCGGCCGCCGGGACGGCCAGGTGAAGATCAGCGGCCACCGCATCGAGCTCGGCGAGGTCGAGTCCGCGCTGCTCGCCCACCCCGGAGTCGGGCAGGCCGTGGTCGTCAAGTCCGAGGATGCCGGCGGCACGGCCCGGCTGGTCGGCTACGTGGTGCCGGCCGGGGACGGCGCCGAGGCCCTGTTCCGGCGGGAGCACGGTGAGCCGGGCCAGCGGGATCGCAGCCGGCAGGCGCTGGAGCAGGTGGCCGGCGTGCCCGCGCCCGGCCCGGACGGCGACCTCCTGTTGCCGGCCTGGCAGCGGCTGGACGAGCTCTACCTCGCGGCGGCCGGCAAGGCGTTGCGCGAGCTGGATTTCGCCTGCGAACCTGGGCAGGTTCTCGATCCGGTGGCCGCGGCCCGGGCGGCCGAGGTCCCGGCGCGCTACCACCGCTGGCTGGGCCGGGCGACGGCCGCGCTGGCCCGGCACGGCTACCTCGAACCGGCCGGCGAGGGTTTCCGGGTGAGCCGGTCGTTCCCGGCCGAGATCCCGGCCGAGCTGGCCGAGGGCGTCCGGCACGACCTCGGCGGCACCCTGGACGTCGCCGGGGACGTGGTGGAGTGGTTCCTGGCCGTGGTGACCGACCTGGCCGGCGTGCTCTCGCAGAGCGTGCACTCGGCCGAGCTCTACGCCAACGACCGGACGCCCGGCGTCTACGACCGGCTGTTCGCCGCCGCCTACGAGGTCGCGGTGGCGGCGCTGCGGTCGGTGCTGGCCAGCCGGCCCGCGGACCGCGACCTGCGGGTGCTCGAGGTGGGCTCCGGCTACGGATCGCTGACCCGCCGCCTGCTGCCGCTGCTGCCGGAGACCGGGACCGAGTACCTGTTCACCGACATCTCGACCTTCTTCCTCGGCCAGGCCCGGTCGGCGTTCGGCGACTACCCGTTCCTGCGCTACGAGCTGTTCGACCTCGACCGGCCGCCGGAGACGCAGGGCTTCGAGGACCAGGTGGTGGACGTCGTCGTCGCGGCCAGCGTGCTGCACGACGCCCAGCGGCTGGTGCCCTCGCTGCGGCACCTGCGCTCGATGCTGGCCCCGGACGGCCTGCTGCTGATCGTCGAGCAGACCACGATGCACCCCTGGTTCGACCTGACCATGGGCCTGCAGCAGGGATTCGACGGGTTCACCGACACCGGGCTGCGCACCGCGCATCCGCTGCTGGACCGGGCGCAGTGGGCCGAGGTGCTGGCCGAGGCGGGCTTCGCCGAGAGCACCGTGCTGACCCGGTCCGGCGGCGCGGCCGCGGTCGGGTTCGACGTGGTGGTGGCCCGGGCACCGTCCGAACGCCGCCGGTTCGACCCGGAGGCGCTGCGGCTGTGGCTGGCCGACCGGCTGCCCCGGCACATGGTGCCGGCCCGGCTGCACGCGCTGGACGAGCTGCCGCGCAGCCGCACCGGCAAGATCGACCGGGCGGCGCTGTCGAGCCGGGTCGTCGTCGGCCCGGTCCGGACGGCACCCCCGCAACCGCCGCGCACCGATCGGCAGCGCGAGCTGGTCGACATCTGGCGGCAGGTGCTCGGCCAGGACGAGGTCGGCATCACCGACGACTTCCTCGAGGCGGGCGGCGACTCCCTGCTGGCCGCCCGGCTGGTGGCCGCCATCAAGAGCCGGTACGGCATCGTGGTGCCGGTCGCGGTGGTGCTCAGGCTCGCGTCGGTGGAGAAGCTGGCGGGGCATCTCGACGAGGCGCTGGCCGCCGGCGGCCAGCAGGTCGGGACGGAGGGCGCATGACCACCGAGGAGATCGAGCGCTGGCTGGTCGGCTTCGTGGCGAGCCTGCTCGACGTGCCGCCGCAGCTGATCGCGGCGACCATGCCCTTCGATTCGCTCGGCGTCGACTCGGCCACCACGCTGGTGATGGCCGCGGACCTGAGCGAATGGCTGCGGGTGGAGCTGTCGCCGGTCGAGGTGTTCGAGTTCGCCACGATCCGCTCGCTGGCCGAGCGGCTCGCCGCGGTCGTACCGGTCGGCGGATGACCGAGGTCGCCGCCGGGATCCAGGCTCGCCGCTGGCTGGTCGGCTCGGCCGCGCGCACCGAACCGCTGCGGCTGTACTGCTTCGCCCACGGCGGCGGCACCGTCGCCGGATTCCTGCGCTGGCAGCTGCCCGGGGTCGAGGTGTGGGGAGTCCAGCTGCCGGGCCGCGGCAGCCGGCTCGACGAGCCCGCGCCGGAGGACATGGCATCGCTCGCGGCCGAGCTGGCCGAGCAGGTGCGCTTCGGCACGCCGTACGCCTTCTTCGGGCACAGCTTCGGCGCGCTGCTCGCCTTCGAGGTGACCCGCAGCCTGCGCCGGGCGGGACGCACGCTGCCGGTACGGCTGTTCGCGTCCGGCTATCCGGCCCCTGACCTGCCGCTGACCCAGGAACCGATCCACCAGCTGCCCGATGCGGACTTCCTCGCCGCGATCAGCCGGCGCTACGACGCGGTGCCCCCCGAGGTGCTGCAGAACGCCGACCTGGCCGCCGCGGTGCTTCCGGCGCTGCGGATGGACTACCGGTTGCTGGAGACCCACCGGCACCGGGCCGAGTCGCCGTTGCCGGTCCCGATCACCGCGCTGGCCGGCAGCGACGACCTGATCGGGGGCGAGGAACTGCGGGGTTGGGGGCGGCAGTGCGAGTTCCCGGTCTCGGTGTGCCTCATCCCGGGCGGGCACTTCTACCTGCAAGCCAAGCAGGATCGGTTGCTGCGGACCATCTCGGCCCAGCTTCGTCCCGCCGTCGCCGGGTCGGCCCGGTCATGCTGACGTTCCTGGCCGCCGCGCTGGTGCTGATCATGATCCCGGGGCCGGACCAGGCGCTGGTGACGCGCAACGCGCTGGCCGGTGGCCGGCCGGCCGGCCTGTGGACCATGCTCGGTGGCGCGTCGGGCCTGACGGTGCACGCCACCGCCGCCGCGGCCGGGGTGTCGGCGCTGCTGGTCGCGTCCCCGACCGCCTTCACCGTCCTCAAGGTGGTGGGGGTGGCCTACCTGGTGTGGATGGGCATCCAGACGATCCGCGCCTCGCGCGCCCATCGCGCGGCCGGCGAGACGGCGCCGGCCCCGTCCCGGCAGCACCGGCTGCGCTACCTGCGCACCGGGTTCCTGTGCAACTCGCTGAACCCCAAGGTCGCGCTCTTCTTCGTGACCTTCCTGCCGCAGTTCCTGCCCAAGCACGGCAACGTCTTCGGCAAGGCGCTGCTGCTGTCGGCCCTGTTCGCGCTGCTGTACCTGGCCTGGTTCGGCCTGTACGTGCTGGCCGTCGACCGGCTGGCCGGGGTGCTCGCCCGGCCCCGGGTGCGGGCCCGGATCGAGCAGTTCACCGGCCTGCTGCTGGTCGGCTTCGCGCTGCGGCTGGCCCTCGCCCAGTCCGGCTGACCTCGCCGTCCGGCTGACCTCGCCGTCCGGGTGGCGGCGCAGCGGAAGCCGGGCGACAGGCCCGGACCGGTGCCGTCGAGCGTGGCCGCGGCCCGGGCGAGGAACGCGTCCACCTCGCGCTCGTCGTAGCCGCGCGAGCCGAGAGGCGGCTTCGGCAAGGTGGCCTGCCGGACCTGCTCGCCGCTGCGTGCGTCCGGTCCGGTGGGGCCCATCGTCAGCCCTTTCCTGGAATCGGTTCACCAACCCCTCACCTGCGACGGGTGCACAGTTGCGAACGGGCCGGTCACCCGAGGTGGGTGACCGGCCCGTTGCCGGTGCGGTACGGAACTAGCTGAGGTTGACCGCGGTGTCGTCGACGACGAAGGAGGTCTGCAGGGAGGAGTCCTCGGTGCCGGTGAAGGACAGGTTGTAGGTGCCGGCGCTGAGGGTGAAGCTCTTCTGCGTGTAGCCGCTGGCGGCGTTGACGTTGCTGTAG
>DATJNU010000007.1:0-28785 GCA_035507775.1 Jatrophihabitans sp.
GCGGTGGCCGCCCCTCGGCGTTCCGTGCTACCTGACCGCGTCGGTCAGCTCGGCGACCTGGGCCTCGGTCAGCCGGACGCCGGACGCGGCCACGTTCTCCTCCAGGTGCACCACCTTCGAGGTGCCCGGGATCGGCAGCAGCACCGGCGACCTGGCCAGCAGCCAGGCCAGCGCCACCTGACCGGCGCTCGCCCCGGTCGCCTTGGCCACGTCGTCCACCGGCCCGCCCGGCTTGGCCAGGTCACCGGCCGCGATCGGGAACCACGGGATGAAGCCGATGCCCTGCTGCTCGGCGTAGGCCAGCACGTCCTCGGACTGCCGGTTGGTCAGGTTGTAGAGGTTCTGCACGGTGGCGATCTCGGCGACCTCGGCGGCCTCCTTCAGCTGCGCGACGCTCACCTCGGACAGCCCGATCGCACCGACCTTGCCCTCGTCCTGCAGCTTCGCCAGCTCGCCGACCTGGTCGGCCAGCGGCACCTCGGGGTCGATCCGGTGCAGCTGCAGCAGGTCGAGCCGCTCCACCTTCAGCCGCCGCAGCGACAGCTCGGCCTGCTGGCGCAGGTAGGCCGGCCGGCCAACCGGAATCCACTGCTCCGGACCCGTCCGGGTCAGGCCGGCCTTGGTGGCGATGAACAGGTCGTCGGGGTAGGGGTGCAGGGCCTCGGCGATGATCTCCTCGCTGGTGCCGGGACCGTAGGAGTCGGCGGTGTCGATGAAGTTCACCCCGAGCTCGACGGCCCGGCGCAGCACGGCCAGGCACTCGGCGCGGTCGGCCGGCTCACCCCAGATGCCCGGCCCCGTGATGCGCATGGCCCCGAAGCCGAGCCGGCTGACCGTCCTGCCGGCGATCTCGAACGTCCCGGACTGGGTGGCGCTGACAGTGCTCTCGGACACGAAAACTCCCTTACTGGATACGCGAACTGGGCCCTTCCATGTCTACAGCCAGCCGCCGCCGGTCGGGCATCCCGGCTACGCGGGTAGCGAAAAGCGGGTTGCCCCGACCCGGCAGGATGCCGGGCATGGACCTGATCCGGCCGCCGGCCCTGCACCCGGGCGACACCGTCGCCGTCGTCTCGCTCTCCGCCGGGCTCGCGCACCTGATGCCGCACCGGTACGAGGCGGGCAAGCGCCAGTTGGCCGAGACGTTCGGGCTGCGGGTGATCGATGCCCCGCACGCGAGGGCCGAGCCCGGCTGGCTGCGCGACCACCCCGCGGCCCGCGCCGCGGACCTGCACTGGGCGCTGGAGAACCCGGAGGTGGCCGGCATCGTCAGCGCGATCGGCGGCGACGACTCGATCCGACTGGTCCCGCACCTGGACCTCGACCTGATCCGCCGGCATCCCAAGGTGTTCACCGGCTACTCCGACACCACCGTGCAGCACCTGGTGCACCGGCAGGCCGGGGTGGCCTCGTTCTACGGCATGGCGATCCTCGCCACCGCGGCCGAGAACGGCGGCATGCACCCGTTCACCGTCGACTCGTTCCGCCGGACGGCGATGTCCACCGAGCCGGTCGGCGAGCTGGCGGCCGCGCCGGAGTGGACCGAGGAACGGCTCGACTGGCGCGATCCGGGGCTGCAGGAACGGCGCCGGCGCTGGGTGCCGAACTACGGCTGGCTCTGGTTGCAGGGCGAGCAGCCGGCCAGCGGGCCGGTGATCGGCGGCTGCCTGGAGATCCTGGACATGGCCCGGGGCACCTCCGTCTTCCCACCGCTGGCGGCGTTCGAGGGCGCGGTGCTGCACCTGGAGGTGTCGGAGGAGAAGCCGCCGGTCGAGCAGATCGCGCACTGGCTGCGCAGCCTCACCGCCGGCGGCATCACCGAACGGCTCGGCGCCCTGCTGTTCTCCCGGCCGGAGGACCGCAGCCTGCGCGAGACGCTGGAGCTCTACGACGGCGTCCGGCGGGAGCTGGCCGACGCCGGACGGGCGGACCTGCCGTTCGTGGCGAACCTGGACTACGGCCACTCCAGCCCGATGGGGCTGCTGCCGCTGGGCGCCCGGATGACGGTGGACCCGGTCGCCCGGCGCATCTCGATCGACGAGGCCGCGGTCAGCTAGTCGTTTCGGGTCGTCGCTCGGATTTGCGGCCGTCCGGCGTCGGCAGAGCCGAGCGCTTCTTGGGTAACTCCGAGAGCAGGAGTAACGGACCGACCGTCTCGGCAGCAGCAGCGACGAGTTGGCAGATGATCGCGTGGAGTCGCACCGCAAGGTGCACCACCGACGCTCAGGAGCGCGCGTCGGTCACAACAGAAATTGAGAATCTGCTTATAAAAGCGAGTAAATCTCGAATCATGGCATATAATCGAACACATGGACGAATCGCAGCTCGGCCGCCAGCCGGTCGCTGAGCTGCGTTCGTCCGTGCGGGCGTTGCAGTGCGAGGTGATCGCCCTTCAGTACCGGCAGCTTGCGGTACTGGCCGAGCTGGAGTCGCGGGGTTTCGAGGGGCTGGGGCTACGGGGGCTGCCGGATCTGATCCAGGTCGAGTTGAACGTGACCCGCCGGGCCGCGAAGGGGATGGCTCAGCAGGTGGCTCGGTTTGCTGAGCGACGGTCGGTGACAGGCGAGGTGCTAGAACCGGTTTACCCCATAGCGGCCGAGCGGTTCGCCGCTGGGGAGTTGAGTGGTGACCATGCGGGGGTGGTTGCCGACGTCATCGAGACCTTGCCGCCGCCCGTGCGTGTTGAGCACGCCGCGCACGTCGAGACCACTCTTGTCGAGTTGGCCGCCGAGCATGACCCTCGCACCCTCAAGCAGCTCGGCCAGCGGATCCTGGCCCACCTGGACCCCGACGGTGCCGCCCCGACCGAACGCACCCAGGCTGCGGCACGTGGCCTCACTCTCCGGCCGGGACCGGACGACACCGTCCGGGTCGAGGGCCTGCTCACCCCGGCCTGCGCGGCGGTCTGGCAAACCGCGCTCACCCCACTCGCCACGCAACGCCAGCCTGATGAGCTCGGAGCCGACACCCGCAGCATCGCCCAACGCTGGCACGACGCCTTCGAGACCGCCGGCCGCATGCTCCTCGACTCCGCCAAGCTGCCCAGCCAGGCCGGACTGCCCGCCCAGCTCATCATCACCGTCGGCCTACACGACCTGGAACGCCGAGCAGGCCAGGCCACTACCCATCACGGCGGCACCCTGTCCATCCGCGAAGCCCTCCGGCTGGCCGCCGACACGAACGTGATTCCAGCGGTGCTCGACCAGGAGTTGGGCATCATGGCCTACGGCCGAGGCAAACGGCTCGCCGGCGCGGGTCAGCGCAAGGCGCTGTTCGCAAGGGACCGAGGCTGCACATTCCCCGGCTGTGCCCGAACCGCAGCTGAATCAGAAATCCACCATGCCACCGACTGGGTCGCCGGCGGCCCCACCGACCTCGACAACCTCGCAGTCACCTGCGGCTACCACAACTCAGAAGCACCCCGACAAGGCTGGTCGACCGTGTTCATCGACGGCCGACCCCACTGGCAACCACCCGTCTGGCGAGACCCCGACCAACGACCACGCCGCAACTGGCTCCACCACCCCGAACAACTCGCCCACCACCGAACGCCCCAACTCACCTGAGCGGGTCCGGCAACGCGGAGGCAAGAAGGCGCGTGCCCGCCACAGCCCCAGAATCAAGAACCGGCGTCACGAGTCTTTGGCGTCGAAGTCGCCGGCATCCAGGCGCAGCCGGCGCAGGATGCTGAACAGCTGCCGCAGCTCGGGTTGGTCGAGCGCGCCCAGCCCGAACTCGCCGCGGTGCAGTTCCCGGGTCGCCCGGTCCACCACCTGCCGGCCCTGCTCGGTGATCACCGCCAGCGTGCCGCGGCCGTCGCGGGGGTTCGGCTCGCGACGCACCAGGCCGGCCGACTCCAGCCGGTCGATCACGTTGGTCACGCTGGTCGCGTGCACCTGCAGCCGCTCGCCGATCTTGGACAGCGGCAGCGCGCCGGTCGAGGAGAAGGTGAGCAGCACCAGCGCCTCGTACCGGGAGAAGGTCAGGTTGAACGGGCGCAGCGCGGCGTCCAGGCCGGCGATCAGGATCTGCTGCGCCCGCATGATCGAGGTGACCGCGCGCATCGCATCGTAGGTCTGCTCGCCGGCCTCGGGGTAGTGCTTGGCCCAGGACTGCCCGGCCCGCTCAACCGGGTCGAAAGGCAGCCGAGCGGACATGGCTGCCAGCCTAGCCACCTGGGCGCAGAGCGCAGGGTCCGGCACGGTTCGCCACGGCGGCCAGGACGTAAGGTGAGCGGCATGACCTCCTCGGACTTCGACGCCCTCGGCCGGCTGGATCTGCTCGATCTCGACGACACCCTCTCCGGCGAGGATCGGCTGCTGCGCGACACCGTCCGGCGCTTCGCCGACGAGCAGTTGCGCCCGCACATCGCCCAGTGGTTCGAGGAGGGCGCGCTGCCGGCCCGCGACCTGGCGCTGGAGTTCGGCAAGCTCGGCCTGCTCGGCATGCACCTGGAGGGTTACGAGTGCCCGGGCGCGCTGCCCAGCCAGTACGCGCTGGCCTGCACCGAGATCGAGGCGGTCGACTCCGGCCTGCGCTCGCTGGTCAGCGTCCAGGGCTCGCTGGCGATGTACTCCATCCACGCCTACGGCAGCGAGGAGCAGAAGCAGCAGTGGCTGCCGCGGATGGCGCGCGGCGAGGCGATCGGCTGCTTCGGCCTGACCGAGCCGGACGCGGGCTCCGACCCCGGCGCGATGCGGACGACCGCCCGGCGGGACGGCGACGACTGGATCCTGCACGGCTCGAAGATGTGGATCACCAACGGCTCGATCTCCGACGTCGCGGTCGTGTGGGCCCGCACCGACGACGGCATCCGCGGCTTCCTGGTGGAGAGGGGCACGCCCGGTTACACCGCCACGGACGTGCACCACAAGATCTCGCTGCGCGCCTCGGTCACCTCCGAGCTGAGCTTCGACGAGGTGCGCCTGCCCGCCAGCGCCCAGCTGCCGGAGGCCCGCGGGCTGCGTGCGCCGCTGGGCAGCCTGACCGAGGCCCGGTTCGGCATCGTGGCCGGCGTGGTCGGCTCGGCCCGCGACGCGGTGGCCGGCGCGCTGAACTACGCCACCAGCCGCATCCAGTTCGGCAAGCCGATCTCGTCCTTCCAGCTGACCCAGCGCAAGCTCGCCGAGCTGGCGGTGACCGTGCAGAACATGCAGCTGGTCGCCCGCCGGCTGGCCGAGCTGAAGGACGCGCACAAGATCCAGCCGCACCAGATCAGCTTCGGCAAGTTCAGCAACGTCAGCAACGCGCTCGCGGTCTGCCGGGAGGCGCGCAGCATCCTGGGCGGCTCGGGCATCACGACCGAGTACTCGCCGTTGCGGCACGCGGTCAACCTGGAGACCGTCTACACCTACGAGGGCACCCACGAGGTGCACACGCTGGTGCTGGGCGACCGGCTGACCGGGATCACCGCCTACCGCTGAGCGCGCCGCTAGGGTTGCCCGGGTGGACTGGAACCTGCGGGCCTGCTCGCGCTCGGGGCACGTCACCTATGCCGCCAGCGAGAAGCGGTACCGCGAGCGGTTGGCCGCCGGCACGCCACTCGGCGATGCCTGGCGGTGCCTGCGCTGCGGCTGCTACGTGCTCGGGCCGCCGCACGGCGAGGGACCGGCCGAGGACGCCCCGGTGCTGCTGCGCGGCCGGGCCCTGCGGTCGGCGTTCATCCTGCGGCTGCTGGCGATCGAGCGTTTCCTGCGCGGTGGGCTGATCCTGCTGCTGGGCATCGCCGTGCTGCAGTTCAAATCCAGCCAGGTCAGCCTGCGCGACGTCTTCGACCGGGACCTGGCCGCGGCCAAGCCGCTGTTGAACCAGCTCGGCTGGAACGCCTCGGACTCCGGCCTGGTGCACGCGACCGAACGCGCCCTGAACGCCCGCGGCAGCACCCTGGACGCGGTCGCGGCGTTCCTGGTGTTCTACGGCGTGCTGCAGCTGATCGAGGGCACCGGCCTGTGGCTGCTCAAGCGCTGGGGCGAGTACTTCGCGGTGGTGGCCACCTCGCTGTTCCTGCCACTGGAGATCTACGAGCTGACCGAGAAGGTGACCGTGCTGCGGGTCGGCGCGCTGCTGCTCAACGTGGCCGCGGTGGTGTACCTGCTGCTGGCCAAGCGGCTGTTCGGCCTGCGCGGGGGCGGCCGGGCGTACGAGGAGCAGCTGCACGAGGAGTCGCTGCTGGAGGTCGAGCAGAGCGCGCGGTGATCAGCGCGCGAGCAGCTGCTCCGCCGCCGCGTACGGGTCGATCTCGCCCGCGGCCACCTG
This sequence comes from Jatrophihabitans sp., assembly GCA_035507775.1. Lineage (GTDB taxonomy): Bacteria > Actinomycetota > Actinomycetes > Mycobacteriales > Jatrophihabitantaceae > Jatrophihabitans_A. Next base: position 6,256 of record DATJNU010000007.1, read on the forward strand.
CCCGGACAGTCCCGGCAGCCGGTCGTCGGCGGCCAGCCGGCGGCGCAGCAGGTCGGCCGCGATCGCCTCGATCTCGTGCCGGGCCCGGTCCCGTCGCCGTCGCGCGACCTGCCCGGAGGAGTCGAGGAAGGCCCGGTGCTCGGCCAGCGCGGCGAGCAGCCGGTCGATGCCGCGCTGCTCGGTGGCCACGGTGGGCACGATCGGCGGCGTCCAGTCCTGGCCCGGTGCCATCGCCTGCAGGTGCCGCAGCTGCCGGCTGAGCTCGCCGGCGTCGGCCCGGTCGGCCTTGTTCACCACGAACACGTCGGCGATCTCCAAGATGCCGGCCTTCGCCGCCTGGATGCTGTCGCCCAGGCCCGGGGCCAGCAGCACCACGGTGGTGTCGGCCAGGCCCATCACGTCCACCTCGGACTGGCCCACGCCGACCGTCTCGATCAGCACCACGTCGTAGCCGGCCGCGTCGAGCACCCGCAACGCCTGCGGGGCCGCGGCGGCCAGCCCGCCGAGGTGGCCGCGGCTGGCCATCGACCGGACGAACACCCCCGGGTCGGTGCCGTGCTCGCCCATCCGGATCCGGTCGCCGAGCAGCGCGCCGCCGGTGAACGGCGAGGACGGGTCCACCGCGAGCACGCCCACCCGGCGGCCCTCGGCGCGCAACGCGCCGATCAGCGCCGAGGTGGTGGTGGACTTGCCGACCCCGGGGGCGCCGGTGATGCCGACCACCTGGGCCCGGCCGGTGTGCGGGGCGAGCAGGCGCAGCAGCTCGGGCAGCGCCGGCGAGGCGTCCTCGACCAGCGACAGCAGCCGGCCGGTGGAACGGGCGTCCCCGGCGACCGTCCGATCGACCAGGTCAGTCAGATCGGCCGGCCGCCGGGACGACAACGTCAGCCCTTCGGGACGCGCACGATCAGCGCGTCGCCCTGGCCGCCGCCGCCGCACAGCGCCGCGGCGCCGACGCCACCGCCGCGCTGCTTGAGCGCCAGCGCCAGGTGCAGCACCAGCCGCGCGCCCGACATGCCGATCGGGTGGCCGACGGCGATCGCGCCACCGTGCACGTTCACGATCTCGGGGTCGACGCCCAGGTGCTTGATCGAGGCCAGCCCGACCGCCGCGAACGCCTCGTTGATCTCGACCAGGTCGAGGTCGGCGGCGGTGATGCCCTCCTTGGCCAGCGCGGCGTTGATCGCCTCCGACGGCTGCGCCTGCAGCGTGGAGTCCGGGCCGGCGACCACGCCGTGCGCGCCGATTTCGGCCAGCCAGGTAAGCCCCAGCTCCTCGGCCTTCTCCCTGCTCATCACCACGACCGCGGCCGCGCCGTCGGAGATCGGCGAGGCGGAGCCGGCGGTGATGGTGCCGTCCTTGGCGAACGCCGGCCTGAGCTTGGCCAGCACCTCCACCGAGGTGTCGCCGCGGATGCCCTCGTCGTAGCGGAACTCGATCGGCTCGCCGCGCCGCTGCGGGATCTGCATCGGCACCACCTCGTCGTCGAAGACGCCGTTCTTCCACGCCTCGGCGGCCAGCTGGTGGCTGCGCGCGGCGAACGCGTCCTGCTCGGCCCGGCCGAACTCCTGGTCGCCGACGTTCGCCGACTCGGTCAGCGGGCCCATGCCCTGGTCGGTCAGGGTGTCCCAGAGCCCGTCGTAGGTCATGTGGTCGACCAGCTCGACCGAACCCGACTTGTAGCCCTCCCGGGAGCGCGGCAGCAGGTGCGGCGCCTGGCTCATCGACTCCTGGCCGCCGGCGACCACCACGTCGAACTCGCCGGCCCGGATCAGCTGGCCGGCGAGCGCGATCGCGTCCAGGCCGGACAGGCAGACCTTGTTCACGGTCAGCGCCGGCACGGTCAGCGGGATGCCGGCCTGGTGCGCGGCCTGCCGGGCCGGGATCTGGCCGGCGCCGGCGGTGAGCACCTGGCCCATGATCACGTACTGCACCTGCTCCGGGGCGACCCCGGACTTCTCCAGCGCGGCCTTGATGGCGATGCCGCCCAGGTCCACCGCCGAGAAGTCCTTCAGCGAACCGAGCAGCTTGCCCATCGGGGTGCGTGCCCCGGCGACGATGACAGCCGACCTTGCCGACATGTCCGACCTCCTCATGGCTGTGTGCAGTCGCATGTCATGCGGTTGCAGTTGATGCCGTGGCAGCCCCCGACCGGCACGGCTGATCTCATCACCTCGATGAGCGTCCGGCTTCAGGATATAGGGCGTATCGGGCCGGGTCCGGGTTCAGCCGCCGGGCGCCGGTATGACACCGGCCACCTGAGCTTTCGCGCCTGCGGCGCCGGCACCACCATGAGGGAATGGCCATTCTTCGCATCGATCACGTCGGTATCGCGGTGCCCGATCTCGACGCCGCCATCGCCTTCTACCGCGAGAACTTCGGCATCGAGTGCGTGCACACCGAGACGAACGCCGAGCAGGGCGTCCGCGAGGCGATGCTCGCCGTCGGCGACGGCAGCACCCGGCTGCAGCTGCTCGCCCCGCTGACCCCGGAGTCGACCATCGCCAGGTTCCTGGACCGGTCCGGCCCGGGCATCCAGCAGCTGGCCTACACGGTCGACGACGTCGACGCGACCGCCGCCGAACTGCGCGGCCGCGGGCTGCGGCTGCTCTACGACGAGGCGCGCCGCGGCACCGCCGGATCCCGCGTGAACTTCGTGCACCCCAAGGACGCCGGCGGGGTGCTCGTCGAGCTGGTGGAGCCGGCCGCCGAGCACTGATCGCCCGGTGCCCGACTTGTCCTGTGGGACCTGTCACGACCGGTCGCACGTAAACGCTACCCGTCAGTAACCTCGGCACTCACGCTGCTCGACCGCACCCGTTGGAGGCAACGTCATGGACCGGATCCGCGCCGCAGTCAACGAGGGAACGCCGGAGGCACTGGCCAGCCTGGCCGAGCTCCCGGTACCCGAGACCTACGCCGGGATGGCGGTGCTGGCCGAGGAGACCGACATGTTCGCCGGCCTCGCCATCAAGGACAAGGACCCCCGCAAGTCGCTGCACCTGATCGACGTCCCGACCCCGGAGGTCGGCCCGGGCGAGGCGCTGATCGCGGTGATGGCCTCGGCCATCAACTACAACACGGTCTGGACGTCGATCTTCGAACCGCTGTCGACGTTCTCCTTCCTCAAGCGGTACGGCAAGTCCTCCGAACTCGCCCGCAAGCACGATCAGCCCTATCACGTCGTGGGATCCGACCTCTCCGGCGTCGTCCTGCGGACCGGGCCCGGGGTCACCAAGTGGAAGGTGGGCGACCGGGTCGTCGCGCACTGCCTGTCGGTCGAGCTGGAGGACCCGCAGGGCCACGACGACTCGATGATGGACCCGCAGCAGCGCATCTGGGGCTTCGAGACGAACTTCGGCGGCCTCGCCGAGCTGGCCCTGGTGAAGTCGAATCAGCTGATGCCCAAACCGGAACACCTCACCTGGGAGGAGGCCGCCTCCCCCGGCCTGGTGAACTCGACCGCGTACCGGCAGCTGGTCAGCCACAACGGGGCGGCGATGAAGCAGGGCGACCTGGTGCTGATCTGGGGGGCGTCCGGCGGCCTCGGCGGCTACGCGACGCAATTCGCCTTGAACGGCGGGGCAATCCCGATCTGCGTGGTGTCGTCACCGGACAAGGCCGAGCTCTGCCGCCGGATGGGCGCCGAGCTGATCGTCGACCGCACCGCCGAGGGGTACCGGTTCTGGTCGGACGAGAACACCCAGGATCCGAACGAGTGGAAGCGCTTCGGCGCCCGGATCCGGGAACTGACCGGCGGCGAGGACCCGGACATCGTGTTCGAGCACCCGGGCCGCGAGACCTTCGGCGCGTCGGTCTACGTCGCCAAGCGTGGCGGCACCATCGTCACCTGCGCCTCGACCTCGGGCTTCCAGCACGAGTACGACAACCGCTACCTCTGGATGAACCTGAAGCGGATCGTCGGCTCGCACTTCGCCAACTACCGCGAGTCCTGGGAGGCCAACCGGCTGATCGCCAAGGGCGCCATCCACCCGACGCTGTCCCGCACCTACCCGCTGGCCGAGACCGGGCAGGCGACCTACGACGTGCACCGCAACCTGCACCAGGGCAAGGTGGGCGTGCTCTGCCTGGCCGACGGCGAGGGCGGCGGGGTGCTCGAACCGGAGTTCCGGGCCCGGCACCTGGAGGCGATCAACCGGTTCCGCGACATCTGACGCGGACCTGACGCACCACCGCGGGTGATAGGACGATTATCGTCCGTTTGGGAGACATAAAGGCCGGTTAGCCCTATCCTCCCGGCATGACACACACCCCCCACCTCCCCCGCCGGGTCACCGGCGCGCTCGCCGTCGCGGCGGTTGCGCTCGGCCTCGGCCTCACCGCCGGCACGGCGTCGTCCGCCTCGGCGGCCACCCCCGCCACCGTCCGGCCGGCCTCCCAGACCGCGCTGTCGGCACTGTCGAGCCTGCCGGTCAAGGCGCTGGCCAGCAGCTCGGGCTACTCCCGCGACCAGTTCGGCACCGCCTGGACCGATGCCCAGGACGCGCCGGGTGGCCGCAACGGCTGCGACACCCGCAACGACGTGCTGCGCCGGGACCTGACCAAGCAGGTCGTCGACACCGACGGCTGCACCGTCGAGAGCGGCCACCTGACCGACCCGTACGCCGGCAAGTCGATCAACTTCGTCCGGGGCGTCGGCACCAGCTCGGCCGTTCAGATCGACCACATCGTGGCGCTGTCGGACGCCTGGCAGACCGGGGCGCAGAGCCTGACCAAGACCGTGCGCACCCAGCTGGCCAACGACCCGCTGAACCTGTGGGCCGTCGACGGGCCGACCAACGACGCCAAGGGCGACAAGGACGCCGCCTCCTGGCTGCCGCCGCACACCGCGTCGGACTGCATGTACGTCGCCCGCCAGGTCGCGGTGAAGATCGCCTACCACCTGTGGGTCACCAAGGCCGAGCACGACGCCATCGCCTCGGTGCTGGGCGGCTGCTCCACCCTGGCCCTGCCGACCGAGGCCAACTGGGCCGTGCCCAACCCGTCCTGACCGTTCCCGGCCCGGCGGGCGGTCTCCCTCCCCGCCTGCCGGGCCGCTTCCTGCCCGTCCCGCGACCATCTGCGCGAAACACGGCTCGCTCTCACGCCGTAGTCAGCTCGACATGCGACGATTGGGGTATGGCTGCGGACGATCACAGCACCGAGCTGCTGCCGCTACTCGATAGCGACGACCCCTTCTTCGACGTGACCATGCGCGGCTACGACAAGCGCCAGGTGGACGACTACGTCGCGCGTGCGGCCAGCCAGGTCGCCGAGCTGACGGTCGCCCGCGACCAGGCGCTGGCGATCAGCGCCGACCGGGCCGCGCAACTGGCCAGCCGCGAGGCGCAGCTGGAGTCGCTGAAGGCGCAGGCCGCCCAGAAGCTCGAGACGCTGAGCCCGGCGATGGTCTCCGACCGGATTCGGGAGATGCTCCAGCTGGCCACCGAGGAGGCCGCCCAGACCCGGCGCACCGCCGAGGTCGAGGCCGAACGGGTGCTGGCCGCCGCGCAGGCGGACGCCGAGCGGATGCGCTCCGAGGCGGCCGCCGAGCAGCAGCGGCTGACCGCGAACGCCTCGCAGCGCTCCGCCGAGGCCGACCAGAAGCTGGCTCAGGCTCGCAACCAGGCCGCTGGCGAGCTCGACCGCGCCCGGCAGGAGGTTGCCCGGATCACCGAGGCGGCCAGGGCCGAGCGCGACCGGCTGGACGCCGAGGCCGCCGGCGCCCGCTCCGCCGCCGAGGCCGAGTCGGCCCAGCGGATGCGGACCGCCGAGGAGGACTTCGAGATCACCCTGCGGGCGCGGCGGCGGACCGCCGAGGAGCAGCACGCGGCCGGCGAGCTGGCCGCCCGCAGCACCGCCGAGCAACTGGTGACCGGGGCCCGGCAGGACGCCGACCGCACGGTGAGCGAGGCGCGGGCCACCGCCGAGCAGCTGGTCTCCGAGGCACGGGCCCGGGTGGCCGAGCTGGGCGAGGAGCGGGACCGCACCTTCGCCGCGCTGCGCGAGCTGCACGGCCGGCTGGGTGCGATCGTCGCCGAGCCCGGCACCTCGTGACCGACCGCTCCCCCGAGACGCAGCCGGAAGCATCCGCCGAACTGGCGGGCCGGCTCGGCACGCCCAGGCGCGAGTTCGCCACGTACTCACCGTTCCGGCTGGGGCTGACCGCCGCGGTCGGTTTCGGCTTCGCCTACCTGCTCTTCCGCGCCCTCGACCGCGGCCAGCACACCTTCCTGCTGCTGTTGCTGGCACTGTTCCTGGCCGCCGGGCTCGATCCGGCCGTCCGCCGGGTCGAGTCCTGGGGGCTCTCCCGCGGGCCGTCGGTGGCGGTGGTCTTCGTCGGGGCGCTGCTGCTGCTCACCGGCCTGGGGTTCGCGGTGGTGCCGCCGCTGGTCCAGCAGACCGAGACCTTCGTGCACCACCTGCCCGGCTACGTCACCGAGTTGCAGCACAACCGCCGGGTGGCCGAGCTCGACCGCCGGTTCCACGTGCTGAACGGCGTGCAGGACTACCTCAAGCAGTCGGCGCTGCTGAAGAACGTCGCCGGCAACCTGCTCAGCGTCGGCACCGCGGTCGCCTCGACCATCTTCGAGGTGTTCTCGCTCGCCGTGCTGACCCTGTACTTCCTGGCCTTCCTGGACGACATCGTCGCCTTCGGCTACCGGCTCACCCCCGCCTCCCGGCGCCCGCAGGTCAGCGCGATCGGTGACAAGATCGTCGCCCAGATCGGGCACTACGTGGTCGGCACCACCGCGCTGGCCCTGCTGCGGGGGCTGTTCACGCTGATCGTGCTGGCCGCGCTGGGGGTGCCGTATCCGTTCGCGCTGGCCTTCATCGCGGCGGTCCTCGACATCGCGCCGGTGGTCGGCACGGCGCTGGCCGCGGTGGTGGTCTCGACGGTCGTGCTGCTCGAATCGGTGCCGGCCGGCATCACCGTGGTCTGCTTCTTCGTCGCCTACGAGTTCCTGGCCCGGCTGGTCTTCATCCCCCGGCTGCTCGACAGGTCGGTCCGGATCAGCCCGGCCGCGGCGCTGGTCGGCGCGCTGGCCGGCTACACCATGTTCGGCGTGATCGGCTTCCTGATCTCCATCCCGCTGGTCGCGGTGCTCACCCTGATCCTGCGCGAGGTGCTGCTCCCGCGGCAGGCCACCCGCTGAACCAGCACCGCAGGAGCGGAGCGGGCCGATGAACCAGCCTCAGCCGTAGCGGGGCGCGTTCCGGCTGCGCTGCACGCCGGGGCTCCGGTGCTCCCGGGCCGCCCAGCAGCCGGTGTGCCAGTGCCGCCGGTCGTCGGCGTGGAGATCGTCGGCCGGCCAGGCCACCACGTGCCCGACGCCGGCCAGCTGCTGGTCGCAGCCCGGGCACCGGTACGGGCCCGGCGAACCGGCTCCCGACACCGACCGGACCCGGTAGTCCCGCCCCCGCCAGCGCTCGACGCGCTCGGTCGAGCCGGACGCGAGCGGGCGGGCCGGCCGCTGCCACTTGCCCTGCCGCCTGCTGGGCACGGCTCAGCCGGCCAGTGCCCGGACCACCCGGGACGGGCTGGGCCGGCCGAGCCGTTCGGCCATCCAGGCGCTCGTCTCGACCAGCGCGGTGAGATCCACCCCGGTCTCGATGCCGAGGCCGGCCAGCTGCCAGAGCAGGTCCTCGGTGGCCAGGTTGCCGGTGGCGCTCTCGGCGTACGGGCAGCCGCCGAGGCCGCCGGCCGAGGCGTCGACGATGGTGACGCCGGCCTGCAGCGCGGCCAGCGTGTTGGCCAGCGCCTGGCCGTAGGTGTCGTGGAAGTGCACGGCGATCCGGTCCAGCCCGACGCCGTCCGCGATGAGCAGGTCGAGCAGGGCGCGCACCTGCCCGGGCGTCGCCACCCCGATGGTGTCGCCGAGGCTCAGCTCGTCGCAGCCGAGGGCGAGCAGCCGCCGCGCCACACCGGCCACCTGGGGCAGCGGCACCGGGCCCTCCCACGGGTCGCCGAAGCACATCGACAGGTAGCCGCGTACCCGCAGCCCGAACTCCTTGGCCCGGGCCACCACGGGGGCGAACATCGCCAGCGACTCGTCCACCGTCCGGTTGAGGTTGCGCCGGGCGAAGGTCTCGGTCGCGCTGCCGAACACCGCGACCTCCTCGGCACCGGCGTCCACCGCCCGGGCCAGGCCGGTCTCGTTCGGCACCAGCACCGGGTAGCGGACGCCCGGCTGCCTCTGCAGGCCGGCCATCACCGCCGGCGCGTCGGCCAGCTGCGGCACCCACTTCGGGTGCACGAAGCTGGTCGCCTCGACCACGGTGTGCCCGGCCGCGACCAGCCGGTGGATGAACTCCAGCTTGACGCCGGCGTCGACGATGGCGGACTCGTTCTGCAGGCCGTCCCGAGGGCCGACCTCGCAGATCGTCACGCGGGCCGGCAGCCCGGGCATGCTGACGGTATCCGGCAGGCCGGCGGCCACCATCGGTTCCCCCTCCGCGCGAGAATTCCCTTGCCGCTAAACGTACTCGCGGAAGCCCTTGCCGCTCTTGCGGCCCAGCCGTCCGGCCTTGACCAGGTGCTCCAGCAGCGGCGCCGGGGCGAAGCCGGGCTCGCGGAACTCCTGGTAGAGCACCCGCTGGATCGCCAGCGAGACGTCCAGGCCCACCACGTCGAGCAGCTCGAACGGGCCCATCGGATACCCGCAGCCGACCTTCATCGCCGAGTCGATGTCGTCGGCGGTGGCGTAGTGCGCCTCCAGCATCCGTACCGCGTCGTTCAGGTACGGGAACAGCAGCGCGTTGACGATGAAGCCGGCCCGGTCGCCGCAGCGCACCGGGTGCTTGCCGAGCCGGGCCGCGACGGCCAGCGCGGTGGCCTCGGCCTCGGGCAGGGTCGACACGGTGGAGACCACCTCGACCAGCTGCATGATGGCGGCCGGGTTGAAGAAGTGCATGCCCACCACGTCGCCCTGCCGGCCGGTTGCCGCGGCGCACTCGATCACCGGCAGCGACGAGGTGGTGGTGGCCAGCACCGCACCGGGCTTGCAGATCTCGTCGAGGTTGGCGAACAGCGCCTGCTTGACCGACAGCTCCTCGACCACCGCCTCGACCACCAGGTCGACGTCGGCCAGGTCGTCCAGCCGGGCCGAGCCGGTCACCCGCGCGAGGGCGGCGTCCCGGTCGGCCTCGGTGACCTTGCCGCGCTGGACGGCCTTGTCCAGCGAGCGCTGCAGGGCGGCGGTCACGGTGGCTGCCTTCTCCAGCGAGCGGGCGATGAACGTCACCTGGTAGCCGGCCTTGGCGAAGACCTCGATGATGCCGGTGGCCATGGTGCCGGAGCCGACCACGCCGACCCGCTCGATCGGCCGCGGCTCGGCGGTGGCGGGTTCCGTCGCCGGGGTGTGGCCGTCGATGACCACGTTCGGCGAGTCCGGGCCGTCGTAGGTGTAGAAGCCACGGCCGACCTTGCGGCCGAGCAGGCCGGCGGTGATCATCTGCTTGAAGACCGGGGTCGGCGCGTGCAGCCGGTCACGGCTCTGCCGGTACATCGTGTCGAGGATCTCGAACGCGGTGTCCAGCCCGATCAGGTCGAGCAACGCCAGCGGGCCCATCGGCAGCCCGCAGCCGAGCTTCATCGCGGCGTCGATGTCCTCGCGGCTGGCGTAGCGCTCGGCGAACATCGCCGCGGCGTGGTTGAGGTAGCCGAACAGCAGCGCGTTGGCGATGAAGCCCGCCCGGTCGCCGATGGTCACGTCGGTCTTGCCGAGCGAGGCGGCGAACCGCTCGATGTCGACGATCACCTCGGGGTCGGTGACGACGCTGCGCACCACCTCGACCAGCTTCATCACCGGGGCCGGGTTGAAGAAGTGCATGCCGACGACCTTGTCCGGCCGCGAGGTCGAGACCGCGATCTCGGTGACCGACAGCGAGGAGGTGTTGGTGGCCAGGATGGTGTCGGGCCGGCAGATCTCGTCCAGCGTGCTGAAGATCGCCCGCTTCAGCTCCAGCTGCTCGGGCACCGCCTCGATGACCAGGTCGACGTCGGCCATCGCCTTGAGCTCGGTGTCGAAGGCGATCCGGCCGAGCAGGGCCTGCTGGTCGGCCTCGGCCAGCTTGCCGCGGGCCACCGCGCGCCCGGTGGAGTGCTCCAGGTGACCGCGACCGCGCTTGACCGAGGCCTCGTCCCGGTCGACCGCCACCACGGACAGGCCGTTGCGGGCGAACACCTCGACGATGCCGGCACCCATCGTGCCCAACCCGACCACGCCGACCCGCTTGAATTCCCGCGCCATCGCCTGTGCTCTCCTCACCTCGCCTGCGGACCGCTCCGGCGACGTTATCTGCCGGCCGGTGATGCGGTGAAACCGATGGGGTCAGTCTCACACCCTGCCGCGACCGCGCCAGCGGGCCCGGGCGAGCCGTTCCAGCTGCTCGATCGCGTTGCGGCTGCGGTGGAAGGTGGCCAGGCGCAGCGGAATGTCGAATCGTTGCGCGGTGATCGCACGGGACCGGGCGAACTCCCGCAGGCCGTCCGGGCCGTGGATCCGGCCGAACCCGGAATCCTTGCTGCCACCCCAGGGCAGTCCGGGGATCGAGGCGTAGGTCAGCACCGAGTTGACGCTCACCATGCCGGCGTCGATCCGGCGCGCGATGGCGGTGCCCTGCCCGCGGCTGAATACCGAGGCGCCGAGGCCGTACCGGCCGGAGTTCGCCAGCCGGACCGCCTCGTCGACGTCGGCCACCCGGGTCAGCACCAGGGTCGGGCCGAACGTCTCGTCGGTGAGCGCGGACGATTCCGCTGGTACGTCGGCCAGCACCACCGGCTCGACGTACGGCGGCCGCACCGACTCCCGGCCGCCGACCAGCGCTCGGCCACCCCGGTCGAGAGCGTCGGCGATGTGCCCGGCGATCACCTCCAGCTGCCGCGGCATGGTGATCGGGCCGTACTGCTCGTGCTGGCTGACCCGGCGGGCCTGCTCGATCACCTTGGCGGTGAACTCCTCGTAGACCGGCGCCTCGACATAGGCCCGCTCGACCCCGGCGCAGGTCTGCCCGGCGTTGAACATGGCGCCCCAGACTGCCTGCTCGGCGGCCAGGTCGAGGTCGGCGTCGGCGGCGACGATCAGCGGGTCCTTGCCGCCGCACTCGACCACGCACGGGGTGAGGGTCTCGGCGCAGGCCGCCATCACCCGCCTGCCGGTGGCGGCCGAGCCGGTGAAGGCCAGCTTGTCGACGCCCGCCGCGGACAGCGCCGCCCCGGTCTCGCCGTAACCGGTGACCAGCTGGAAGACCGGCTGCTCGGACACCACCTCGGCGAAGGTGTCGACCAGCCAGCGGCCGACCGCCGGGGTGAACTCGCTCGGCTTGAACACCACCGCGTTGCCGGCGGCCAGCGCGTAGGAGATCGAGCCGAGCGGGGTGTGCACCGGGTAGTTCCACGGGCCGATCACGCCCACCACGCCGAACGGCAGGTACTCCAGGGTCGCGGTGTGGTTGACCGCCAGCAGGCCGGCCGCGACCGGCCGGCGGCCCAGCACCCGCTTGGCGTGCCCGGCGGCCCAGGACAGGTGCGAGACCGCGATGGTCACCTCGAGCACGGCGTCGCCGACCGGCTTGCCGTTCTCGGCCGCGATCAGCGCGGCGAGCTCCTCGGTACGGTCCACCAGCAGCCCGCGCCAGCGCCTGAGCCGCTCGCGGCGGCCGGGTTCGCCGAGGTCCGCCCACCACCGGGCGGCCGGCCTGGCCCGCTCGACTGCCTGTTGCACCTCTGCCGCTGTGTGGACGGGGAAGGTGGCGATCTCGGCGCCGGTGGCCGGGTTCAGGCTGGCGAAGGTCCGCTGGGTGGGTGCCGACCCTGCCGACTGCGTCGTGGCGGTCATGCTCCGAGGTTACTGACGGGTAGCAGCCGACGCCAGACCAGCGGCGCTAGCCTCTCCGCGTGAACTGGGAGTTGCAGCACGTGCTCGGCCGGATGGCGCAGGCCGCCGACCGGCTCGGTGCCACGGTGGCCGGTTACGGCGGGGCATCGCCCGACTCACGGCGCGGGACGCTCACGATCTTTCACGCCGAGCGAGACGGTCAGCGCCCTTTCGACCCGAAGCCGTTCGACGACCTGGCCGAGCCGGGGACGGAAGTCCGGCACGCTGTCTCGCTGCTGTCCGCGGCCGAGGTGGAGCACATCGAGGAACTCCTCACCGAACTGCGCCCTGCCTTCCACGCCGCGGGCGTGAAGCTGGCAGCGTGGGGACGCTTCGGCGATTACCGCACGAACGGGGAAACCGTCTATTACTCCCCCGCCGATGCCCAGCTGCCGTCCGATCTCGTCGCGCGGACCATGCAGTACGGTCCCGGGACGGTGACCTTCGTGCCCGGCGACGTCCGTCCCGCCACCAGGTCGAGCTGACAAGCCTGCTCAGAACAACCGGTCTTCGGAAGTGTCGATGCCGCGCAGCTCGTGATAGTCGAGCACCAGGCACTCGATGCCGCGGTCCACCGCCAGCGTCCGGGCCTGCGGCTTGATCTCCTGGGCGGCGAAGACACCTCGCACCGGGGCCAGCAGCGGGTCCCGGTTGAGCAGCTCCAGGTAGCGGGTCAGCTGCTCGACGCCGTCGATCTCGCCGCGGCGCTTGATCTCGACCGCGACCACCGCGCCGTTGGCGTCCCGGGCCAGGATGTCGACCGGGCCGATCGCGGTCGGGTACTCCCGCCGCACCAGCCGGAACCCCGGTCCCAGCGTCTGGATGTGCTCGGCCAGCAGCACCTGCAGGTGCGCCTCGACGCCGTCCTTGACCAGGCCGGGGTCCACGCCGAGGTCGTGCGCGGAGTCGTGCAGCACCTCTTCGATGCTGATCAGCAGCTGCTCGCCGGCCTTGTTGGTCACCGTCCAGGCGTCGCCGTCCTCGGCGAGCCGGCACGGCGGGGACATCCAGTTCAGCGGCTTGTACGAGCCGCCGTCGGAATGCACCAGCACCGAGCCGTCCGCCTTGACCATCAACAGCCGGGTGGCCATCGGCAGGTGGGCGGTCAACCGCCCGACGTAGTCGACAGAACAGCGAGCAATGACCAGGCGCACCGGGCGAGCTTACTGGGTGCCTTGCCGGCCGACGTTCCCGTGATGGGATGGGCGCCATGCCCGAACCGCTGGTGGAGATGTTGTGGGAGGCGCGGGACCCGCACGACGCGCTGGCCACCCGGTTCGGCTTCGGTGGCGGGCAGTCGGCCTGCCGGTGGGTTGCCGCCACCCTGCGGCAGTACTGGGGCATCCGGCTCGACTCGTGCGAACGGATCGTGCTGAGCAACCACAACGCGCTGGCCTGGGTCGAGACGCCGGTTGGCCGGCTGCTCGCGAAGTGGTCCGCCGTACCCGAACGCTTCGCGCAACTGGCCGAACTCGCCCGGCTCACCAGCTGGCTCGACGGCCGCGACCTGCCGGTCTCGGCGCCGCTGCCGGCGCTCGACGGCCGGCTCCAGGTGGAGGCGAACGGAGCGAGCCTGGGCATGCAGCGGGTGGTCGAGGGCGATCTGCTCGACCCGGCCGACCCCGATCAGGTCCGGGCGGCCGGGGCGACTCTGGCGCGGCTGCAGGACGCCCTGGCCACCTATCCCCGCACCGAACTGCTCGCCGCGCCTGTCGAGCCGCTCCACCCGCTGCCCCAGCGGATCGCCCGGTGGCTCGACTCGTACGCCGGACACTTGCCCACAGCGGCCCGCGACGCGCTGCGCCGGCGGCTGGCCGACGCGCCGGGCGACACCGCGTCGGCCGACACCGCGCCGACCCAGCTCCTGCACTACGACTACCGCTCCGCCAACGTGCTGTGCCGCGGCCCCGAGGTGGCCGCGGTGCTCGACTTCGAGCAGGCCAGGCTCGACCATCGGATCGTCGAGCTGGCGCGTTCGGCCGTCGTGCTGGGCACCCGCTACCGCGACTGGGGCCCGGTTTCCCCTGCGGTTCACGAGGGATTCCGGGCCGGCTACGAGTCGGTCCGCCCGCTGACCGTAGCCGAGTCGGCCTGGTGGCCGGCGGTCCTGCTGTGGCAGGCCCTCCTCGCCGTGCCGGCCGGCGAGGACCCGACCGGCTGGATGGCCGCCGCCCTGAGCCTGATCTGACGCCGGAGCCGTATCTGAAGCCGAGCTGGAGTCAGCGCGGCAGCTCGTGCGCCTCGCGGATCGCGTCCACCACCTGGTCGAGCACCCGGCTCATCTCGAAGTCCTTCGGCGTGAACACCCGGGCCACGCCCAGCTCGCGCAGCCGGGCGGCGTCGGCGTCCGGCACGATGCCGCCCACCACCAGCGGGACGTCGGTCAGCCCGGCCTCGCGCAGCCCGGTCAGCACGTCCGGCACCACCGACAGGTGCGAGCCCGACAGCACCGACAGACCCACCACGTGCACGTCCTCCTCGACCGCGGCCGCGACGATCTGGGCCGGGGTCAGCCGGATGCCGGAGTAGATCACCTCGAACCCGGCGTCCCGGGCCCGCACCGCGATCTGCTCGGCACCGTTGGAGTGCCCGTCCAGGCCCGGCTTGCCGACCAGGAACTTCAGCCGGCCGCCCAGCTCGGCGCCGGTGTCGGCGACCCGCCGTCGGACGGTGTCGAACGTCGGATCGGACACGCCCGCCCCTCCCCCGGCAGCGCCGGACACCCCGGTCGGGGCGCGGTATTCGCCGAACACCTCGCGCAGCGCGTCCGACCACTCGCCGGTGGTCACCCCGGCCCGGGCGCAGCGCAGGGTGGCCGGCATCAGGTTCTGCTCGGTCTTGGCGACGTCGCGCAGCTGGGCCAGGCTCAGGCTCACCTCGGCCTGGTCGCGGCCGGCCCGCCACCGCCGCACCGCCTCGACCGCGGCCTGCTCGACGCCCGGATCCACGGTGAGGATCGAGCCGTCGATGTCGGCGGTGAGCGGGTTCGGCTCGGTCTCGGTGAACCGGTTGACCCCGACCACCACGTCCTGGCCCGATTCCAGCCGCCGGCGGCGCTCGGCCAGCGACGAGACCAGCGCCGACTTCAGGTACCCGGACTCGACCGCGGCGATCACCCCGCCGAGTTCGAGCACCTTGTCGATCTCGGCCCGGGCGCCGCCGGCGATCTCGGCCACCTTGGCCTCGATCACCGGCGAGCCGGCGAAGATGTCGCCGTACTCCAGCAGGTCGGTCTCGTACGCCAGCACCTGCTGCATGCGCAGCGACCACTGCTGGTCCCACGGCCGGGGCAGGCCGAGCGCCTCGTTCCAGGCTGGCAGCTGCACGGCGCGGGCCCGGGCGTCCTTGGAGAGCGTGACTGCCAGCATCTCCAGCAGGATCCGGGTCACGTTGTTCTCCGGCTGGGCCTCGGTCAGGCCGAGCGAGTTCACTTGCACGCCGTAGCGCAGCCGGCGCTGCTTGGCATCGGTCACCCCGTACCGCTGCTCGGTGATCTCGTTCCAGAGCGCCGACAGCGCCCGCAGCTTGCACATCTCCTCGACGAACCGGACGCCGGCGTTGACGAAGAACGAGATGCGCCCGACCACCTCGCCGAACCGCTCGGGCGGCACCTGGCCGGAGTCGCGCACCGAGTCGAGCACCGCGATGGCGGTGCACAGCGCGAAGGCGATCTCCTGCACCGGCGTCGCGCCGGCCTCCTGCAGGTGGTAGCTGCAGATGTTGATCGGGTTCCAGCGCGGCACCTCGGCCACGGTGAAGGCGACCACGTCGGTGATCAGCCGCAGCGACGGTCCCGGCGGGTAGATGAACGTGCCGCGGGACAGGTACTCCTTGACGATGTCGTTCTGGGTGGTGCCGGCCAGCCGGTGCCAGACCTGCTCGGGGCCGGTGTCCGGCTGCTGCTCCTCGGCGGCCACCAGGTAGAGCGCCAGCAGCCACATGGCCGGCGCGTTGATGGTCATCGAGGTGTTCATCTCGGCCAGCGGGATGCCGTCGAACAGCGCCCGCAGGTCGCCGAGGTGGGACACCGGAACGCCGACCTTGCCCACCTCGCCGCGGGCCAGCTCGGCGTCCGGGTCGTAGCCGGTCTGGGTCGGCAGGTCGAAGGCCACCGAGAGCCCGGTCTGGCCCTTGGCCAGGTTGCGCCGGTAGAGCGCGTTGGACTCTGCCGGGCTGGAGTGCCCGGCATAGGTCCGCATCACCCAGGGACGGTCACGCTCTGGCCGTACTGCCTCGTTCGCTTGCGCCGCATCGCCCATCCAGCGAGTGTGGCGCACTTTCGCTACCGGTGAGTAGCCGGTGTGGCTCAGTTCGCAGGCTCAGTAGCTGTAGAAGCCCTGCCCGCTCTTGCGCCCCAGGTCGCCGGCGATGACCATCCGGGAGAGCAGCTCCGGCGGCGCGAACTTCGGGTCCTTGGTGTCGCCGTAGATGTTGTTCGAGGCGTTGCGCATGATGTCGACGCCGGTCAGGTCGACGGTGGCCAGCGGCCCCATCGCGTGCCCGAAGCCGAGCTTGCAGGCGGTGTCGATGTCCTCCGCGGTCGCCACCCCGGTCTCCAGCAGCCGGATCGCCTCGTTCGACAGCGCCGAGATCAGCCGGGTGGTGACGAAGCCGGCCACGTCCCGGTTCACCACGATGCAGGTCTTGCCGGTGCGCTCGGCGAACTCGCGCGCGGTGGCCAGCGTCTCGTCCGAGGTCTTGTAGCCCCGGACGAGCTCGCACAGCGCCATCATCGGCACCGGCGAGAAGAAGTGGGTGCCGACCACCGACTCCGGCCGGTTGGTCGCCGCGGCGATCTGGGTGATCGGGATGGCCGAGGTGTTGGAGGCGAGCACCGCGCCGTCGGCACAGAGCGAGTCGAGCGTCTGGAACAGCTCGCGCTTGACCTCCAGGCTCTCGAAGACGGCCTCGACCACGATGTCGGCCTCGGCTGCGGCGTCGAGGTCGGTGGTGGTGCGGATCCGGCCGAGCGCGGCCTCGACGTCGGACTCGGCCAGCTTGCCCTTGCTGGCGAACCGGGCCAGCGACTTCTCGATGGCATCGCGGCCGCGCTGCACCGCCTCGTCGCTGATGTCGCGCAGCGTCACGTCCAGGCCCGCCACCGCGGCCACCTGGGCGATGCCCGAACCCATCAGACCCGCACCGATCACCGCTACCTGCTGTGCCATGGTGGTTGGCTCTCCTCTGCCGACTGCGCTTCGCACCGCAGGCATCGCCGGCGGCCGCTTCCTCGGGCACGATATCTGTTGACATCGCCCGTCAGCCGAGGGAGGCCGGTTCGTGGGGTTCGACCTCGGAGTGCTGCTGTGGGCCGCGATCCTGATCGTGACGCTCACGCTGCTGATGCGCTGGGTCTTCGCCCCGTCGTCCCGCCCGCGCACCGGCCGGCCGCAGACCGGCCCGGACGCCGACCTGGGCCTGCTCGTCACGGTGCTACCCGCGACCACCCGCAGCAACGCGCTGGCGGTTAAGAATCTGCTGATCTCACAAGGCATTCGCAGCTCGGTCTCGCGGTTGGACGTCGACTCCTACGACGTCCTGGTGTTCCGCACCGACCTGGCCAATGCCCGTGCCGTGCTCGATCGCGCCGACTAGCCCCGGCTCAGCTGGTGTGCACGTGGCTGATGTAGCGATGGAACTCCCGCGCGAACGGGCTCCAGCGCGGTAGCGGGATCTTCTGCGACTGCGCGCCACGGAACTCGACGATGCCGGCGTCCACCGGCGTGCCGAGCTGTCGCCCGGACGGTGGCTGGCCTGGTCCATCGTGAACGGGGTGCCGCCGTTGCCGGCCGCGACGTGCTCCATCGCCAGCCCCAGCTGCTCGATGCCGGCCATCACGGCAGTGATCCGGGCGGGGCACCGGCCCCGAAGTGTCGGTGACCCGCCAGCCGGTCTCGAACTCCAGCCCGACCGCCCGGCGCACCTGGAGGCTACCCGGCGCACCTGGAGGCTACGCAGCACCCGGCCGGCCTCGGCCGGCACGTGCCCGTGATCGCAGCCGGCCTGCGCGGCCCCGGCCGTCGAACCGGCGGGCCACCTCGGCCGCCTCGACCTCGTCCCGGTCCGACGGGTCCGAGACCCGGATCCCGTCCGGGCCGGCGGACGTACCGGTCCGGGCCGGCTGCAGCATGTGGGTGAGCTCGTGCGCCAGCAGGCTCTGGCCGGCCCGGGTGTCCGGCGCGTACTTGCCCGCGGCGAAGACGATGTCGTCGCCCACGGTGTACGCCTCCGCCGAGACCGACCGTGTACGAGCCCGGCGACCGGTACCGCGAGGGCGAAGACCGGCTGGGTGTCCACCGGGGCCGGCTCCGCCGGTGTCTGGCGGGCAGTCTGGTCGCGGTCCGCGCGTACCGGCTGGGGCATCGCTGCCTCCTCCGCCTGCCCCGTTCGGTGCGCTATGTGCGCCGCCAGCATGGTCGCACGCCGGCACCACCGGAGGGGGCACGACGGGCAGGTCGGCCGGACGTGCCGGGCCACGCCCTAGATTGGTGGCATGGCCGTACATCTGACCCGCATCTACACCAAGACCGGTGACGCCGGCACCACCGCGCTCGGCGACCAGAGCCGGGTCGCCAAGACCGACGTGCGGGTGGCCGCCTACGCCGACTCGGACGAGACGAACGCCGCGCTGGGCACCGCGCTGGCGCTGGGCGCCCTGCCGGAGCCGATCGCGGCGGTGCTGCGCCGGCTGCAGAACGACCTCTTCGACGTCGGGGCCGACCTCGCCACGCCGATCCGGCCCGACCCGAAGTACCCGCCGCTGCGGATCACCGAGGCCTACGTCAGCCGGCTGGAGGGCTGGTGCGACGAGTTCAACGAGCAGCTGACGCCGCTGCGCAGCTTCGTGCTGCCGGGCGGCACCCCGGGGGCGGCGCTGCTGCACGTCGCGCGCACCGTGGCCCGCCGGGCCGAGCGCAGCACCTGGGCGCTGCTGGCGGCCGATCCGGAGCGCACCAACCCGCTCACCGCCACCTACCTGAACCGGCTCTCGGACCTGCTCTTCATCCTGGCCCGCTGCGCCAACCCGGACGGCGACGTGCTGTGGCAGCCGGGCGGCGAGCGGTGAGCCGACCGGCGCGTGAGCCCTCCGGCGCGGGGGCCGACCGGCGCGTGAGCCCTCCGGCGCGGGGGCTTCAGAACTTGGGCGCCGACGCCTCCAGCCAGGACAGGAAGCCGGTGACCCCATTGTCCGGGAAGCCGAGGCTGACCTCCTTGCCGTGCACCCGGCACTCGACGATGGCGAGGTTCGGCCGCAGCGCCATGTCCTGCGCCGGGTCCCAGGCCCGGGTCGCGACCACGCTCAACTCGTCCCGCGACAGCCGCATCGCCGCCGCCGGTGACAGCGACAGGGTGCGGTACCAGACCAGCTCGTCCCCGACGTAGCGGCCCACCCCATTGGCCCACCGGTCCGGCCCGCGCTTGAGCGCCACCGGCAGGCCACCGGCCGAGGCGACCACGTGGCGCTGCCGCAGCAGCGCCAGCATCCAGGCGACCACGGCCAGAACGAGCACAAGGCACACGGTGAACAGGCTGACGTTCTCCACCAGCGCTGCCACCGCGTGCCTCCGTGCGCGATCGGGCCCGCCGCGGCGGGCCAGCGGCCTTGTTAGATCTGCTCCCCCGCGGCCCGGAGCCGAGCCAGCGCCCGGTTGCGAGCGGCCACCGACTCCTGGTCGGTGGCGTCGCCGATCCGCTCCAGCGCCTGCCGTGCCCGGGCCACGTCGATCTCCTCGGCCGTCTCGGCCATCTCGGCGAGCACCGAGACGCCGTCCGGCCGCACCGACAGGAAGCCGCCGTGGACGGCTACCCGCTGCTCGACACCGTCGGCCTGCTGGATCCGCACCAGCCAGCCCGGCGCGAGCGCACCGAGCAGCGGCGAGTGACCCGGCATGACACCGATCTCACCGTCGAGGGTGCGCGCGTAGACCGCGTTGGCCTCGCCCGACCACAGGGGCCGCTCGACCGAGACCAGCTCGACCTGCATCGTCGCCACAGCAAGTTCCCTTCTGACTCAAGGAGAAATCCGCACGCTCCGGCAAAGCTCAGGAGTTGCGGAGCTCGTGCGCCTTCTTCTCCAGGTCCTCCAGGCCACCGCACATGAAGAAGGCCTGCTCCGGGTAGCTGTCGAAGTCACCGGCGGCCAGCCGCTTGAACGCGTCGATGGTCTCCTCGATCGGCACGAACGAACCCTCGATGCCGGTGAACTGCTTGGCGACGAAGGTGTTCTGCGACAGGAACCGCTCGATCCGGCGGGCCCGGCCGACCAGGATCTTGTCCTCTTCCGAGAGCTCGTCGATGCCGAGGATCGCGATGATGGACTGCAGCTCGTTGTAGCGCTGCAGGATCCGCTTGGTCTCCGACGCGACGTCGTAGTGCTCCTGGCCGATGTACTGGGCGTCCAGGATCCGCGAGGTGGAGTCCAGCGGGTCCACCGCCGGGTAGATGCCCTTCTCCGAGATCGGCCGGGAGAGCACCGTGGTGGCGTCCAGGTGGGCGAACGCGGTATGCGGCGCCGGGTCGGTGATGTCGTCGGCGGGCACGTAGATCGCCTGCATCGAGGTGATCGAGTGGCCGCGGGTCGAGGTGATCCGCTCCTGCAACTGGCCCATCTCGTCGGCCAGGGTGGGCTGGTACCCCACCGCGGACGGCATCCGGCCGAGCAGCGTGGAGACCTCGGAGCCGGCCTGGGTGAACCGGAAGATGTTGTCGATGAAGAGCAGCACGTCCTGGTTCTGCACGTCGCGGAAGTACTCCGCCATGGTCAGCGCCGAGAGCGCCACCCGCAGCCGGGTGCCCGGCGGCTCGTCCATCTGGCCGAAGACCAGCGCGGTCTTCTCCAGCACGCCGGAGTCGGTCATCTCCTGGATGAGGTCGTTGCCCTCGCGGGTCCGCTCGCCGACGCCGGCGAACACCGACACGCCACCGAAGTTCTCGGCGACCCGGTAGATCATCTCCTGGATCAGCACGGTCTTGCCCACGCCCGCGCCGCCGAACAGCCCGATCTTGCCACCGGTCACGTACGGGGTCAGCAGGTCGATGACCTTGATGCCGGTCCACATCGGCTCGGTCTTGGACTCGAGCGCGTCGAACGGCGGCGGGTCGCGGTGGATCGACCAGCGCTCGCTGAACTCCAGCTTCTTGCCGGCGTCGTCCAGCGCGTCACCCAGGGCGTTGAACACGTGGCCCTTGGTGATGTCGCCGACCGGTACCGAAATCGAGGTGCCGGTGTCGGTCACCTCGGCGCCGCGGACCAGGCCGTCGGTCGGCTGCATCGAGATGGCGCGCACCATGTCGTCGCCGATGTGCTGGGCGACCTCCAGGGTCAGCGTCTTGGACAGCTCACCCAGGGAGATGTCGACGTGCAGCGCGTTGAACAGCTCCGGGATGTTGTTCCGGCCGAACTCGACGTCCACCACCGGGCCGATGACCCGGACGACGCGGCCGACGGCCGGCGCGGACTGGTCGGAGGTGGCGTCGCTGGACAGGGTTGCGGTCATCAGTAGTCACTTCCTGCTGCCGCGAGGGCGTCGGCGCCACCGACGATCTCGCTGATTTCCTGGGTGATCTCCGCCTGGCGGGCTTGGTTGGCCAGTCGGGTGTAGGTCTTGATCAGGTCCGCGGCGTTGTCCGAGGCGGACTTCATCGCGCGGCGGCGGGCCGCCGACTCCGAGGCTGCGGACTCCAGCAGCGCCGAGAAGATCCGGGCGCTGACGTAGCGCGGCAGCAGCTCCGCGAGCAGCTCGCCGGCCTCGGGTTCGAAGTCGTAGGCCGGCTTGGGGCCGTCCGGCTCCTCGGACTCCTCGGCGACCTGCTCGGCGTCGGAGAGCCGGACCGGCGCGACCTGCGCCGCGACCGGCACCTGGGTCACCATCGACTCGAAGCGGGTGTAGACGACGTACAGCTCGTCGATCCCCTCACCTGCCTCCGAGGCACCCTCGCTGGTGGCCAGCAGCGCCGAGACCACGGTCTCGGTCGCGTCCCGGGCATCGACGAACGACGGCTGCTCGGAGAAGCCGGTCCAGCTGCCGGCCACCGGCCGGTTGCGGAACTTGTAGTAGCCCACGCCCTTGCGGCCGATCACGTAGAGCAGCGGCTCCTTGCCGTCGGCGCGCACCTGCTCGGCCAGCTCGTTGGCCTGCCGGATCGCGTTGGCGCTGTAGCCGCCGGCCAGTCCGCGGTCGGAGGTGATGAGCAGGATGCCGGTCCGGCGCGGGTGGTCCGAGCCGGTCAGCAACGGGTGCTTCAGCGACGCGTCCTTGCCCACCGCGGCCAGTGCCCGGGTCAACTCCTGCACGTACGGACGCGCCGCGTTGACCCGGTTCTGCGCCTTGACGATCCGGGAGGCGGCGATGAGCTCCATCGCCTTGGTGATCTTCTGGGTCGACTGGACGGACCGGATCTGGCGCCGGTAGACCCGAAGCTGGGCGCCCATCTATCGAGCGTCCGCCGGGGCCGCCGCCTGGGACGAGGCCGACTGGGAGGTGTACTGGCTCTTGACCTCGGTGACGGCCTGCTCCAGCAGCCCGATGGTGTCGTCGTCCAGCACGCCGGTGTTGGCGATGTTGTCGAAGATCTCCTGCTTGTTGTGCGCGATGTAGTCGTGCAGCGCCGCCTCGAACGGGCGGACGTCGGCGACCTCGAGGTCGTCGAG
>DATJNU010000008.1:0-13867 GCA_035507775.1 Jatrophihabitans sp.
GGGCTTGCGCTCCGGAGTTCTTCGCCTGCTCTGCCGTCTCCATCGCCCCGTTCGCCACGATGGCTCACCCTACGACGGGGTACCGACAACGGGCGACCGAATTTGCCGTCGCCGCGTTCGCCTACGGCCGAATTGTCGGCGGCTGCTGATCGCCCGTGGCAGGATCGCCACTCGTGGTCACACGTGCCCTCGTGGCCCAGGAGATCCGTTCCGATCGCCTGCCCGAGGCCGAGGCGGCGCTGCCCGGGCTGGTCGCGGACGCGTACTGGTCGCAGGGCGATCCGTCGGCCGCCGCCCTGATGCGCGACGTCACCCGGACGACAACCCAGCTCTCGGATCAGACGGTGCTGGAAAATGCCTGGGCGAAGTACCACGACCTGTCCCGGCTGCCGCTGATACCCCAGCTGATGGCCGACCGCCACCCGTAGTAGCTCCGATGAGGACCGGGTGCCGCTGGTCGACGCGGGCCGGCGGTTCGCGGGCCTGCTCTGAGAACACCCGTGGCAGGCTGGCCGCATGGCCGAGCAGACCAGCGCCGCTGAACCGATCCGCAACTGGGCGGGCAACGTCACCTTCACCCCGGCGGAGCTGCACCGCCCGGCCTCCCTCACCGAGCTGCAGTCCCTGGTCGCCCGGCACGAGAAGGTGAAGGTGCTCGGCACCGGGCACTCGTTCAACCGGATCGCCGACACCGACGGCGCGCTGGTCTCGCTGCGCGACCTGCCCCAGGTGCTGGAGCTCGACACCGACCGGCGGCTGGTGCGGCTCGGCGCCGGCGTCCGCTACGGCGAGCTGGCCGCGTTCCTGCACGCGCACGGCCTGGCGCTGCCGAACCTGGGCTCGCTGCCGCACATCTCGGTGGCCGGCGCCTGTGCCACCGGGACGCACGGCTCCGGCGACGCCAACCCGGTGCTGGCCGCCGCGGTACGGGCCCAGCGGCTGGTCACCGGCGACGGCGAGCTGGTGGAGCTGGCCGCCGGCGACCCGGACTTCGACGGCACCGTGGTGGCGCTGGGTGCGCTCGGCGCGGTCACCGAGCTGACCCTGCAGGCGGTGCCGGCGTTCGAGCTTCGCCAGTACGTCTACGATGCCCTGCCCTTCGACCAGCTCACCGCCGACCTCGCCGAGATCACCGCGGCGGCGCACAGCGTCAGCCTCTTCACCCGCTGGCGCGGCGATGCCGTCCAGGCCTGGCTGAAGTCCCGCGAGCCGCGCACCGGGGACTTCCACGGCGCCCGGCCGGCGGACGGGCCGCGGCACCCGATGCCCGACGGCGATGCCGGCTCCGCCACCCAGCAGCTCGGCGTGCCCGGCCCGTGGCACCGGAGGCTGCCGCACTTCCGGCTGGAGTTCACGCCCAGTCACGGCGAGGAGATCCAGTCGGAGTACTTCGTCGACCGCGCGCACGGGGCGGCGGCCGTCGAGACGGTCCGGTCACTCGGCGAGTTGCTGGCCCCGGTGCTGCTGGTCGGCGAACTGCGGACGATCGCCGCCGACGAGTTCTGGCTCAGCCCGTGCTACCAGCGCGACCGGCTGGCGCTGCACTTCACCTGGGCGCGGGATCCGGCCGCGGTGGCGCCGGTGCTGGCCGAGCTGGAGCGGCGGCTGGCCGAGTTCGACGCGGTGCCGCACTGGGGCAAGGAGTTCGCCACGGCCCCGCACCGGCTGGCCGAGCTGCACCCGCGGCTGGCCGACTTCGCCGCGCTGGCCCGCCGGTTCGACCGGGCCGGGACGTTCGGCAACGACTTCCTGCACCGCAGGGTGCTCGGCGGGTTGTGAAGCGCACGGCCGTGGTCGACGGGCGGGGCGGGTTCACCGGCCCCGCCCGTCTGGTGCGGGTGGTCAGGTGTCGCAGCCGATGCCGTCGCCGTCCCGGTCGAGGCCGTACGGGTCGCTGCCGGTGACCTGGATCGGGCCCTGCACGTATCGCGGTCCGTCACCGGAACCGCCCGCGCAGTCGACGTCCGGCCCGGGCGGGATGCACGGGCCGTAGCCGGGCGTGCAGTCCTGCTGGCTACCGGATCCGGGGCCGCCGGCCTGGGCCGGCGGGGCCGCGGCCGCCGCGGTCACGGTGACGGTGCGGGTCGCCGTCCGGACGGCGGTGTGCTGCACGGTGCGGGTCGCGGTCGCCGTGGCGGTTGCCGTCGCGGTCGCGGTTGCGGTGCGGGTCGCGGTGAACGTGTGGGTGGGCGTGCTGGTGGCGGCGTCGCCCTTGCCGGCCGAGCCGATGCCGGCCCCGATCAGCAGGATCAGCACCGCCGCGCCCCCGAGCACCGCCTTGCCGACCCAGCCCGGCCGGACGGCGGCGGCAGGTGGCGGTGGCGGCGGCGACCACCCTGACAGGCCTGTGGACATGTCTCCCCCCGGAACATGGCATGTGGAAAGCGGTCACACGCTGTCAGGCGGGCGCGATCGGGGCAACCGGTACCGCGGAAAATAGACGATCCGCCGGGCCGGAGCGGGTCGGTCAGTCGTTCTTGTTGCGGACGCCCAGCAGGATATCGTCCCAGGACGGCATCCGCGGCTTCTCACCACGCCTGGCGCGCCGGTGCCGCCCCTCGGCGTCGTCCGGCTGGCGGGTGTCGGTCGGACGGCCCTGCTGGGCCGGGCCGGCCGGCTCGCCGTCGAACGGCAGCGGCTCGTCCTGCCAGGCCTGCTCCGAAGGCTGCGGCTGCTCGACACCAGGCTCGGCCGGCTGCTGGTCGCCGAAGGCCTCCTGGTCGAACAGCTCGTCGTCGGCGTCGATCGGGATCGGCCGGGTGTGCGCCTTCTGCCGGCGGCCGGCCTGGACGGCGGGAGTGGCGGGCAGGCCGGGCTCGTCGTCCTCGATCCGGTCCGGCACCGCGGTCAGCCGCACCGGGCCCGGCTCGGCGAGCTCCGACACCGGGTCCGGGTCGGGCGGCAGCAGGTCGCGCACCGGGCGGTCCGAGAGCAGGTCGGCGGCGAGGGCATCCAGCGCGGAGACCGTCCGGTTGCCCAGCCCGAACGAGAACTTCGGCCGCAGCTCCGCCTCGTACGCGGTGAAGGTCGCGGTCACCGTCCAGCCGCCGTCCGGGCGCCGGAACGCGTCCCAGCCGACCCCGGTCGCGTCGATGCCGTGCCGGGTGAGCCGGTCGTCGATCAGGTCGCCGAACTCGGCCGGCTGGCCGTCGCCGCCGCGCCGGGCGCGGGCCCGCCGGGCCTCGTCCACCACCCGGCGCCGCTCGGCCAGCACCGGGAACGCGAACCGCATCACCTTCTCCAGCGACATGCCGGCACTCTCCGCGACCGCCTCGGCCGACTCGCCGGCCCGCACCCGGGTCTGGATCTCGCGCGGGCTCAGCGCCTGGCCGGCGGGGGAGCGTTCGGGGGCGGGTCCGGATTCGGGAGGCTGGGCTTGAGACACGTCACGCAACCGCTCGTCGAGGGGCAGGGAGAATCGGTCTGCGCCGTCGAGGGATTCCAGGACGACGGAGGCACCGTCCTGTCCTGGTCCCACCAAGCGCAGCGACTGCATGCCTGAGACCTTACGTTCTCCGCTCCCGGATTTCGGGACTCCACGCCGGGCCCGGGCGGCTCAGCCGCGCCTTTCGGACCAGCCACCCCGCTCACCCCAACCGGGGCACCAGCCAGTCGATGCAGGCGGTCAGCGCGGCGACGTCGTCCGGGTCGACCGCGGGGTACATGCCGATCCGCAGCTGGTTGCGGGCCAGGCCGCGGTACGGCTCGGTGTCGACCACGCCGTTGGCGCGCAGGGCGGCCGCCAGCCGGGCCGCGTCGACCTCGGGAGCGAAGTCGATGGTGCCGACCACCGGGCTGCGCAGCGCCGGATCGGCGACGAACGGGGCGGCGTACCCGGACTTCTCGGCCCAGTCGTACAGCCGCCGGGACGAATCCGCCGATCGCCGCACGCCCCAGGCCAGCCCACCGGCGGCCAGCATCGCCTCGACCTGCCCGGCCAGCAGCCAGAGCGTCGCGACGGCGGGGGTGTTGTAGGTCTGGTCCTTGGCGCTGTTCTCGACCGCCAGCCTGAGGTCCAGCGACGGCGGTGTCCAGCGGCCGGCCAGCTCACCGATCCGGTCGAGAGCGGCCGGTGACAGCAGCGCCAGCCACAGCCCGCCGTCGCCGGCGAAGCCCTTCTGCGGCGCGAAGTAGTACGCGTCGGCCTGGCTGACGTCCACCGGCACCCCGCCGGCCGCGGAGGTGGCGTCGACGAGGTGCAGGGCATCCGGAGCGACCCGGCGGACGTCGAGCACCACCCCGGTCGAGGTCTCGTTCTGCGGCCAGCAGTAGGCGTCGACGCCGTCCTCGGCCACCGGCAGGATGCCCTGCCCGGGCGGCGTCTGCCGGACGCTCGGCTCGGCCAGGAACGGCGCGCCCCGGGTGATCGCGGTGAACTTGGCCGAGAACTCGCCGATCTGCACGTGCTGTGACCGGTGCCGGATCAGCCCGAACGCGGCGGCGTCCCAGAACGCGGTGGAGCCGCCGTTGCCGAGCACCACCTGGTAGCCGGCCGGCAGCGCGAACAGCTCCGCCAGCCCGGCCCGGATCCGGCCGACCAGGTTCTTGACCGGGGCCTGCCGGTGCGAGGTGCCCATGACCGGCGCTGCCTCGGCCGCGAACCGGGACAGCGAATCGGCCGGCACCTTGGACGGCCCCGACCCGAACCGGCCGTCGCGGGGGAGCAGGTCGGCGGGCAGCTGCAGGTCTGTCACCCGAGGAAGTATCCCAGCCGGTCAGGCGGCGGCGGCCCGCAGCTCGGCCAGCTCGGCCTCGGAGAGCTCCAGGTCGGCCACCTGCAGCAGGTCGGTCAGCTGCTCCGGCGTCCGGGCCGAGGCCATCGGGGCCAGCACGCCGGGCTGCTGGGCCAGCCAGCGCAGCGCCACCGCGGCCACCGACACCCCGTGCTCGGCGGCCATCCGGTCGAGCACCGCCAGCACCCCGAAGCCACGGTCGTCCAGGTAGCGGCTGACCGCCTTCGACCGGACCGACTCGACCTCGGTGCCGGGCCGGTACTTGCCGGTAAGGAAGCCGGACGCCAGCCCGAAGTACGGCCAGGTCGCCAGCTCGTGCGCCAGCGCCACCCGGCCGGCGCCGGCCTCCCACTCGGCGTGCTCGAGCAGGTTGTAGTGCGGCTGCACCGCGACGTAGCCGGCCAGACCCCGCTCGGCCGAGATCGCCAGCGCCGACTCCAGCCGGCCGGCGGAGAAGTTCGAGGCACCGAGGTGGCGCACCTTGCCGGCCCGCACCAGCGCGTCGAAGGCGGCCAGCGTCTCCTCCTGCGGCGTGCCCTCGTCGTCGCGGTGCGCCCAGTAGAGGTCGAGGTGGTCGGTCTGCAGCCGGCGCAGCGAGCCCTCGACGGCCGCGGTGATCGAGCCGGCCCGCAGGTTGTCGTGCGGGGCCAGCGCGCCCACCTTGCTGGCCAGGAAGACCCGGTCGCGGTGGCCGCGCGAGGCAAGCCACTCGCCGATGACCGTCTCGGAGCCGTGCCCGGCCTCGCCACCGGTGCGGCCGTAGACGTCGGCGGTGTCGAGCTGGCTGCCGCCGGCGGCAACGAACGCGTCGAGCACCGCGAACGACTGGTCCTTGTCGGCCGACCAGCTGAAGACGTTGCCGCCCAGCACCAGGGGCAGGTCGGACTTGGGATCCACGGCGAAACTCATGCGGTCCTTCCGGTTTCGGCGGGCGCGCTCAGCTGCCCAGCACACGCCGCAGGTAGTCGTTGCCGAATCTACGCTCGGGATCGAGCCGGTCCCGCAGCCGGCCGAAGTCGGCGAAGCGCGGGTAGAGCGGTGCCAGGTCGTCGGCGGAGCGGTAGTGCAGCTTGCCCCAGTGCGGCCGGCCGTCCACCGTCCGCGCGATCGACTCCACCGCGAGGAAGTAGTTCTCGTGTGCCCGCCGGTGGTACTGGTGCACCGCGACGTAGCAGGTGTCGCGCCCGTACGCCATCGACAGCGGGATGTTGTCGGCCGCGGCCAGCCGCACCTCGACCGGGAAGCCGACCCATTCCTCCGAGCGCTTGATCCAGCTGTCGATCTCGTCCATCACGTAGGCCAGTGCCTTGCGCGGTACCGCGTACTCCATCTCGTTGAAGAGCACCCGGCGCGGCGAGGTGAACACCTTGTACGAGCGGTCGACGTACTCCCGCCCGGTGAGCGCGCGCGCCGCCAGCCGGTTCGCGCCGCGGATCAGCTTCGGCCGGGCGGTGGTCAGCCGGTTGAGGCCGCCGAAGACGGTGTTGGCCAGGAACTCGTCGTCCAGCCAGCCCTTCAGCCGGCCGAGCGGCCTGGCCTCGGCCTCGGCCGGCACCCGGGCGTTGGTCTTGGTCAGCACCCGGCGGGTGTGCGGGAACCAGTAGAACTCGAAGTGGTCGCTGCCCTCCAGCACGGACAGCACCTCGAGCAGGTCGTCGTAGTCGGCCGGGCGCTCCACCGCGTGCAGCAGGTAGGCCGGCTCGCACTGCAGGGTCACCGCGGTGACGATGCCGAGCGCGCCGAGCCCGACCCGGGCCGCGGCGAACACCTCGGGGTGCTGCTCGACCGAGCACTCCAGCAGTTCGCCGTCGGCGGTCACCAGCTGCAGCCCGCGCACCTGGGTGGCCAGGCCGCCGAACGCGCGGCCGGTGCCGTGGGTGCCGGTCGAGATGGCGCCGCTGATCGTCTGGGCATCGATGTCGCCGAGGTTGGACAGCGACAGCCCCATCTTCCACAGGGCGATGTTCAGCTCGGCGAGCGTGGTGCCGCCGGCCACCGTGACCAGGCCGGTGGCCCGGTCGGCGCGGACGATGCCGGTGAGCCGGTCCAGGCTGACCAGTACGCCGCGGGTCGAGGCGATGTCGGTGAAGCTGTGCCCGGCACCGACCGCCTTCACCGAGAGGTTGTCCGCGATCGCGCGGCGGACCTCGTCCGACACCTCGGCCACGGTGCGCGGCCGCACGATCCGGGCCGGGGTGGCCGTGACCGAGCCGGACCAGTTCCGCCAGCTGGGCGCACCACTATCAGACATGATGGACCGACTATAAAACCCGCCGGACGAGGCCCGCCCGGTGGCTGCGGCCGGCGACGGGAGGTGGCGCCGATGGACGAGGACCGCGCCGCGGCGACGCTCCGGCGGCTCGCGGCCGCGACCGCCGGCCGCGACCTGCCGCTGGCAGCGCTGGACCTCGGCGCGCTGGCGGCCAACGCCGCCGCCCTGGCCGGGCGCGCCGCCGGCACCCCGATCCGGCTGGCCACCAAGTCGGTGCGCTGCCGCCGGGTGCTGGCCGATGTGCTTGCGCGGCCGGGGTATTCGGGGCTGATGGCGTACTCGCTGGCCGAGGCCTGCTGGCTGGCCCGGCAGGGCTTCGCCGACGTCCTGGTGGGCTACCCGACCGCCGACGCGGCCGCGCTGCGCGAGCTGGCCGCCGACCCGGGCCTGCTGGCCGCGATCACGCTGATGGTGGACGACGAGGCGCAGCTGGCCTACCTGCGCCGGGTGGCGGCCCGGCCGGTCGCCCCGGTGCGGGTCTGCCTGGACGTCGACGCCTCGCTGCGGATCGGCCCGCTGCACCTGGGCGTCCGGCGCTCGCCGGTCCGCACCCCGGCGCAGGCGGCCGGGTTGGCGGCCACGGTGCTCGCCGCCGGCGACCTGGCGCTGGTCGGGCTGATGTTCTACGAGGCGCAGCTCGCCGGCCTGCCGGACGGCTCACCGGCGGTCCGCTGGATGAAGCGGCGCTCGGCGGCGGAGCTGGACGTCCGGCGGGCGGCGGTGGTCCGGGCGGTCCGCGCGGCCGGAGCCCGGCCGGAGTTCGTCAACTCCGGCGGCACCGGCAGCCTGGCCTACTCGGCGGCCGGCCCGGCGGTCACCGAGGTGACGGCCGGCAGCGGGCTCTACCACCCGGCCCTCTTCGACGGCTACCGGAGCTTCACCGGCGAGCCGGCGCTGTTCTTCGCGCTGCCGGTGGTGCGCCGGCCGGCGCGCGGCATTGCGACGGCGTTCGGGGGCGGGTACGTCGCCTCTGGCCCGGCGGGAGCCTCCCGGCTGCCGCGGCCGGCCGGTGGCCTGCGGCTGCTGCGCGGCGAGGGGGCCGGGGAGGTGCAGACCCCGGTCCGCGGCCGGGATGCCCGCGGCCTGCGGATCGGTGACGCGGTGTGGTTCCGGCACGCCAAGGCCGGCGAGCTGCTGGAACGCTTCGACCGGGTGCACCTGGTGGCGCCGGACGGCACGGTCACCGCGACCGTGCCGTCCTACCGCGGTGAGGGACGGAACTTCGGCTGAGGCCGGCTCAGCTGGTGCCGTGCGCGATGGCGTCCCAGCCCTCGACGTCCTTCGGGCTGCGCGGCTCCGGGCCGATGTAGCGGGCGGACGGGCGCACCAGCCGGCCGGTCTTCTTCTGCTCCATGACGTGCGCGGCCCAGCCGGCGGTGCGGGCGCAGCTGAACAGCGCCGGCATCATGTGCGGCGGCACCTCGGCGAAGTCGAGGGTGACCGCGGCCCAGAACTCGACATTGGTCTCGATCGGGTGGTCGGGCCGGCGCTCGCGCAACTCGGCCAGCGCGGCCTGCTCCAGCGCGTCGGCGGCCTCGTACCGGGGCGCGTTCAGCTCCTTGCAGGTGCGCCGCAGCACCCGGGCGCGCGGGTCCTCGGCCCGGTAGACCCGGTGCCCGAAGCCCATCAGCCGCTCCTTGCGGTCGAGGATGTCGCGGACCACCTTGCGGGCGTCGCCGGTGCGCTCCACCTCCTCGATCATCGGCAGCACCCGGGCCGGCGCGCCGCCGTGCAGCGGGCCGGACATCGCGCCGATCGCGCCGGACAGCGCCGCGGCGACGTCCGCGCCGGTGGAGGCGATCACCCGGGCAGTGAAGGTGGAGGCGTTCATGCCGTGCTCGGCGGCCGAGACGAAGTAGGCGTCCACGGCGTCCACGTGCTTGGGATCCGGCTCGCCCCGCCACCGGGTCATGAACCGCTCGACGATGGTGCGCGACTTGTCGATCCTGGCCTGCGGGACGGCCGGCAGCCCGATGCCGCGGGCCGACTGGGCGACGTAGGACAGCGCCATCACCGAGGCGCGGGCGGCCTGCTCGCGGGCCTCGTCGTCGCTGATGTCCAGCAGCGGCCGGTAGCCCCAGATCGGCGAGAGCATGGCGAGCGCGGCCTGCATGTCCACCCGGACGTCGCCGGTGTGCACCGGGATCGGGAACGGCTCGGCCGGCGGCAGGCCGGGGCCGAACTTGCCGTCCACCAGCAGCGCCCAGACGTTGCCGAAGGTCACATGACCGACCAGGTCCTCGATGTCGACCCCGCGGTAGCGCAGCGCGCCGCCGTCCTTGTCGGGCTCGGCGATCTCGGTTTCGAACGCAATGACGCCCTCGAGTCCGGGGCTGTAGTCGGCGGCCATGCGGGTGACTCCGTTTCGTGGTCAGCGCGTATTCGAGCGGTCAGCGCGTGTGCGGTCAGGGCGAGTCTCGGGTCGAGCGCGGCGGCCCGGCACGGCAGGACCCCCGATCCGCCATTGTTGCGCATGGCGGCGATCGGCGGCCACGCGGTGATCGGTCGCCGTGGCCGGCAGGGACAATGATCGCCGTGACCTCCCGCCCCGATCCGGTGCCCCATGCCGACCCCGCCGCGCCGCGCAGCTCCTACGAGTCCGGCGAGCTGACCGAGGCCGCGCTGGCCGGCAGCTGGCTGGAGCAGCTGCGCCACTGGTACGACGAGGCCGCCGCCGACGAGCGGATCGGCGAGCCGAACGCGATGCAGGTGGCGACCGTGGACGCCGACGGACGGCCGGACGTGCGCACGGTGCTGGCCCGCGGCTTCGACGAGCGGGGCGTGGTCTTCTACACCAACTACACCTCGGCCAAGGGGCACCAGCTGGCGGCGGCGCCCGAGGCCGCGGCGCTGTTCGCCTGGCTGCCGGCCGAGCGGCAGGTGCGGCTGCGCGGCCCGGTCAGCAAGGTCAGCCGGGCCGAGACCGAGGCCTACTTCGCCAGCCGGCCGCGCGGGTCGCAGCTGGCCACCTGGGCCTCGCCGCAGTCGCAGGTGCTGGCCGGCCGGGATGCCCTGGACGCGCTGCTGGCCGAGACCACCGACCGGTTCGGCGACGGCGCCATCCCGGCCCCGCCGCACTGGGGCGGCTACCGCATCGAGGTGGCCGAGGCCGAGTTCTGGCAGGGCCGGCCGTTCCGGCTGCACGACCGGCTGCGGTTCCGTGCCGCCGGCGGGCGCTGGGTCGTCGAGCGGCTCGCCCCGTGAGGACCGCCCCGTGAGGACCGCCCCGTGACCGCCGACGGAGGGCAGTCCGCGGACGCGACGCTGACCGGGCCGGCCGCGGTCGCGGACCCGCCGCCGGGCTGGCTGCGCCGGCACGCCATCGACACCCGGCCGCTGTCGATCGCGCCGTTCCGCCGGCAGGTGCTCGGGCAGGGCACCTCGTTCATCGGTTCGATGCTGACCGCGATCGCGGTGCCGGTGCAGGTCTACTCGCTGTCGCACTCCTCGCTGCAGGTCGGCCTGGTCGGCCTGGTCGGGCTGCTGCCGCTGATCCTGTTCGGTCTCTACGGCGGGGCGCTGGCCGACGTGTTCGACCGGCGCACGCTGTACCTGGCCAGCTCGATCGGCAGCTGGCTGGTGACGCTGCTGCTGCTGAGCCAGGCCACCGCGGGGCTGGACAGCGTCCCGGCGATCCTGGCGCTGGTGGCGGTGCAGTCGGCGTTCTTCGCCGTGGCCTCGTCGGTGCGCGGCGCGATCATCCCGCGGATCGTCCCGGCCGAACTGGTGCCGGCGGCGAACACCCTGTCGTTCACGGTGGGGAATCTCGGCTCGGTGCTCGGCCCGTTGATCGCCGGGGTGCTGGTCACCCGGCGGCACGGGTTCAGCTACGCCTACGGCGTGGACGCCGTGCTGTTCACGCTGGCGCTGTACGCGGCGCTGCGGCTGCCGCCCATCCCGCCGGACGGGTCGAGCCCGCGGGCCGGGCTGCGCTCGGTGCTGGAGGGGTTCGCGTTCATCGCCGTCCGCCCGGTGCTGTTCATGTCGTTCCTGGTGGACATCGTGGCGATGGTCTTCGCGATGCCGCGGGCCCTGTTCCCGCAGGTGGCGGCCGAGCGCTTCCACGGCCAGGTCGGGCCGCTCTACGCCGCCATCGCGATCGGCTCGCTGCTGGCCGGCCTCTCCGGCGGCTGGATCGGCCGGGTCCGCCGCCAGGGCGCCACGCTGACGATCGCGATCGTGCTGTGGGGACTGTGCATCGCCGGGGCCGGCCTGGCGCACCTGCTGTGGCTGGCCGTGCTGCTGCTGGCGCTGGCCGGCGCGGCCGACCTGATCAGCTCGGTGTACCGCCAGACCATCCTGCAGACCTACGCCCCGGACCAGATGCGCGGCCGGATGCAGGGGGTGTTCATCGTGGTGGTCACCGGCGGCCCGCGGCTCGGGGACCTGCGCGCCGGCGCGACCGCATCGCTGACCGGGGCGACCGCGTCCTGGGCCGGCGGCGGCGTGCTGTGCGCGGCCGGGGTGCTGGTCGTCGGGCTGCTGGTGCGCCCGTTCTGGCGGTACGACACCGCCTCGCACGGTGTGGGAAACTAGGTCAGGAGCACGTACAGCAAACGGCCCCAGCCAATGCCTGGGCTGAGGGGCCGTCTGCAGCGCGAAACGTCTTCGAGGCCTACTCAGATGCCCGCGAGGTACTTCGAGACGGCGACGCTTCCATCGAAGTAGTTCGCATGGGTGAGGCGGACGGTCTCGATGGAGTCTGAGCCGATCAAGACGATGTCGATCATCACGTTATCTCGGTACTTCTCCTCCGTGATCGCGTAGGCGGCCAACGCGCTAGTGCTGTCGTCACCGAAGGAACGCTGGTCGATCAAACGCTCCTGCTCGTGATCGAAGACCAGGAGAAAGTGCTTGATATCGGACATCTTTACCTCCTCCCAAGGTATGGTGCAGCCGACGAGCGCAACTCGTCAAGGGCTGATAGTAGGTCTGGCTCGACGATGCCACCACCTTCTTCAATGGCCATCGCGTGTGAGATCGCGGACATGAGGGCTTGAACGGCGTGATCTCCATCGCCCTTCAGGTTGGTGCCTACCCGAGACGACAGCCTCTCGACGGTGATCGCCCATTCATGCATCACGTGCGTGCGCAGCTGGATCTCGATCTGCCGATCGTCGTACAGGACGACCAAGTGGCTGCCCCGGTAGCCGGAAACCCGCGGTGTGACGATGTAGTCGTCGTAGCCCACGACGTCTCGGTTTCTTCTTATCCGCGCTTCGACACGGCGGATCTCTTCGATGGAGTCGAGCACAGCGCGGCAGCCCCCAACGTCCTGCATCTTGTGCATCGGCAGTGTCGGTTCCCGCTTGAGCTTGTCCAAGATCGTTGCCATGCGCTTCAGTCGCTGGGTCACCCGAACTTCGGCCCCGCAGGTGCGAACCATTGATCGCAGGCCATTGTTCGCCTTCACAAGTGGCTTCTGATGCAACGCTCGATAGGTCTGGATGACGTGGATCGCTTCGATGGCTTGATCTTGGCTGACTCGGTTGTCATCTCGCATATAGCGGCGAAGGACGCTGCCTGCCTTCTTGACCTTGGACGGAGTCAGGTCTCCGGTGGTAACCACCCCAGGAGGATAGGATGAGACAGCCGATACCGTCTGATCCATGACGATGTCGGGTGAGCGTTGGGAGATCTCTGCCGGTGACTTCCGGGCGGAGGTTGCCGAGGTGGGCGCGGCGCTGGCCGGGTTCTGGCACCACGACGAGCCGGTGACCGTGGAATGCGGCCCGGACCAGCTGCCGCCCAAGTCCACCGGCTGCGTGCTGGTGCCCTGGCCGAACCGGATCGCCGACGGCCGCTACACCTTCGACGGGCTCGACTACCAGCTGCCGCTGACCGAGCCCGCGACCCTGAACGCCAGCCACGGCCTGGTCAAGTGGGCCCGCTGGCAGTGCCTGGAGCACGCCGCCGACTCGGTGCTGATGGGCCACGACGTGGTGCCGCAGACCGGCTACCCGTTCCCGATCCGGCTGCGGTTGCGATACTCCGTCGGCCCGGGCGGGCTGGCCGTCGAGCTGACCGCCAGCAACCTCGGCACCGCCACCGCGCCGTTCGGGGTGGGCTTCCACCCGTACCTCGACCTCGGCAGCCACTCCCTGGACGACGCCGAGCTGCAGGTGCCGGCCGCGACCGTGCTGCGCGCCGACGAACGGTCGATCCCGGTGGAACGGCTGCCGGTCGAGGGCACCGTGTTCGACCTGCGCCGGCTGCGCCCGCTCGGCGACCTGCGGCTCGATCACGGCTTCGCCGACCTGGACGGCAGCTCGGCGCTGCTGCGCACCGAGCACCGGACGGTCGAGCTGCACTGGGACGCCGCCTTCGCCAACCTGCAGGTCTACACGCCGCCGCGGATGGCGCCCGGCCGCAACGCGGTGGCGATCGAGCCGATGAGCTGCCCGGCCAACGCCTTCAACTCCGGGGAGAACCTGGTCCGGCTGGCGCCCGGCGACGGCTGGTCGGGCAGCTGGGGCATCCGGGTCGGCTGAGGTTCAGCCGGTGACCCGGCGATAGTCGGCCAGGCTGGCCTGCCGTTCGGCGGCGTGGTCGACGATCGGCTCGGGGTAGCCGTCCGGCAGCCCGTCCGGGCTCCGCCACGGCTCGTGCAGGTACTTCGCCGGGACGTCGCGCAGCTCCGGCACGTACCGGCGGACGTAGCCGCCGTCCGGGTCGAACTTCTTGCCCTGCAGCACCGGGTTGAAGATGCGGTAGTACGGCGAGGCGTCGGTGCCGCTGCCGGCCACCCACTGCCAGCCGTGGTTGTTGCTGGCCAGGTCGCCGTCGATCAGGAGGTCGAGGAAGTGACGGGCTCCCGCCGGCCACCAGGCGTGGAGGTCCTTGCAGAGGAAGCTGGCGGTGA
>DATJNU010000009.1:0-4707 GCA_035507775.1 Jatrophihabitans sp.
TCCGCTTGGCGCGAACGTTGTCTTTTTCGCACTGAGCCAGCAACGCATCGAGTGCCGCCACGTCACCGGACACGACCGTCGAGGACGGGCCGTTCAATGCCGCAATGCTCAGACCCTCGGTCAACTGAACGTCAGCTGCGGGCAGCGGCACCGACACCATCCCGCCCCGGCCGGCCAACGCCAGCAACGCCCGGCTGCGCAGCGCGACGACCTTCGCACCATCGGACACAGTCAACGCACCGGCCACGCACGCCGCAGCGATCTCACCCTGCGAATGCCCCACCACCGCAGCCGGCTGCACCCCACACGCCCGCCACACCGCAGCCAGCGAGACCATCACCGCCCACAGCACCGGCTGCACCACATCAACCCGGTCCAACCCCGACCCGGCCCGCAGCACCTCGGTCAACGACCAATCCACATACGCCGACAGCGCCTGCTCACACTCGACGATCCGCGCCGCGAACACCGGCGAGCAATCCAGCAGCTCCACCGCCATCCCCGCCCACTGCGACCCCTGCCCCGGAAACACCATGACCGCACGGGAATCCCCCGCGACCCCGGACACCAGGTCAGCCGACGGCACCCCGTCGGCCAACGCCCGCAGGCCGGCCTCGCTGGCGGCCACGGCCCGGTGCGACAGCGCGGCCCGGGTCGTCACCAGCGACCGGACCACGGCCTCACCAGACAAGCCAGCCAGCTGAGCGGCCTGCGCCCGCAGCGCCGCTTCCGACCGCGCCGACACCACCAACGGCAGCGCCCCCGAGAACGCCGGCTGGAAATCAGCAGCCGGCTCCGAAACCTCGGCGGCCGGCGCCTCCTCCACGATCACGTGCGCGTTCGTCCCGCTGATCCCGAACGACGACACCCCGGCCCGGCGCGGCCGGTCGCCGGCCGGCCACGGCACCGGTTCGGCCAGCAACCGCACCGCACGGGCCGACCAATCGACCGCGGCGGTGGGGGTGCCGACGTGCAGGGTGGGCGGCAACATGCCGTGCCGCAAAGCAGAAATCATCTTGATCACGCCGGCAACCCCAGCCGCGGCCTGCGCGTGCCCCAGGTTCGACTTGATCGAGCCCAACCACAGCGGCCGGTCCGCGGTGCGGGCCGCGCCGTAGGTGGCCAGCAGCGCCTGCGCCTCGATCGGGTCACCGAGCGTGGTGCCGGTGCCGTGCGCCTCGACCGCGTCCACCTCGGCCGGGGTCAGCCGGCCGGCGGCCAGCGCGTCCCGGATCACCCGCTGCTGGGACGGGCCGTTCGGCGCGGTCAGGCCGTTCGAGGCGCCGTCCTGGTTCACCGCGCTGGCCCGGAGCACCGCGAGCACCCGGTGCCCGTTGCGGCGGGCGTCGGCCAGCCGCTCCAGCACCAGCATCCCGACGCCCTCGGAGAGGCCCATCCCGTCGGCGTCGGCGCTGAACGCGCGGCAGCGGCCATCCGTGCTCAGCCCACGCTGCTCGCTGAACCCGACGAACTCGGCCGGGGTGGCCATCACCGCGACGCCGCCGGCCAGCGCCAGCGTGCTCTCCCCGCTGCGCAGCGACCGGGCGGCCAGGTGCAGCGCGACCAGCGACGACGAGCAGGCGGTGTCGACGGTGACCGCGGGCCCCTCCAGGCCGAGGCTGTAGGCGACCCGGCCGGACACCACCGCGGCGGCGCTGCCGGTGGTCATGTGGCCCTCGTACCCGGCCGGGATCTCGGGGACGTTCCAGCAGTAGTCGAGCTGGTTGCAGCCGAGGAACACGCCGGTCCGGGTGCCGGCCAGCGCGGTCGGGTCTATGCCGGCGTCCTCCAGGGCATGCCAGCCGGCTTCCAGCACCAGCCGCTGCTGCGGCGCCATCGCGGTCGCCTCGCGCGGGGAGATGCCGAAGAAGCCGGCGTCGAAATCCCCGAGCCGGTCGAGGAATCCGCCGCGGGTGACGTAGGTGTGGCCGGGCCGGTCCGGGTCCGGGTCGTACAGGCCGGCGAGGTCCCAGCCCCGGTCGGTCGGGAAGTCGGAGATCGCGTCCCGGCCCTCGCTGACCAGCTGCCACAGCGCCTCGGGCGAGTCCACCCCGCCCGGGTAGCGGCAGGCCATGCCGACCACCGCGATCGGCTCGTCGTCGGCGGCCTCCCGTTCGCGCAGCAGGCGCTGGGTGGTGCGCAGGTCGGCGGTGACGCGCTTGAGGTAGTCGAGCAGCCGCTGCTCGGTGTTCGTCTCCTGGGGTCCGGTCATGGCGTTCCGAGCTCCCGGTCGATGAGGTCGAACATCTCGGCGGCGGTCGCCGCGGCGAGGTCGTCGTCGGCACCGCTGCCGGCCTGCTCGGGCTCGGCCGCGAACTGCCAGGCCAGGGCCTGCAACCGCTGGCCGATCAGGGCCCGGTCGCCGTCGGTGAGGGATTGCTCGGCCAGCGTCCCGGCCAGCCGGTCGAGCTCGCCGAGCAGGCCGGCGGTGCCGGTGGACGGCGCGAACTGGTCGAGCAGGTGATCGGCCAGCGCACCCGGCGTCGGGTGGTCATAGACCAACGTCGGCGGCAACGCCAGACCGGTCGCAGCAGTAAGGCGATTACGCAACTCCACCGCGATCAACGAATCAAAGCCCAGATCCTTGAACGGCCGAGACACCTCCACCGCCCCAGCACCCGACCGACCCGACGCAGCAGCCACGTGAGCCGTCACCAGCTCCAGCACCGCCCGCCGCCGCTCCCCGGTAGGCAGCTCGGCAAGCCGCTCCCGCAACCCCGAGTCCGCACCCACCTCCCCCGCCGGCGCGCTGTCACCCACCACCTCGGCCAACAACCGGCTCGACCGCACCGACGTGAACAGCTCCGCAAACCGCGTCCACTCCACCTCGGCCAGCACGCTCACCGGGTCGGCGGCCGGGTCGCTCAGGGTGGCGCCGGCGACGGCACCCAGCGCGGCGCAGCCGAGGTCGGGGTCCATCGGCGGCAGCCCGCGCGAACCGGCCCGCTGATTCAGCTCCCGGCGGCGGGCGGTGACGACCGGGGCATCGGCCTCGTTCGCCGCGTCCCACACGCCCCAGGCGATCGAGACGGCCGGTCGCCCGGCGGCGCGCCGGCGGGTGGCCAGCGCGTCCAGATGGGCGTTCGCGGCGGCGAACGCACCGTGTTCGGCGCTGCCGCACACCCCGGTGATCGAGGAGAAGAGAACCAGCGGGACGTCCGGGCCGAGCAACGCGTCCAGGTGCTCGGCCGGCAACACCTTCGCGGCGACCGTGCTCGCCAGCCGGGCCAGCGGAGTGCCGGCCAGCGGTTCCAGTTCGATCGCGGACGCGGCGTGCACCGCGGCGGTGACCGGGGCGCCCTCGGCTGCCAGCCGGTCCAGCAGGCCGGCCAGCGTCGCGCGGTCCGCGGCGTCCCCCGCGACCAGGCTGACCCGGGCACCGCGGGCCGCCAGCTCGCGGCGCAGGCTGGCCGCGCCGGGGGCCGCCGGGCCGCGCCGGCTGACCAGCACCAGGTGCGCGGCACCCTGCTCGGCGAGCCAGCGCGCGACGTGACCGCCGACCACGCCGGTGCCGCCGGTGACGAGCACGGTGCCGGTCGGGCGCCACGTGCTGCCCGGGTCGTCCGGCAGCGGGGCTCGGGCCAGCCGGCGGACCAGCACCGACCCGTCGCGCAGCGCCAGCTCGTCGTCGCGGGTTTTCCCGGTCGTGCTGTCGGCCAGGGCCGCGACCAGGTCGGCGGCCGACCAGCCGGCGCCCAGGTCGATCAGGCCGCCCCAGCACGCCGGCTGTTCCAGGGCGTGCACCCGGCCGAGGCCCCAGATCTGGGCCTGCGCCGGGACGATCTCGGCCGGCTCGGCCGCGCCCCGGGTCACGCACCACACCGGCGCCGAAAGCCCGAGATCGGCCTGCGCCTGCAGCAGCGCCAACGTGCCCGCCACCCCGGCGGTCAGCTCCGGGTGCGCGCGGTACGGGCGCTGGTCGGCGGCCAGCAGCGACACGATGCCCGAGACCTGCTCTCCGGCCGTGGCGAGGACGGCGGCCCAGCCGGCACGGTCGAGTTCGGCGGCGTCGGCCGTGACCGTGCGTACTTCGGCGCCGGCACTGGCCAGCGCCTGGGTGCAGGCAGTCACGTCGTTCGTGGCGTTGCTGGAGCTGACCAGCAGCCAGGCTCCGGTCAGGGTCGCGGTGCTCGCGAGTTCAGCTGTGCGCCAGCTGACCTGGTAGCGCCAGCGGTCCAGCTGCTCGCGACCCCGGCGGGCCCGCCGCCAGCCGGCCAGCTGCGGCAGCACCGCCGACCAGGCGTCCGCGACCGGCTCGGTGCCCAGCGTCGCCTGCAGCGCCGCCAGGTCGTTGCGGTCGATCGCGTCCCAGAAACCGGCCTCGGCCGGGTCGGCGGCGGCCACCGGGGCCGGCTCCAGCCAGAACCGCTGGCGCTGGAACGGGTACGTCGGCAGGTTCACCGCCCGGGCGCCGGCCGGGATCAGCCGGGTCCAGTCGACGGTCGCGCCGTGGGTCCAGACCTCGGCCAGCGACAGCAGCAGCCGGCGCGTGCCACCCTCGTCCCGTCGCAGCGTTCCGGTGGTGATTGCGCCTGTCCCGTCGAGACTTTCGCCGATGGCGACGGCCAGCACCGGGTGCGGGCTCGCCTCGACGAAGACCCCATGCCCCTGCTGGGCGAGCTGCTCGATGACGGGTGCGAACCGCACCGGCTCCCGCAGGTTGCGCACCCAGTAGTCCGCCGTCAGCTCGGCGGTGTCGATCCGTTC
>DATJNU010000010.1:0-91120 GCA_035507775.1 Jatrophihabitans sp.
AGCCGCGCAGCCGCTGCGGCAGCCCGGCCATCAGCTGCGCCTCGTGGTCGAGCCGGCGGTGCACGCAGACCCGCAGCCGCTGCCGGGCCTCGGCGACCGCGTGCAGCTCGGCGGCCAGGTCCGGCACGATCAGCTTCGCCGCGTCCGTCGGGGTGGAGGCGGCGACGTCGGCGACCAGGTCGAGCAGCGGCCGGTCGGTCTCGTGTCCGATCGCGCTGACCACCGGGGTGCGGGCCGCGGCCACCGCGCGCAGCAGTGCCTCGTTGGAGAACGGCAGCAGGTCCTCGACGCTGCCGCCGCCGCGCGCGATCACGACGACCTCGACCTCGGGCCGGGCGTCGAGGCGCTGCAGCGCGGCGATGATCTCGGTGACCGCGGTGTTGCCCTGGGTCGCGGTGTTCTCGACCGCGAACCGGGCCCCGGGCAGCCGCCGGCGGGTGTTCTCCAGCACGTCGTGCTCGGCGGCGCTGGCCCGGCCGGTGATCAGGCCGACGGTGTGCGGCAGGAACGGCAGGCGGCGCTTGCGCTCGGCGGCGAAGAGCCCCTCCGCGGTGAGCAGCTGCCGCAATCGCTCGATGCGCGCGAGCAGTTCGCCGAGGCCGACCTGGCGGATCTCGGTGGCACGCAGGCTCAGCGTGCCGCGTTCGGCGTAGAAATCCGGCCG
This sequence comes from Jatrophihabitans sp., assembly GCA_035507775.1. Lineage (GTDB taxonomy): Bacteria > Actinomycetota > Actinomycetes > Mycobacteriales > Jatrophihabitantaceae > Jatrophihabitans_A. The sequence goes on from DATJNU010000010.1 coordinate 665, forward strand.
GGCACGCAGCACCACCCGGGCGCCCTCGGCCAGCGGCTCGACCAGCACGCTGCGGTGGCAGGTGACCTGCATCGAGATGTTGGCGTCGGTGTCGCGCAGCGTCAGGAAGTAGGTCGCCACGCCCGGCCGCCGGACGAACTGGGCCACCTGGCCCTCGACCCACACCTCGCCCAGCCGGCCGATCCACTCCGCGAGCCCCTGGCTGACCCGGCGCAGCGGCAGCGGTGCCTCCGGGCTGGAGGTCAGCTTGCTCACCGGCCGGCCGCGCTGCCCTCAGCGTCCTCGCCGGCCGAGGCCGGGGTTCCCGCATCGTGGGCGTCGGGCGCGCCGGCGTCGTGGGTTCCGGGTCCGGTGCCGTGCTCGTCGGCCTCGTGGGCGTGCAGGATCTCGGCCGCCACCGTCGACGGCGTCGGCGGCCCGTCGGGGTCGGCCTTCCTCGCCGCCTCGGCCAGCGGTTCGCTCCGCCTGGCTTTCGCAGCCGGTGCCTTCTTGGCCGGTGCCTTCTTCGCAGCCGGTGCCTTCTTCGCAGCCGGAGCCTTCTGCGCCGGGGTCTTTCTCGCGGGTGCCTTCGTCGCGGGTGCCTTCTTCGCGGGTGCCTTCTTCGCGGGTGCCTTCGCGGCCGGAGCCGGTGCGGCAGCCTCGGCGAGGCCGGCGGCCAGATCCAGGTCGTCGGCGAGATCCTCGCTCGCGACCCGGTCGAATGCGGCGGTCCGGTGCCCGTTGCCTGCTCCGGCCACCGGCCGGTGGCGTGTCGCGGGGGTCTCGACGACCTCCGGGGCATCGTCGAAGGTCGCCCACGACGGCGGCTCGGCTGAGGTGCCCCGCAGCAGGCCGATCACCTCGTCACCGCGGGCCGCGTAGGTGGCGATGTGTTGTTGGGCACGCAGCGACACCTGCATCGCGGTGGTGAGCGCGGTGACAGGGAGCTGGGGCAGGGTCTCGGGCAGCTTGCGCGCCTCCGCCACCGCGGTAGCGGCAAGGCCCAGCGCGGCACGGATCGGCGTCGGGATATGCGGCATTCCCCAAGCCTGCACCACGGCCGGCGTCCACCACCACTCACTAGCGGCGATCGCCCGTTCGACGCCTCGAATTTGCTCCGTAGAATCGGGCACATGACAAGCGGAGCCAGCAAGCGCGTCCTGCTCGCGAAGCCCCGGGGCTACTGTGCGGGCGTCGACCGGGCCGTCGAGACGGTCGAACGCGCGCTGGACCACTTCGGCGCTCCGGTGTACGTGCGCAAGCAGATCGTGCACAACCTGCACGTCGTGCGCACCCTGGAGTCGCGCGGCGCGATCTTCGTCGACGAGATCGCCGAGGTGCCGGCCGGCTCGGTCGTGGTGCTGTCCGCGCACGGGGTCGCCCCGACGGTGCATGCGGAGGCGGCCGAGCGGGAGCTCCGGGTGCTCGACGCCACCTGCCCGCTGGTGACCAAGGTGCACAACGAGGCCCGGCGGTTCGCCGGCCAGGACTACGACATCGTGCTCATCGGGCACGAAGGCCACGAAGAGGTCATCGGTACGACCGGGGAGGCGCCCGAGCACATCAAGCTGGTGGACGGCCCCGCCGACGTCGAGCGGGTCGAGGTCCGCGACCCGGACCGGGTGGTGTGGCTGTCGCAGACCACCCTCTCGGTGGACGAGACGATGGAGACGGTGCGGGCGCTGCAGCACCGGTTCCCGAACCTGCAGTCCCCGCCGAGCGACGACATCTGCTACGCGACCCAGAACCGGCAGGCGGCGGTCAAGCTCATCGCCGGCGACTCCGATCTCTTCCTGGTGGTCGGCTCCCAGAACTCCTCCAACTCGGTCCGGATGGTGGAGGTGGCTCGCGCTGCGGGGGCCAAGCAGGCCTACCTGGTCGAGAACGCCGGCTGCATCAAGCCGGAGTGGCTGGCCGGGGTGAGCACCGTCGGCCTCTCGTCCGGGGCTTCGGTGCCCGAGGTGCTGGTGCAGGAGGCGCTGGGCTGGCTCGCCGAGAACGGCTACGCCGACGTGGACGAGGTCTCCCACGTCGAGGAACGGCTCACCTTCGCGCTGCCGAAGGATCTGCGCCGGGAACTGAAGCTGACCGCCCGGCCGTAGTGCCGCTCCTGGGGGCCGTGCCGCTCCCGCGGGCGCCGCTACGCCGTTCGGGCCGCGGGTCACCCGGGGCATCGTGCCCGGGTCAGCGGTGGGTGACCATCCGCAGGCCGGCCACGACCAGCACCACCGCGGTCGCTCCGGCGATGGCCGGGAACCCGTAGACGACCCAGTTGGTGGCGGCGTCGATCAGCTTGCCGCGGTCGTGCAGGCCACCGCTGCGGATGTAGAGCAGGGCGCCGGACGCGACGAAATAGACCAGCGGCGGCGAGATGACCACGGGGAACATCTGGCTGCGCCTGACCACCAGGATGGCGACCAGCGATGCCAGCACCAGGCCGTAGTTGAAGACGCCGCGGACCGAGGCCCCGCTCAGCGAGTCGATCAGGCCGCTGGCGCCGGCGATGGCGATCAGCAGGCCGACCGCGAGCCAGCCCGGCAGGCCGCGCTCCCGGGTCTGGCGGCCGCGCGCAGGTACGTTCTGGTCCTGGGCGTACCGGCCGCCGCGGGTCGGGTCGCCGTACGGGTTGGCGGTGGAGCGGGCCGGGGGCGCCTGATAGCCCTGCGGGGAGCGGTAGCCCTGCGGGGAGCGGTAGCCCTGCGGCGCCTGCTGGGTCGGCGGCTGGTAGCTCGGTGGTGTCTGACGGTTCCGCCGGCCCGGGCCGCCGCGCTCGTCGGGAGCCTGGCCGTACCCGCCGTCGTACTCGGTGCCGCGGCGCCGGTCGCTGCCGTAGGCACGCTCGCCGTGGGCGGACGAGCCGCGACCCTCCGTCGGCCGGTGACCGGGCGTGCGGTAATACGACGCATCCGGCTCTTCAGACACGAAGTTGGCTCCGTTCGCATGGGGCATCGCGCCTACGGTACCTGGCTGGTGACCTCCTCCGAGGTAAGAGTTCGGGTGGCCTTCAGGATTTGCCCGGGTTCTGGCAGTTCACCGTCGGACCGGGGATCTACCACCGACAGGTCGGCCAGCCTGCGGGCCGTCACGAGCACCCGGCTCTCCAGGCTGCCGACCGCGCTGTTGTAGCTGTCGACGGTGGCGGTGAGCGTCCTGCCGAGCTTCTCCAGGTGGGTGCCCAGGCCGGCGATCCTGCGGTAGAGCTGACGTCCGAGCTCGCTGACCTGGGCCGCGTTCTCGGCCAGTGCCTGCTGCCGCCAGGTGTGCCCGACGGTGCGCAGCAGCGCCACCAGGGTGGACGGCGTCGCGATGACCACGTTGCGGCTGAAGGCGTGCTCGAGCAGCGCCGGGTCCTCGCGCAAGGCCGCGTCGAGGAAGGCATCGGCCGGCACGAAACACACCACGAACTCCGGCGCCGGGTCGAACAGCCGCCAGTACGCCTTGCCCGCCAGGTCGTCCACGTGCTGGCGCAGGTGCCGGGCATGCGCCTTCAGCCGGGCTGCCCGCTGCGCCGGGTCGCGGGCCTCCATCGCCTCCAGGTAACCGGCGAAGGCGACCTTGGCGTCCACCACGAGATGCCGGCCGCCGACCAGCCGCACCACCAGGTCGGGCCGCAGCGTGCCGTCCTCGCCGGTCACCGACTGCTGGCGGACGAAGTCGACATGCTCCACCATGCCGGCCGCCTCCACCGCCCGTTCGAGCTGCAGTTCGCCCCAGCGTCCACGCACCTGCGGTGCCCGCAGCGCGTTCACCAGCTGGCTGGTCTCGGTGCGCAGTCCCTCGGCGCTGACCCGCATCGCGGCCAGGTGCTCGTCCAGGGTGGCACTGGCGGCGAGCCGGTCGCGCTCGGAGACCCGCAGCTGGGCCTGCACCCGTTCCAGCGCCTCGTGCAGCGGGCCGACCAGCGCCGCGATGGACTGCTGGCGCGCGGACAGGTCGCCGGCGGCCAGGTCCTGCGCGTGCTCCAGCCGGGACTGGGCGAGCTCGGAGAGCGCGGCCCGGTTGCGGCCGGCCAGGTAGCCGAGGCCGGCGCCGAGCAGCAGGCCGATCAGCAGGAAGGCGAGAGCGATCATGGTTGCCATGGTGGCGGCACCCTCTGACAAAACGGCCGGCCGGCCGTCCTGTGGGTGGTCGGGAGCCGATCCGGCGGACCGTAGACTGCCAGTCCGTGGCTCTTACTATCGGCATCGTCGGGCTGCCCAACGTCGGCAAGTCGACCCTCTTCAACGCCCTCACCCGCAACAACGTGCTGGCGGCGAACTACCCGTTCGCGACCATCGAACCGAACGTGGGCGTGGTCGGTGTGCCCGATCCGCGGCTGGGCGTGCTGGCCACGATCTTCTCCTCGGCGCGCGAACTGCCGGCCACGGTGAGCTTCGTCGACATCGCGGGCATCGTCCGGGGCGCCTCTGAGGGGGCGGGGCTGGGCAACAAGTTCCTGGCCAACATCCGCGAGGCGGACGCGATCTGCCAGGTGATCCGGGCGTTCACCGATCCCGACGTGGTGCACGTCGACGGCAAGGTGTCGCCGGCCGACGACATCGAGACGATCAACACCGAGCTGATCCTGGCCGACCTGCAGACCATCGAGAAGGCGCTGCCCCGGCTGGAGAAGGAAGCCCGGACCAACAAGGAGAAGCAGCCGCAGCTGGTCGCGATCAAGGAGGCCAACGCGGTCCTGGAGGAGGGTCGCACGGTCTTCGCCGCGGGCCTGGACCCCGAGCCGCTGCGCGAGCTGCACCTGATGACGGCCAAGCCGTTCCTCTACGTCTTCAACGTCGATCCCGGTGAGCTGGCCAACGCGGACTTCATCGGTGAGCTGCGCGAGCTGGTGGCGCCGGCCGAGGCGATCTTCCTCGACGCCAAGACCGAGGCGGAGCTGGTCGAGCTGGAGCCGGACGAGGCGCTGGAGCTGCTGCAGTCGATGGGCGTGGAGGAATCCGGCCTCGACCAGCTGGCCCGGGTCGGTTTCGACACCCTCGGCCTGCAGACCTACCTGACCGCCGGGCCGAAGGAATCCCGCGCCTGGACGATCCCCAAGGGCGCCACCGCGCCCCAGGCCGCCGGTGTCATTCACACCGACTTCGAAAGGGGATTCATCAAGGCCGAGGTGGTCTCCTACGGCGACCTGGTGGAGGCCGGCTCGATGGCCGAGGCCAAGTCGCGCGGCAAGGTGCGCATCGAGGGCAAGGACTACGTCATGGCCGACGGCGATGTGGTGGAGTTTCGCTTCAACGTCTGAGAGGTGGATGTAGCCCAGCAATGTACGGGGTTATTAGGCACCTGGCCCGGCGGCAATCCGGTTTGGGTCCGGGTAGCAGCGACATGCGATGCCCACATACCGGCACGACGTCATTCGACGAGTTGATGCAGTCCGACCAGGCAGGCGCCGAACGCTCCGAAACCGGCCAGGACGGCCGCTGCGGGATGAGGACTGCCGACATAGGTAAGAGAGCCCCGGCAGCCACGCCGAAGAGCGTGGCGACGACCAAGATCACGAGAGTCCGAAGCGTGAAGAGCGGCGGGCGCTGGCGAGTGCGGGTCACTTCGCCGGTCCCTTGATTCTGGCCACAGCCTTCTTGGCGGCCGTCTTCTTCGCGGGAGCCTTCTTGATCTTCGGCTTGCGCTTGGGCGGCGGCGGTGCGTATGGACCCTGCAGGGTGTAGAGGCGCTGCTCCATCCATCCGTACTCGGAGCGTACGTTCTCGAGCCACGTGAAGTCGAAGTCCAAGAGCCCGGCCTTCTCGACGATCGACCGCTTGCCGAGTCTGGTCGTCCTGGTCGACCACGAGATGACCGTTGTCTTGAGACAGTGACCACCCGTGCCCTCCAGCGCCCTGTGGTGACCACCTCGAACCCGGTGTTTATGCGGGGAGCGCGTGAGTGCGGGCGTCCGTCGCCACTGCTACGTTCCGCTTCAACGTGAGCCCCTCGGTCAGACCGGGATCAGCGGGCGGTGCGGTCCATCGGGCAGGTTTACGGTGATCGGCTGACTCGGCGCGACCTCGCCGCTGACTTCGACGACGGCCATGACGCCCGCCTTGCGGATGACGGTTCGGCTGAAGCGTTCGGGCGATGCGGTCGACGGAGCCGGCTCGTCAGTCGGCGTGCCGTCCGCGCGCGACAGCACCACCTTCAGCAGTCCCGGTCGGAAGGCGTTGATCTGGGCACAGGGGTTGCGCAGGCCGGTCAGCCGGACGGCGGGGCCTCCGAAGTCGAGCACGGTCCCGGTCGGCAGCCCGAGCAGGTCGAGACCGGCGGTGAGGACGTTCTCCCCGAGATCGCCCGGCCCGATCTCGTAGCCCATGGTCCGGGCGTCGTCGAAGACCTCGGCGTGCAGCAGGTGCACCTGGCGCAGGTTCGGCTGGTTCGGGTCGCGACGCACGCGCGACCGGTGCTGGACCAACGTCCCGGCATGCGCGTCACCGAGGACCCCGAGCCCGGCCACGAGGGTGATCGACTCGGCCGGCAGCTTGCTGAACCGGTGGGTCTCATCACGGCTGACGGCGATCACGCGAGGCTCCGGCACCCGGACATCCTCTCGTATCGGCAAGGACGGACGCCCCCGCTGTCCGCTGACTCGTATCCGCGGCTGTAACCGTGCCCGGGCGGAGGTATGTCGAATCGGTGGTGCCGGCAGTCGTCACCCGCCAGGCTGCAGGGGCGCAGATGACCACCGGCCCCGAACCGGGCCGCGGCCGGACAATCGCCCTGCCTTCACCCGTCAGACCAACTCCTTGCGGAGGTGGATGTCGGCCTCGCCGGGCGTGGGCACGCCGTCCCACCTGAAGATCTCCCGGTAGCCGTGCTTCTTGTAGAAATCCGGCGCCTGGAAGGTGAAGGAGGTGACGAACACGTGGCGGCAACCGCGGTTGCGCGCCTCGGACTCGAAGGCGGCCAGCAAGCGGCTGCCCAGCCCCCGTCCTTGCATATCTGGATGCACCCAGGTGAGGGCGATGCCCGCGGCCACGCCCCAGGTCCAGCCACTCATTCCCGCAGCCAGTTCGCCCGTGTCGTAGAGGATGCGCACACTCACCTCGCGGGCCGCGGCGACTCCAGGCGTGGCGGCGGCATTCACCTTGTCGAGTTCGGCAGAAAGACGCTGGTCCAGCTCGGGAATCCCCTCCGCGACCACGATGCGGTACGGCTCTGCGGGCTCGGCTCCGGTCACGGGAGGTGATTCTGGCTGTGACGGCGTGGACCGGTGCCGTCGGGGTCGGCCGTCGACCACGGTCGACGGAAGCGGGCTCACCTGCCGGTTCAACCCGGCCGCGGGTTCGCCTCCACCCCGTCGCCGGTTCGCTCCGGCGGCTAGGTTAACGTCAGAATTCCTATGCGATACGCAGCGATCGGGGACAGCTTCACCGAGGGGATCGGGGACGAGCTGCCCGACGGCACCCCGCGTGGCTGGGCGGACCTGGTCGCCGCCGGACTGGCGGCCAGCAGCGACGAGCCGATGTTCTACGCCAACCTGGCGGTGCGCGGCCGGCTGCTCGGGCCGATCGTGCACGAGCAGGTGCCCGAAGCCCTCGCCCTGACGCCGCCGCCGACCCTGGTCACCCTCAACGGCGGCGGCAACGACATCATGCGGCCCGGCGTCGAACCGGCCGAGCTGCTAACCCTCACCGAGCAGGCCGTCGTCCGGTTCCAGCAGGCGGGCGTGCGCGTCGTGCTGCTCTCCGGCGCCGATCCGTCGGACGGGTTGCCGTTCGGCAGGACGATCCACCGGCGGGGCATCGAGCTGACCGCGGGCGTGGCCGACCTCGCCCGCCGGTACGGGACCACGTTCGTCGACGCCTTCGGGGACGCCGAGCTGCGCCGCGGGCCGTACTGGTCGCCGGACCGGCTGCACCTCGGCCCGGCCGGGCACCGCCGGGTCGCGGACCTGGTGCTGACCGCGCTCGGCCACCCACCGACCGCCCAGCCGGCACCGAGCGCCGCCGCCGCCCGGACGGTCACCGCCGAGCTGCGGTACTACCGCCAGCACGTGCTGCCCTGGCTGACCCGGCGGCTGCGCGGGCAGTCCTCCGGGGACGGCCGCAGCGGACGGCACGCCACCTGGGAACGGATCGAACCCAGCTAACGGGGAGACCAGCCGGGCGGCGGGTCCTCGCCGGTCCGCCCGTCCACCGCCTCGCGCAGCAGATCGGCATGGCCGGTATGCCGTCCGTACTCCTCGACCAGGTCGCAGACCAGCCGCCGCAGGCTGGCATGCCGGCCGTCCGTCCAGGACAGGTGCACCGGCTGATCGAGCCCGCCATCGGCCAGCGCCGCGTCGAACCTGGCCCGGCAGCGCCCGACCGCTGCGTCCCACAATGCGTAGAGCTGATCGGGGCTGTCGTCGGCGGCGGAGTTGAACTCCCAATCCGGATCGGCGTCCCAGTCGACTGACTGCCACGGCTCGCCGGGCGCAACTCCGCTGAGTTTCCTGGTGGATTGAAAGTCCTCGACGAACGCCAGGTGTTTGAGCAGGCCACCGAGGGTCAGTGTCGAGGCGCCGATCCGGTGCTGCAGGCCGACTGCGTCGAGGCCGTCGGCCTTCCAGCGGAAAGTCGCTCGCAGCCGGTCGAGCGCGCCGAACAGCTGCTGGGCCTCCGTTCCGGCCAACGGAGGTTCCCAGGGGGTGTCATCGCTCATGCCGACACCGTAAACCCCGGGGGCTAGGCAGGCGCGATGGTCTGGCCGCCCCACTCTTCGGGCGCGACGTCCGCGATCGTGTGCGAGAACGTCCACCGATGGCCCCACGGATCCTGCACGGTGCACTGCCGCTCGCCGAACGGGAACTCCGTCGGCTCCATGACGATCGTCGCGCCCTGTGCCATGGCTCGCCCGAACTGAGCCTGCAGGTCGGACACCCGGACCGTGACCGAGTGTGTGATCACCGCGGGGTCCGGCGCGCGACGGTTACCGCCCGTGTCGGCAACGATGACCGCGCCGTCGCCGACCGACAACTGAGCGCGGTGCCCCTCACCGATCCGCACCCGCTCGACGAAGCCAAAGGCAGCCACCAACCAGGCCACCGCACCGCGAACATCCGGGTAGCTCAGAACCGGAATCACGGTGGACGCCGGGATGGAGCGATTCGGTCTCATGGCGCCATCCAACCAGCCGCTGCCCTCGACCGGGTTCGTTCAGCTTTCTACCAGGACCACAAGGGTGTCCGGGTGGACGCCGTCGTACTTCATCGCCTCGGCTCCCGCAGCGCTCTCCAGTATCGCCTGGAACGCAGCCATGTCATGGATAGTCATGCTCAGGCCGACCCGTTTCGGGCTTTGCGGATCGACAAAGGTCACGATGTCCGAGACCGCGTCGCCGAAGACTTCAACGCGTTTGGGAGACGAGAGCCAGTGGGCGACATCGTCGACCTCATGGGTAGCGATAACCTTTGGCATGATCTGATTTCCCCGCTTTCAGAATCCGTAGGCTCGACTGAGCCGCACGCTACTCGCACGCCGTCAGGCCGGCGTCAGCCAACGAGCTGATCGCCTGCGCTTATTCACAGCTGGCGAACCGTTACGCGTCTCTGGTCATCATTCGCCAGGCGCCGAGCGCCGGCCAGCCGATGAGCCAGGCCAGGATGACGCAGAGGGCGGCGATGGTCGATTCGGTGACCCGGAAGTACTGCCCACCGCCGCCGAAGGCGAGCGGTAGCGATCGGTGTACCGGCGCGGGCGTCGAGATGCCGGACCAGAGCTGTTGTCGCATGCCTGCCTCGGCCTCGATCCTGGCCAGCTGCGCGTCGAAACCGCCCTCGATGGAATCGCGAGCCAGCAACGCGGGCCGGTCGGCAGCACCCGCAGGCCGGTTCTCGCCCCGTCGTCCACGCCAACCCGAAGCTGGCATGATGCACCCGTGCCTGTGCTGGGAGCTGTGCTCGGCGCGCTGCTGATCGTCCTCGCCTGGGCGAGCGTGCTGTCGGTGCTCGTGGTGCCCCGGCACTCGCGCGACCGGCTCAGCCGGGTGGTGAACCGAGCGGTGGACGCGGTGTTCGGGCTGGTCACCGCGCGGCTGCGCGACTACCGCACCCGCGACCGGGTGCTCGCCGCGCAGGCGCCGGCCATCATCCTCACCCAGCTTGCGACGTGGCTGGCCCTGTTCTACCTCGGCTTCGCCCTCGTCCTGCAGTCCTTCGACGCGGCAGGGGTGGGGCACGCCTTCGCCCAGGCCGGCTCGTCGCTGTTCACCCTCGGCTACGCGGGCCCGGCCGGCGCCACGCTGAGCGGGGTGGACTACGTCGCCGCGGCCACCGGGTTGGTGGTGGTCGCGCTGCAGATCGGCTACCTGCCGACCCTGTACGGCGCGTTCAACCGCCGCGAGGTCGAGGTCACGCTGCTCTCCGGCCGGGCCGGCACGCCCGCCTGGGGACCGGAGCTGCTGGCCCGCACCCGGTTCGGCTTCGGCGCCGACGACGACGGCGCGGTGATGGACGACTTCTACCTGCAGTGGGAGCGGTGGGCCGCCGACGTGGCCGAGAGCCACACCAACTACCCGGTGCTGACCCGGTTCCGCTCACCCGGCGCGCTGAGTTCCTGGCTGGTGGGCCTGATCGCGGTGATGGACTCCGCCGCCCTCTGGCTGGCGCTCTCGCCCGGCCGGGCGCCCCGGGTGGAGGCCAGGCTCGCGCTGCGGATGGGGTTCACCGCGCTGCGGGCGATCGCGCGCACCTACGGCCTGCCGGTCGACGAGGACCCGGACCCGGACGCGGCGCTGCAGTTGAGCTACGCCGACTACCTGGCCGGCGTCGGGCGCATCGCCTCGACCACGTTCAGCCTGGAACGCACCGCCGAGCAGGCCTGGCCGGACTTCCGCGGCTGGCGGGTGAACTACGAGTCGCTGGCCTACGCGCTGGCGCTGCGGCTGGACGCGGTGCCGGCGCCCTGGACCGGGCCGCGGCGTACCGGGGACGAGCCGGTGGCGCCGATCCGGCCGGCCAACCGGCTGCCCACCCCGCACCGGCCGCAGTGACGGCTCAGGCCTCCGGGCGGACCAGCCGGGCCAGGGCGAGCTGCGCGACGGGGACGTAGCCGAGCACCACCGGTGCCGGCCCCTGGATCGCCAGGCCGGTCCGGGTGCCACCACGGGAGGTCGGCCGCACCGAGTGCTGCAGGGTCAGCCGGACCGGCCCGAACCGGACCTGCCAGGACCAGCGGCGGGTGCTGGTCGCGTCCGGCTGCTCGTCGACCTGCTGCACCAGGAAGCCGGCCGGCACGCCCAGCGGCCCGCGCACGGTGCCGGTGACGCCCGGCCGCAGCAGGTCGGTCGGCAGCGCGGGCCGGCTGCCGTCCGGGGTGCTCAGGTGCACCCCGCGGATCTGCGGCGCCCACTCGTGCCAGCGCGCCGGGCACTGGTAGCGCTGCCACACCAGGTCGGCGTCGGCCCCGCCGAGGGCGTGCAGTTCCAGCCGCATCGGCCCACGGTATCGGCCGGCGGTGCCGGGACCAACGTCCTCACTTCACCGCGCCGCAGCCGAAACCGCTTCACGGCGGTGCCGGACGGCCGATGATGCGTGCAGTGCAGGCCGCCGACCTGGAGGGGTTATGACCGTGGCTCACCACCTGCCGTCGCTGCCGGCGCAGGCTCCGGCCGAGCTGGTGGTCGCGCGCCAGCCGATCTTCGACCGGGCCGGTGCGGTGGTCGCCTACGAGCTGCTCTACCGCTCGGTGGACCTGTCGCCGGCCGCGCTCACCGGCGACCAGATGACCGCGCACGTGCTGCTCGGCGCGTGCAGCATCGGGGTGGATTCGCTCGTCGGCGACAAGACGATCTTCTGCAATGCCGACCGCGGGGTGCTGACCGGCCAGGTGGAGGTGACGCTGCCGCCGGAACGGACCGTCGTCGAGGTGCTCGAGACGGTGCGCCCGGACCCGGCCGTGCTGGCCGGCTGCCGGCGGCTGGTCGAGCACGGTTACCGGCTGGCGCTGGACGACTTCCGCTGGTTCGACGGCGCGGCCGCGCTGCTCGAACTGGCCGACATCGTCAAGCTGGACGTGCTCGCCACGCCCCGGCGCGAGCTGATCGAGCTGATCCGGGTCTGCCGGTCCTACGGCGTGCGGCTGCTCGCCGAGAAGGTCGAGACCGACCAGGAGCTGGCGTTCTGCCGGTCGGCCGGCTTCGAGCTCTTCCAGGGCTACGGCCTGCAGCGCCCCCAGCACGTGCACGGCAGCGAGATCGTGAGCTCGCAACTGGGCCGCACCGAGCTGGCCTCCGCGGTGCTCACCGAGCAGGCCGACCTGGAGGAGATCGAGCAGATCGTCACGCACGAGCCCGGCCTGGCACTGCACCTGATCCGGCTCGCCTCGGTGGGGGCGGCCTACGGGGTGCGTCGCTCGATCCGCAGCGTGCACGAGGCGCTGGTGCTGCTGGGCACCTCGCGGCTGCGCCGGTGGGTGGCGCTGCTGCTGCTGCGCGACAGTGGCAACATCGCGCCCGACGCGATGGCCACCACGCTGATCCGGGCCAAGATGTGCGAGCTGCTGGCCGTCCGCCGGGGCATCTGCGCACCGGAACCGGCCTACGTCGCCGGGCTGATGTCCTGCGTGGGGTTGCTCACCGGGCTGCCGGAGTCGCAGCTGGAACGCCTCGCCATCGACCCCGAACTGGCCCGGGCGGCGTTCGCCCGCGACACCCCGCTCGGCCTGCTGATCGGCGAGGTGGTGGAGTACCAGCAGGCGCTGTCCCGGGCCGACGGCCTGGTCGGCTTCGGCCCCGACCTCGAGCTGGCCGCGGCCGAGGCGGTCACCTGGGCGCTGCCCTACGTCAGCTCGCTGGAGGCGGTGCCGGTCGCCTGACCGGCCTCACCAGAGCCGATCGATCTCGCCGGGGTAGAGCTCGATCCGGGCGCCGGCGAAGTCCACCGCGTGCCGGCGGGCGTGCTCGGTGAACAGCGCGCCGAAGGTCACCTTGCCCAGCGCATCGCTGGGAAGGGGGTTCGCGCGGGTGCCGCCCACCAGCACGGTGCCCGGCAGCGGCTGCCATCCGGCCCGCTGGTAGAAGCCGGCCAGCGGCGGGTCGCAGGTGAAGAGGCCCAGGTCGAACGCCGCCTCGGCCATCGCTTCGCGGGCGGCGGCGACCAGCCGGCCGCCGTGCCCGTGGCCACGCACCGCCCGGTCGGTGACCACCGCGCTCAGCCCGGCAGCCCGGTACCGGTGGCCGCGATGGTCGAGGTCCTTGCTGAGGACGTCGAGCGTTGCCAGCGCATTCTCGTTCTCCACCAGCAGCATGGTCAGCGGCCGCAGCGCCGGGTCGTGCGGCTCCTCACCGCCGTCCGGCCAGGCCTGCCGGTGCAGCCGCAGCTGCTCGGCCCGCAGCACCGGCGGCAGCTCGTGCTGCGGGCAGCTGACCAGTTCCGGCACCGGTCACCGCCCGGCGGCGTAACCGGCGGCACCGCGCGGGTTGGCCGCCGCCCGCAGGAATCCGGTGCCCGGCTCGCGACCGGCCGCGCTGAGCCGGCCCAGCGCCCAGTCGCCGGCGACGGTGATCCGGTGCCCGCGCCGGGCCAGTTCGTCCCGTACCGGCAACGGGATCCGGCCCTCGACCACCAGGCCGGCCGGGTCCGAGGCGCGGGGCCAGAACGAGCTCGGGAAGTGCGTGCTGTGCAGCATCGGCGCGTCGATGGCCTGCTGCAGGCTGAGGCCGAAGTGCACGTGTGCCAGGAAGAACAGCAACGACCACTGGTCCTGCTGGTCGCCGCCCGGGGTGCCGAAGGCCAGGTACGGCTCCCCGTCGCGCAGCGCCAGCGACGGGCTGAGGGTGCTGCGCGGACGGACGCCCGGCCGCAGCGAGGACGGCAATCCGTCCTGCAACCAGGTCATCTGGGCGCGGGTGCCGAGGCAGAAGCCCAGCTCGGCGATCGCCGGCGAGCTCTGCAGCCAGCCGCCGCTCGGCGTCGCCGAGATGTGCATGCCCCACTGGTCGACCACGTCCAGGTGGCAGGTGTCGCCCCGGGTCCGGCCCTGGGCGTCCACCGTCGGCTCGCCGGCCCCGACCACCGGCTCCGTGCCGGTTTCGCCTGGCAGCGCGGGCAGTCGCGGAATGCGGCCGGCCGGCGAGCCGGGTCGCAGCTCGGTCGACGCCTGCTCGCCGACCAGGCTCCGGCGCTGGTCGTTGTAGGCCGGGGACAGCAGGTCGGCCAGCGGGACCTGCCCGTCGCCGTACCAGGCCTCCCGGTCGGCGAAGGCGAGCTTGGCGCACTCGACGACGGTGTGCAGGTAGTCCGCGCCGAGGAATTCCAGGCCGGCCAGGTCGAAGCCGGCCAGCAGCGCGAGCTGCTGCAGGAAGACCGGGCCCTGCGCCCACGGTCCGGTCTTGCATACCCGGTAGCCGTGGTAGTCGAAGGTGACCGGCTCCTCGATCGGGCAGCGCCAGCCGGCCAGGTCCTTCCCGGTGAGCACGCCGGCGTGCCGCGCTCCCGAGGCATCCCGGACCGGAACCCGCACGTGCCGCTCGATCGCGTCGGCGACGAACCCCTCGTAGAACGCCCGGCGCGCCGCCTCGATCTCGGCCTCGCGGCTCGCGCCCTGGCTCTCGGCCAGCAGCCGGCGCCAGGTGGCGACCAGGACCGGGTTGCGCAGCCGGTCACCGGCCGCCGGGACCGCGCCGCCAGGCAGCCAGAGCGCGGCCGAGTCCGGCCAGTCGGCGCGGAACGTCCCGGCCACCGCCTCGATCGTCGCCCGGATGGCCGGCAGCGCCGGAAAGCCCTTGTCGGCATAGTGGATCGCCGGTGCCAGCACGTCGGCCAGCCTCCAGGTTCCCCAGCGCTCCAGCAGCGTCAGCCAGGCACCGAACGCGCCGGGCACGGTCGCCGCGAGCAGGCCGGTGCCGGGCACCGTGGTCAGCCCCTCGTCCCGGTACCGGTCGATGGTGGCCGCCGCCGGCGTCACGCCCTGCCCGGCGATCACCCGGACGGCGCGTTCGGCCGGATCCCACAGCAGGATCGGCACCTCGCCGCCCGGGCCGTTCAGGTGCGGCTCCACCACCTGCAGCACGAAGCCGGTGGCCACCGCCGCGTCGGCCGCGTTGCCGCCGCGTTCCAGCACGCCCATGCCGACCGCGGTGCCGAGCCAGTGCGTGCTGGCCACCATGCCGAAGTCGCCGCGCAGGTCCGGCCGGGTGGTGAACGCGGGCAGCTGCACGAGTGCCTCCTTCTGGCTGCGGCCGATTCCCGGCCAGCGTACGGCCACCGGCAAAACCAAGCACTCTTGCTTGTTTTGCCCACGGGTGCCAGGCTGAGGCAATGTCGACGCTGCAGCTGGTGCTGGCCGACCTGGCCGCCGAGGGCGCGGCGCTGGACGCCCTGGTGGCCGGCCTGGCCGAGGACGGCTGGGCGACCCCCACCCCCGCCGCGGGCTGGAGCGTCGCGCACCAGATCGCGCACCTGCACTGGACCGATCGGGTCGCGCTGCTCGCCGTCGACCAGCCGGCCGCGCTGGCCGAGGTGATGGCGCAGGCCCAGGCCAACCCGGTCGGCTTCGTCGACGAGGCGGCCGAGGAGGGGGCCCGGCTGCCGCCGGGTGAGCTGCTGGCGGCCTGGCGAGGCGGGCGCGAGCGGCTGG
The DNA here is from genome assembly GCA_035507775.1 of Jatrophihabitans sp. Classification (GTDB taxonomy): domain Bacteria; phylum Actinomycetota; class Actinomycetes; order Mycobacteriales; family Jatrophihabitantaceae; genus Jatrophihabitans_A. The sequence continues at coordinate 16,192 of DATJNU010000010.1, forward strand.
TCGCACGGCTGGCCACCGTCGAGCCGGGCCGCAAGCTGGCCTGGTTCGGCCCGCCGATGAGCGCGGCGTCGATGGCCACCGCGCGGTTGATGGAGACCTGGGCGCACGGGCTGGACGTGGCCGAGGCGCTGGGCCGGGCACCGGAACCCACCGCCCGCCTGCAGCACGTGGCTCGGCTGGCCGTCCGGACCCGTGACTTCGCCTTCCGGCTGCACGACCTGCCCGTGCCCGCCGAGGAGTTCCGGATCGAGCTGGCCGCTCCGGACGGCAGCCGGTGGGACTTCGGGCCGGCCGGGGCCCGGCAGAAGGTCACCGGCCCGGCACTGGACCTGTGCCTGCTGGCCGCGCAGCGCCGGCACCGGGACGACCTGGCCCTGGTCGCCACCGGCCCCGATGCCGAGACCTGGCTCGGCATCATCCAGGTCTTCGCCGGCCCGCCCGGCCCGGGGCGGCCGGCCACCGCATGAGCGTCCGCGAACGTCCCGTGCGGATCGGCAACTTCTCCGGTTTCTACGGCGACCGGTTCACCGCCCTCGCCGAGCTGCTCGACGGCGGCGAGCTGGACGTGCTGACCGGGGACTACCTGGCCGAGCTGACCATGCTGATCCTGGCCCGGGACCGGCAGCGTGATCCGGACACCGGCTATGCGAAGACCTTCCTGCGCCAGCTCGAAGGCTGCCTGGGCCGCGCGCTGGAGCGCGGCGTGCGCATCGTGACCAACGCCGGCGGCCTCAACCCGGCCGGGCTGGCCGCCGCCATCGGCGCGCTGGCCGGCCGGCTCGGGCTGAGCGTCTCGGTCGGCCAGGTGACCGGCGACGACCTGCGCGGCCGGGCCGGCGAGCTGGGCCTCGGCACGCCGCTGGCGGCCAACGCCTACCTCGGCGGCTGGGGGATCGCGGCCTGCCTGCGGGCCGGCGCCGACGTCGTGGTGACCGGGCGGGTCACCGACGCCTCGCTGGTGGTGGGCGCGGCCGCGGCACACTTCGGCTGGCAGCCCGGCGACTACGACGCGCTGGCCGGGGCGGTGGTGGCCGGGCACGTGCTGGAGTGCGGCACCCAGGCCACCGGCGGCAACTACGCCTTCTTCACCGAGCTGGCCGACCTGCGCCGGCCGGGCTTCCCGATCGCCGAGATCGCCGCGGACGGTTCGGCGGCGATCACCAAGCACCCGGGCACCGGCGGCGCGGTCACCCGCGGCACCGTCACCGCCCAGCTGCTGTACGAGATCGCCGGTGGCCGGTATGCCGGCCCGGACGTCACCGCCCGGTTCGACCGGGTGCGGCTCACAGACGACGGGCCGGACCGGGTGCGGCTCTCCGGCGTCACCGGCGAGCCGCCGCCGCCGGAGCTCAAGGTGTCGGTCAACCGGTTGGGCGGCTTTCGCAACGAGGTGCAGTTCGTGCTCACCGGCCTGCAGGTCGAGCAGAAGGCGGCCCTGGTCCGGGCGCAGCTGGCCGACGCCGTGCCGGCCGACGCGGAGTGGACGCTGCGGCGCACCGACCGGCCGGACGCCGACACCGAGGCGACGGCCAGCGCGCTGCTCGGCTGCGTGGTCCGCGGGCCCGACCCGGACGCGATCGGCCGGCGCTTCTCCGACGCGGCGGTGCAGCTGGCGCTGGCCAGCTACCCCGGCTTCCACCTGACCGCGCCGCCGGGTGTGGCCCAGCCGTACGGGGTGTTCGAGGCGGCGTACCTGCCGGTGGCCGAGGTCGAGCAGGTCGCGGTGCTGCCCGACGGCACCCGGGTGTCGATCCCGCCGAGCGCCGAGCACCTGCCGCTGGCCGAGCTCGCCGAGCCGGCCGTCCCGCCCTGGGCCGGCGGCGCCACCCGGCCGGGCCCGCTCGGTGAGCTGGTCGGTGCCCGCAGCGGCGACAAGGGCGGCTCGGCCAACCTCGGCGTGTGGGTTCGCGACCCGCGCGCCTACCCGTGGCTGGTCGCCACCCTGACCGTCGAGCGGCTGCGCGAGCTGCTGCCCGAGCTGGCCGGCTTGCCGATCCGGCGATACCTGCTGCCCAACCTGCACGCCGTCAACTTCGTCATCGCCGACCTGCTCGGGCTGGGCGTGGCCTACCAGGCCCGGTTCGACCCGCAGGCCAAGGCGCTCGGCGAGTGGCTGCGCGCCCGTGCCGTCGACCTCCCGGTGGAGTTCCTGCCATGACCACAATCCGATCCCTGCTCGATCCACGGTCACCGGCCTTCCTGGCCAACCGCGAGGCGATGCTGGCCAAGCTCGCCGAACTGGACGCCGAGCACGCCAAGGCGGTGGCGGGTGGCGGCCCGAAGTACGCCGACCGGCACCGGGCCCGGGGCAAGCTGCTGGTGCGCGAGCGGATCGAGCTGCTGCTCGACGCCGACTCGCCGTTCCTGGAGCTCTCCCCGCTGGCCGGCTGGGGGAGCGACTTCGCCGTCGGCGGCAGCGTGGTCACCGGCATCGGCGTGGTCAGCGGGGTCGAGTGCCTGATCGTGGCCAACGACCCGACCGTCAAGGGCGGCGCCAGCAACCCGTGGACGCTGCGCAAGATCTTCCGGGCCAACGACATCGCGCTGGCGAACCGGCTGCCGATGATCTCGCTGGTGGAGTCCGGCGGGGCCGACCTGCCCACCCAGCAGGAGATCTTCATCCCCGGCGGCCGGTTGTTCCGCGACCTGACCAGGCTGTCCGCGGCGGGCATCCCGACCGTCGCGCTGGTCTTCGGCAACTCCACCGCCGGCGGCGCGTACGTGCCCGGCATGTCCGACCACACGGTGATGATCGGCGAGCGGTCCAAGGTGTTCCTGGCCGGGCCGCCGCTGGTGAGGATGGCCACCGGCGAGGACTCCGACGAGGAGGCCCTCGGTGGTGCCCGGATGCACGCCGAGGTCTCCGGCCTGGCCGACTACCTCGCGGTGGACGAGCAGGACGCGATCCGGATCGGCCGCCGGATCGTGGCCCGGCTGAACTGGCGCAAGCAGGGGACGGTGCCGGCCGAATCGCTACCACCGCGCCAGGATCCCGAGGAACTGCTGGGCATCGTCGGCACCGACCTGCGGATCCCCTTCGATCCCAGGGAGATCATCGCCCGGATCGTGGACGGCTCCGACTTCGACGAGTTCAAGCCGCGCTACGGCGACAGCCTGGTCACCGGCTGGGCCCGGCTGCACGGCTACGAGCTCGGCATCCTGGCCAACGCCCGCGGGGTGCTCTTCAGCGCCGAGTCGCAGAAGGCGGCGCAGTTCATCCAGCTGGCCAACCAGGTGCGAACCCCCCTGCTGTTCCTGCACAACACCACCGGCTACATGGTCGGCGAGCGGTACGAGCAGGCCGGCATCATCAAGCACGGCGCGATGATGATCAACGCGGTCGCCAATTCCACCGTGCCGCACCTGTCGCTGCTGGTCGGTGCCTCCTACGGCGCCGGGCACTACGGCATGTGCGGACGGGCGTACGACCCGCGGTTCCTGTTCGCCTGGCCCAGCGCCAAGTCGGCGGTGATGGGGCCGCACCAGCTGGCCGGGGTGCTCTCGATCGTCGCGCGGGCCGCGGCCGAGGCCCGGGGCCAGGCCTTCGACGAGCAGGGCGACGCCGCGATGCGCGCCTACGTCGAGGGCCAGATCGAGACGGAATCGCTGCCGATGGCGCTGTCCGGGATGCTCTACGACGACGGCATCGTCGACCCGCGCGACACCAGGACGGTGCTCGGCCTGTGCCTGTCCGCCATCGCCAGCGCGCCGCTGCCGGAGCCGGCCGGCTTCGGCGTCTTCCGGATGTGAGGCCATGATCGAGATCAGCTCGGTACTGATTGCCAATCGCGGCGAGATCGCACGCCGGGTGATCGTCGCCTGCCGGCAGCTGGGGCTGGCCACCGTTGCCGTCTTCGGCGATCCCGACGCCGGATCGCCGCACGTCGCCGAGGCCGACCGGGCGGTCCGGCTGCCCGGCCGGAGCGCCGCCGAGACCTACCTCGACCAGCAGGCGGTGCTGGCGGCCGCGGCGGCGGCCGGCGCGGACGCGGTGCATCCGGGGTACGGGTTCCTGTCGGAGGACGCGGGTTTCGCCAGGTCCGTTCTCAAGGCGGGGCTCACCTGGATCGGCCCGACGCCGGAGGCGATCGAGCTGATGGGCGACAAGGTCAGCGCCAAGCGGCTGATGGCCGAGGCCGGCGTCCCGGTGCTCGCCGAACTCGACCCGGCGGACTTGGCCGAGGCCGAACTCCCCGTGCTGATCAAGGCATCCGCCGGTGGTGGCGGCCGGGGCATGCGGGTGGTGCACGCGCTCGCCGAGCTGCCCGCCGAGCTGGACCGGGCCCGGGCCGAGGCCGAGCGCGCGTTCGGCGACGGCCGGGTGTTCTGCGAACGCTACCTGGCCCGCGGGCGGCACCTCGAGGTGCAGGTGCTGGCCGACGCGGCCGGCGCGGTCTGGATCCTGGGGGAGCGCGAGTGCTCGGTGCAGCGCCGCCACCAGAAGGTGATCGAGGAGGCGCCGTCGCCGCTGGCCGAGCAGCTGCCCGAGCTGCGCAGCAGGCTGTACGAGGCGGCCGGGACGGCGGCTCGCAGCATCGGCTACCTGGGCGCCGGCACCGTCGAATTCATCTGTGACACCGAGGGAAACTGCTACTTCCTGGAGATGAACACCCGGCTGCAGGTCGAGCACCCGGTCACCGAGGCGGTCACCGGGCTCGACCTGGTGCAGGCGCAGCTGCGGATCGCGATGGGCCGGCCGCTGACCGGTGAGCCGCCGCGGCTGACCGGCCACGCGGTCGAGGCCCGGCTCTACGCCGAGGACCCGGCGGCCGGCTGGCAGCCGCAGACCGGCATCCTGCACGCGCTGGAATTCCCCGACGAGCACAGCACGTTCGCCGTCTCCGGGCTGCGCGTTGACTCCGGCGTTACGGCTGGCAGCCAGGTGCACCCGTACGCGGATCCGATGCTGGCCAAGGTGATCAGCCACGCGCCGGACCGGGCGACGGCGATCCGGCAGCTGGCCGGGGTACTCCGCCGGGCGCGGGTGCACGGCCCGGTCACGAACCGCGACCAGCTGGTGCGGGTGTTGCAGGACCGGGCCTTCCTGGACGGGGTCGCCGACACCGCGCTGCTGGCGGCCGCGGAACTGGCCGCGCCGCTGGTCGCCGGGGACCTGGAACGCCGGTACGCCGCGGCGGCCGCCCTGGCGGCGGCGGCGTCCGATCGGGCGGCGGGCACCGTGCTCGCCGACCTGCCGAGCGGCTGGCGCAACGTGCCCACCACGCCCCAGCGACGGGCGGTGGCCGGCCACGGTGGCCGGCACGAGATCGCCTACTGGCACCGGCGGGCGGGCATCGAGCTGGTGGACGGGCCCGAGGTGGTCGCCGCCGGGCCCGACGAGGTGGTGCTGTCGGTCGCGGGCGTGCAGTCCCGGCTGCGGGTGAGCCGGCACGGCGACCGGTGCTGGGTGGATGGGCCGGACGGGTCGGCGGCGTTCACCCTGCTGCCCCGGTTCACCGACCCGGCGGCCGCGGCGCCGACCGGCTCGCTGCTCGCCCCGCTGCCCGGCTCGGTGCTCCGGCTGGCGGTGGCGGCCGGTGACCGGGTCCGCCGGGGGCAGCCGCTGCTCTGGATCGAGGCGATGAAGATGGAGCATCCGGTGGCCGCCGCCGAGGACGGGGTGATCGGCGAGCTGCCGGTCGGCCCGGGCAGCCAGGTCGCGGTGGGGGACCTGCTCGCGGTGATCGTGCCGGCGGACGGCGCCGGCGCGGCGGCGGAACCGGCGTGACCGTCCCGCTGCCCAGGCAGCCGCAGCAGGACCGCAGCCGGCTGACCCGGCGCCGGCTGCTGGACGCGGCCGTCGCCTCGCTCGCCCAGGTCGGCTGGACGGCCACCTCGGTGGCCCTGGTGGCGGGCCGGGCGGGGGTGTCCCGCGGTGCCGCGCAGCACTACTTCCCGACCCGGGAGTCGCTGTTCGAGGCGGTGATCGACCACATCACCGAGCAGCGGCTGACCGAGCTGTCCGCCGCCGCGGACCGGCTGCCGGTCGGCCCGGGCCGCACCGAGGCGGTGCTGGAGCTGATCGTCGGCATCTACACCGGCCCGCTGTTCCGTGCCGCCCTGCAGGTGTGGACGGCGGCCACCTCCGAGGAGGCGCTGCGGGCCCGGCTGATCCCGCTGGAGGCCGAGCTGGGCCGGCGCAGCCACGCGATCGCGGTCCGGCTGCTGGAGGTCGACGAGTCGGTGCCGGGGGTGCGCGAGACCGTGCAGGCCACCCTCGACCTGGCCCGCGGGCTCGGCCTGGCCGACGTGCTGCGCGACGACTCCCGGCGCCGGCGCCGGGTGCTGGCGCAGTGGGCGCGGCTGGTCGACGCCGCCCACGGCGGGTGACGGTCGCCGATCGCCCGAAAGTTGTCGTTGTGGGTCGCTAAGGTCGCCCGTATGACGGCCACTCCCTCGTACCTGCGCTTTCCACACCTGGTCGGTGACCGGCTGGTGTTCGCCGCCGACGACGACGTCTGGCTGGCTTCCGGGGCCGGCGGCCTCGCGTCGCGGCTGACCGCCGACCGCTGCCCGGTGAGCCGGCCGCGGCTGTCGCCGGACGGTGCCACCGTCGCCTGGCTGTCCCGGCGTGCCGGCGTGCCCGAGGCGTTCGCCCTGCCGGTCGGCGGTGGCCCGGTCCGGCAGCTCAGCCACCTCGGCGACGAGCGGGTGCAGCTGCTCGGCTTCCTGCCGGACGGGCGGCTGGTGCTCTCCTCCTCCGCCGGCCGGCCGAGCCGGGACGAGCGCTGGGGTTGGGCCCTCGACCCGGCCGAGGCGGAGCCGGTCGCACAGCCGCTGCCGTACGGCCCGATCAACGGCATTACCGTCAGCTCGAACGGCGCGGTGCTGGTGGGCAACGGCTCGGGCAAGGATCCCGCCCACTGGAAGCGGTACCGCGGCGGCAACGCCGGGCGGCTGTGGCTGGCTCCGGCCGGCGGCGCGGACTTCGTCCCGCTGCTGCCCGAGCTGCCCGGCCCGAAGACCGATCCGGTCGCGGTAGGCGACCGGTTCGCCTTCCTGGCCGACTTCGAGGGTCACCAGAACGTCTACTCGGTGGACGCCGGCGGTGGTGACCTGCGCCGGCACACCGACCACGACCGGTACTACGCCCGCCAGCTGGCCGGCGACGGGCAGCGCCTGGTCTACCAGCACGCCGGCGAGATCTGGCTGATCGAGGACCTGGCCGCCGACGGCCGCCCCCGCCGGCTGCCGATCGAGCTGCCCGGCGGCCGGGCCGGCCGGGAACCGTTCGTGCTGCTGCCGGGCCCGCACCTGGGCGACTACGCGGTGGACGGATCCGGCCGGGCGAGCGCGCTCGAGGTGCGCGGCATGATCGTCTGGCTGACCCACCGCAACGGCCCGGCCCGCGCGGTGGCCGCCGAACCGGGGGTGCGGCACCGGCTGCCGACGCTGATCGGTGAGCCGACCGGCCCGGGCCTGCCCGCGATCGGCTACGTGACCAGCGCCGACGGCCCCGATTCGATCGAGCTGGCCGCACCGGACGGCGAGGTGCGCCGGTTCGGCGCCGGGCAGGTCGGCCGGGTGCTGGAGCTGGTCGCGGCGCCGGACGGCCGGCGGCTGGCGGTCGCCACCCACGACGGCCGGCTGCTGGTGCTCTCGGTGGCCGACGGCACGCTCACCGAGCTGCTGGCCAACCCGCACGGCGACGTCAGCGGGCTGGCCTGGTCGCCGGACTCGGCCTGGCTGGCGTGCTCGGTGCCCGAAGCGACCCCGGAGACCCGCTCGATCCGGCTGTGCGAGCTCGCCACCGGCCGGGTGACACCGGTGACCCGGGAACGTTTCGTCGACACCGACCCGACCTTCAGCCCGGACGGTGACTACCTGGCCTTCCTCTCGGTGCGCACCTTCGACCCGGTGTACGACGCCCAGGTGTTCGACCTGTCGTTCGCGGCGGCGAGCCGGCCCTACCTGGTGCCACTGGCTGCCGACACCCCGTCGCCGTTCGACCCCGAGCTGGCCGGCCAGCCGGTCGGCGGTCCTCCGGCGGCCGGCGACCAGGCCGGCGAGGGACAGCCCGGTGCCCGGCCGGTGCGGGTCGACCTGGACGGGATCGCCGACCGGGTGGTGCCGTTCCCCGTCCGGGCCGGCCGGTACGTGCGGCTGCACGCGGTCGCCGGCGGGTTCGTCTGGGCCGAGCGGCCGATCGCCGGCGAGCTTGGCGAGTCCCGCCGGCCGGGCGACGACGTGCGGCCCAGCCTGCAGCTGTGGGACCTGGCCAAGCGGACCCAGGTCGAGCTGGCCGCCCACCACGACGATGCCCGCCCCAGCGGCGACGGCACCCGGCTGGTGCTCCGGGACCGCGAGGCGCTGCGGCTGGTCCCGGCCGGCCGGTCGGCCACCGCCGAGGACCCGGAGGTGGTCGAGATCGACCTCGACCGGATCCGGCTCACGATCGACCCGGCCGCGGAGTGGGCGCAGATGCTCGCCGAGACCGGGCAGCTGATGCGCGAGCACTACTGGCATCCGGCGCTGGGCGACCTCGACTGGGACGCGGCGGTGGACAAGTACCGGCAGCTGGTGCCGGCGCTGGCCACCCGGGACGACCTGGCCGACCTCATCTGGGAGCTGAACGGCGAGACCGCCACCTCGCACGCCTACTTCATGCCGGTGCCGGCGCCGCCGGGCCCGGCGGCGCCGGCCTTCCTGGGGGCTGACCTGGGCCGTGACCCCGACGGCAGCTGGCGGGTACACCGGGTGGTCCCCGGCGACAACTCCGCCCGGGCCGCCCGCGCCCCGCTGGCGGCGCCGGCCGTGAACGTCCGGGCCGGTGACATGCTGCTGGCGGTCAACGGCCGGCCGGTCGGCGGCAGCGGACCCGCGCCGCTGCTGCGCGGCACCGCCGACAAGCCGGTGGAGCTGCTGGTGGCGCGGGACGGCCGGCGGCGTTCGGTGGTGGTCACCCCGCTGCCGGACGAGCTCGAACTGCGCTACCTGGACTGGGTGGCCGGCCGGCGCCGGCTGGCCCGCGAGGCGAGCGGCGGCCGGATCGGGTACCTGCACGTGCCGGACATGATGTCGGCCGGCTGGGCCGCCTTCCACCGGGACCTGGCCGTCGAGATGGGACGGGACGCGCTCATCGTCGACACCCGGGGCAACGGTGGCGGCCACACCTCGCAGCTGATCCTGGAGAAGCTGTCCCGCCGGGTGATCGGCTGGACCACTGCCCGGCACCGCAGCCCGTCGAGCTACCCGAGCGCCGCCCCGCTCGGCCCGGTGGTGTCGCTGGCCGACCAGTGGGCCGGTTCGGACGGCGACATCGTCAACGCCGCGTTCCAATCGCTCGGCCTCGGCCCGGTGATCGGGGAGCGCACCTGGGGCGGGGTGATCGGCATCGACGGCCGGTACCGGCTGGTGGACGGCAGCCGGGTCACCCAGCCGCGGTACGCCTTCTGGCTGGAACGCTTCGGCTGGGGCGTGGAGAACTACGGCATCGAACCGGACCAGGTGGTGCCGACGCCGCCGCAGGCCTGGGCTGCTGGCGCCGACCCGGTGCTGCAGGCGGGCATCGACCACCTGCTGGCCGAGCTGGAGCGGCGCCCCGCGCCGGCCCGGCCGGATCCCGCCGGCCGGCCGTCCCTGCGCGCCCCGGAGCTGCCGCCGCGGCCCTGAGGGTTCCCGACCGCCGGGTGAGCCGGAGCACCCCCGCCGGGATGGGAGAATGGACGCCTCATGTCGACCGAACAGTCCACCCCGCCGCCCGCCGGGGCGCCGCGCGCCGGCGGTGCCGGCCCGGGCAGCAGGCACGCGCAGGCGGCCGCGTCCCGGCAGGCGGAGGCGTCCGGCCAGCTGGTCGCGATGTCCTTCCCCGGTGCGCGCCGGGTGGCCGGGTGGCTGTTCTGGGTGATCTTCCCGCTGCTCTGCCTGGCCACCATCTACACCGCCGGCAACAACGTCGCCCACCACCTGGGCAAGAAGCCGGCCGGCATCCGCGGCACGTTCGTCGTGCAGCCGCGCTCCTGCAGCCAGGGCTTCTGCTCGTTCGGCGGGCTGTTCACCAGCGACGACCACACCATCAGGAACCTGCCGCTGCTCGGTGACCCGCGCTGGCACACCGCCGACGTGCACCGGGTGACGTACGACCCGAAGAGCGTCGAGGTCACCGCGCTGCCCGGCCACTGGGACCCGACCGCGTCGGTGGTCGCCACCTTCGGCGCCCTCACCTACCTCGGCGCGATCGGGTACCTGCTGCGCGAGCGCCGCCGGGCCGGTCCCGCCAGCCCGGCGCCCGAGGCCTGACCCGCGGCCCGACCGGGCCCCCGCACCACCAGCAGTAACCGATGAGAGAGGCTCACATGCCCCAGCACGCTGCCGAGGCCGGCAGTTCCACCCGCCATGCCGTCCCCAACGACGCCGTCCGGGAGAGCATCCGCAACGTCGCCATCGTGGCGCACGTCGACCACGGCAAGACCACCCTGGTCGACGCGATGCTCTGGCAGACCGGCGCCTTCCGCGCCAACCAGGACGTCGACGACCGGGTGATGGACTCCAACGACCTGGAGCGCGAGAAGGGCATCACCATCCTCGCCAAGAACACCGCGGTGAACTACGTCGCGCCGGGCGGTGAGCAGCTGGTCATCAACATCATCGACACCCCCGGCCACGCCGACTTCGGCGGCGAGGTCGAGCGCGGGCTGTCCATGGTCGATGGCATCGTGCTGCTGGTCGACGCCTCCGAGGGGCCGCTGCCGCAGACCCGGTTCGTGCTGCGCAAGGCCCTGACCGCCAAGCTGCCGGTCATCCTGGTCATCAACAAGGTGGACCGGCCGGACAGCCGGATCGCCGAGGTGATCGACGAGACCTACGAGCTGTTCCTCGACCTCGACGCCAGCGAGGAGCAGATCGACTTCCCGATCGTCTATGCCTGCGCCCGCGACGGCCGCGCCTCGCTGAACCGGCCGGGCAACGGCGAGCTGCCCGACTCCGACAACCTCGAGCCGCTGTTCTCCACCATCCTGCGCACCATCCCGGCCCCGGCCTACCGCGAGGGCGCGCCGCTGCAGGCGCACGTGACCAACCTCGACGCCTCGCCGTTCCTGGGCCGGATCGCGCTGTGCCGGGTCTTCCAGGGCACCATCCGCAAGGGCCAGCAGGTGGCCTGGTGCCGGCACGACGGCACCATCGAGCGGGTCAAGATCTCCGAGCTGCTGATGACCGAGGCACTCGAACGCAAGCCCGCCGAACAGGCCGGCCCCGGCGACATCATCGCGATCGCCGGCATCCCCGAGATCATGATCGGCGACACCCTGGCCGACCTGGAGAACCCGGTCCCGCTGCCGCTGATCACGGTGGACGAGCCGGCCATCTCGATGACCATCGGCACCAACACCTCGCCGCTGGCCGGACGGGTGAAGGGCTCCAAGGTCACCGCCCGGCTGGTCAAGGACCGGCTGGACCGCGAGCTGATCGGCAACGTCTCGCTGCGGGTGCTGCCCACCGACCGGCCGGACGCCTGGGAGGTGCAGGGCCGCGGCGAGCTGGCGCTGGCGATCCTGGTCGAGCAGATGCGCCGGGAGGGCTTCGAGCTCACCGTGGGCAAGCCGCAGGTCGTCACCCGGACCGTCGACGGCAAGGTGCACGAGCCGGTCGAGCGGCTCACCGTGGACGCCCCGGAGGAATACCTCGGTGCGATCACGCAACTGCTCGCCGTCCGCAAGGGCCGGATGGAGACGATGACCAACCATGGCACCGGCTGGATCCGGATGGAGTTCCTGGTGCCGTCCCGCGGCCTGATCGGCTTCCGGACCGAATTCCTCACCGATACCAGGGGAACCGGCATCATCCACCACGTCTTCGAGGACTACGAGCCGTGGTTCGGCGAGCTGCGCACCCGCAACTCCGGCTCGCTGGTCGCCGACCGGGCAGGCGTGGCGACACCGTTCGCGATGATCAACCTGCAGGAGCGGGGCACCCTGTTCGTCGAGCCCACCACCGAGGTGTACGAGGGCATGCTGGTGGGGGAGAACTCCCGCGCCGACGACATGGACGTCAACATCACCAAGGAGAAGAAGCTCACCAACATGCGGTCCTCGACCGGTGACGACTTCGAGAAGCTGGTGCCGCCCCGCAAGCTCTCGCTGGAGCAGTCGCTGGAGTTCTGCCGCGAGGACGAGTGCGTCGAGGTCACGCCGGAAACCGTCCGGCTGCGCAAGGTGATCCTCTCCCAGCAGGACCGCGAGAAGCAGCGCGGCCGGCGGGCCAAGGCGTAACCCGCCGGCCGCCGCGGCTCAGAGGTCGGGGCCCCGGGCCCGCAGCTTGTCGACCTCGGCCATCGCGGTGCGCAGGTCGGCCAGCCACTCCTCGGTGTGCTGGCCGACCAGCTCGACGGCCCAGGCCAGCGCCTCCGACCGCGACCGGGCGATGCCGGCGTCGACGAGGGTGTCGAGGACCTGGCGCTGCGGCTGGCGCAGCCGGGTCATGACCGGCACCGACAGGTGGCTGAACAGCACCCGGGTGTCGCCGATCCGGGCGCCCCAGGCCACCTTCCGGCCGTACCGGGCCTCGGCCTCCTCGGCGATCCGGATCCGTTCGGCCCGGGTCTCCTCCCGGAACCGGCTGATCCGGCCGTCCGCCGCGGCCGCCGCGGTCTCGGTGTCGCCCGACTCGACCGGCGGCAGCTCGCCGGTCACGACGATCTCCTCCCGGTCGACGCTGACCTCAGGCTCACCGACGAACCAGCCGGTGGGCAGCCGCCCGACGAACCACGAGGCCGCGTCGTCGGCCGGGGGCAGGTCGGCGTGCTGCCAGCCGCCCGGCCGGCCGAACCCGCGCCCGCCGCGCCGTGGGCCACCGTGCCCGCCGACACCGTGCCCGCCCGGCCCGTGCCCGCCCCGGCCGTACCCACCCGGGCCGCGGTGCCCCGGGCCCTCATCCGTGTTGTGGAACATGACGTACCTCCTGATGTGATTACACAATTACAGCGCTACACCAGCAGCACGGCAAGGGCTCTCGGCCCGCAAGCTGGCCGGTCCCGCGATCGGTATCCGGCGAGATCCATCGATAAGGTGCATTCCGCGTGCGCGCCGCACGACCTAGGCTGCCTGTCGTGACGACGAGTGCGCGGCCCGGTCGCCTGGATGCCTTCGGTACGACGATCTTCGCCGAGATGTCGGCGCTGGCCGTACGTACCGGCAGCGTCAACCTGGGCCAGGGCTTCCCGGACACCGACGGCCCCGAGCTGATGCTGGAGGCGGCCCGGCGGGCGATCGCCGAGGGCCGGGGCAACCAGTACCCACCCGGGCCGGGCGTGCCCGAGCTGCGCCACGCCATAGCCGACCACCAGCGCGACTGGTACGGCCTGCAGGTCGACCCCGACGCCGAGGTGCTGGTCACCGTCGGCGCCACCGAGGCGATCGCCGCGGCGCTGCTCGGCCTCACCCAGCCGGGCGACGAGGTGGTCACCTTCGAGCCGTACTACGACTCCTACGCCGCCTGCATCGCCCTGGGCGGCGCGCGGCGGCGGGTGGTCACGCTGCGCCCGGACGCCGGCCGCTGGAGCTTCGACGAGGCCGAGTTGCGGGCCGCGATCACGCCCGCCACCCGGGTGCTGCTGCTCAACACCCCGCACAACCCGACCGGCACCGTGTTCACCCGCGCCGAGCTGGTGGTGCTGGCCGGGCTGGCCGCCGAGCACGACCTGGTGGTCGTCGCCGACGAGGTCTACGAGCACCTGGTGATGGCCGGCGAGCACGTGCCGATCGCCACCCTGCCGGGCATGGCCGAGCGGACCGTGACGATCTCCAGCGCCGGCAAGACCTTCAGCGTCACCGGCTGGAAGGTCGGCTGGGCGTGCGGGCCGGCCGCCCTGCTGGACCGGGTGCGGGCGGTGAAGCAGTTCCTGACCTTCGTCGGCAGCGGCCCGTTCCAGTACGCGGTCGCGGAGGGGCTGCGGCTCGGGCCGGACTTCTATGCCGGGGCCGCCGAGCAGCTGCGGCTGCGCCGTGACCTGCTCACCGGTGGCCTGGCCCGGCTCGGCTTCGAGGTGCTGGCGCCGCAGGCCACCTACTTCGCCACGATCGACCTGGGCGGCGGGGCCGAGGCCTGGTGCCGGGCGCTGCCCGAGCGGGCCGGCGTGGTCGCCATCCCGACCCGGGTCTTCTACGACTCCGACGTCGACCGCTACGCCCGGCTGGCCTTCTGCAAGCAACCGGCGATACTGGCCGAGGCGCTCACCCGGTTGGAGGGGGTTGCGAGATGAAGGTGGCGGCGATCCAGCACGACATCGCCTGGGAGGACGGCGCGGCGACCCGGCGCCGGCTCGTCCCGCTGATCGGGCAGGCGGTGGCCGGCGGTGCCCGGCTGCTGGTGCTCAGCGAGATGTACGCGACCGGCTTCTCGATGAACCCGGACGCCATCGCCGAGGAGCCGGGTGGCGACAACGAGCGGTTCCTCGTCGCCCAGGCCGCCGAGCACGGTGTGTGGCTGGTCGGCTCGATCGCCCAGTGGGTCGACCGGCCCGGCGATGGCCGGCGGGCCGAGAACGTCGCGGTGCTGGCCGGCCCGGACGGCCAGCTGCACCGCTACGCCAAGATCCACCCGTTCAGCTACGCCGGCGAGCACGAGCAGTACCGGGCCGGCACCGAGTTCTTGACGGTGCCGGTGGAGGACCTGCGGGTCAGCGTGTTCATCTGCTACGACCTGCGCTTCGCCGACGAGTTCTGGGCGCTGGCCGCCGACACCGACCTCTACGTGGTGGTGGCGAACTGGCCCGAACCGCGGCGCGAGCACTGGCGGGCCCTGCTGCGCGCCCGCGCCATCGAGAACCAGGCCTACGTGGTGGGCGTCAACCGGGTGGGGGAGGGCGACGGCATCCGCTACCTGGGCGACTCGGTCGTGCTGGACCCGCTCGGCCGCCCGCTCGCCGAGGGCGGCCTGGCCGAGACGGTGCTGGTGTGCGACGCCGATCCGGGCGAGCTGAAGCGGATCCGCGACCGCTACCCGTTCCTGGCCGACCGCCGCCAGCCGTCCCGGTGAGGTCGCCCGGGCGGCCGGGTCGCCGGGTGCTGCGGGTCGCCGAGCTGATCCCGGCCGAGCCGGCCGCGGTGACCGCCGAGACCGCCAGGCTGCCCCGCCGGGTCACCGCGGTGGTGACCGGGCTGGCGGTCGGCACGCTGGTCACGCTGGAGCAGCACCGGGCGCCGCTCGACCGGCGTCCCCGGCGGCTGGCGCTGTCCCGGCTGACCGGTCGGCTGGCCGAGATCGAGCGGCGGGCCGGCCGGCTGGTGATCGTGGCCGCCGCCATCGTCCGCGACGGCACGGTGCTGATCGGCTGCCGCGACCATCCGGCCGAGCTGGCCGGCCGCTGGGAGTTCCCCGGGGGCAAGCTGGAACGGGGCGAGACGCCACCGGCCGGGCTGGTCCGCGAGATCGCCGAGGAGCTCGGCGCGCGGGTCGAGGTGGGCGCCGAACTGGGTCGGCAGCAACTGCCCGACCGGGCATTGCTTATCCTCTTCGAGGCCCGTCTCGCGGCCGGTTCGCCGGAGCCCAGGGCCCTGGAGCACCGGGAGATTCGCTGGGTCCGGGCGCCCGATCTGGCGAATCAGGATTGGGCCGGGACGAACGGCCGATTTGTGGCCGACGTGACAGGACGGTTATAGACGTCGGCTACAGTCCCCGCTCAAGTGCAGTGGCGAGCACCGTCGGTGCGTCGCTGATGTGGCAGTACGGAACCTCTTGGATGGATCGATGCTCAAGTTCATTGCCCGGCGATTCGTGAACTACCTGGTTCTGGTGTTCATCGCGACCAGCCTGGCGTACATCCTCGGCTCGCTGACGCTCGACCCGCGGGCCAGGTACGAGGGCCGGAACCCGCCGATCCCGGCCGCGTCGATCCACGCCCAGCTGCAGGAGCGCAACGCCGACCCGTCCACCCCGGTGCTGGTGCGCTACGAGCGCTGGCTCAAGGGCGTCGTGCACGGCGACTTCGGCAAGGTGATCGTCGGCGACGAGCAGGTCTCCTCCGAGATGAAGCGCCGGGTCGGCGTCAGCCTGCGGCTGCTGCTGCTCGGCACCGTCTTCGGCGCCCTCGGCGGGGTGCTGGTCGGCGTGATAGGCGCGGTCCGACAACGAAAACCGATTGACGTGGGCTCCACGGTGGTCTCCTACGTACTGCTCGCCACGCCCACCGTGGTCATGATCATCCTGGTCCAGACCCTGTTCGTCTGGCTCTACCACAAGGGCGGCTCGGCGTGGCTGTTCCCGGCCACCGGTGAGTACGACTCGACGCTGCACGGCGTGTCCTTCTGGACCGACCGGCTGCGCCGGCTGGTGATGCCGACCATCACGCTGACCCTGTTCGGGGTGGCCTACTTCAGCCGCTACCAGCGCAGCTCGATGCTCGACGTGCTGGGCAGCGACTTCCTGCGGACCGCGCGGGCCAAGGGCCTGACCCGGCAGCGGGCCCTGTTCAAGCACGGCGTGCGGACCGCGCTGATCCCGATCGTGACGTTCTTCGCCTACTCCTTCGGCCTGCTGCTGACCGGCGCGATCTTCACCGAGAACCTGTTCGGCTGGCACGGCATGGGCGAGTACCTGGTCCTGTCGGTGCAGCAGCACGACGTCAACGCGGTCGCCGCGGTCGCGTGCTTCACCTCGGTGCTGGTGCTGCTCTCGGGCCTGCTCTCCGACATCCTCTACGCCGCGCTCGACCCGCGCGTCCGGTCCAAGTAAGGGGTTCGCCGCAGATGTCCATGTCACCCCAGGAGATCTTCGAGGTCGCCCCACCCTCGGTCGAGAACCCGGACGCGACCGCCCAGGAGACGGTCGAGGCCGACACCATCTCGCGCGGCCGGCTGATCGCCAAGCGGTTCTTCCGGCAGAAGTCCGGCCTGCTGGGCCTGATCGTGCTGGTGCTGATGTTCCTGCTCGCCTACGTCGGGCCGCACCTGACCCACTGGCGCTACGACGACTTCGACCAGGCCAACATCCTGGCCGGCCCCAGCAGCAACCACTTCTTCGGCGTCGACGACATCGGTCGCGACGTCTACGCCCGCACCCTGAAGGGCCTGCAGAAGTCGCTCGTCATCGGCCTGGTCGCGGCGCTGGTCACCACCAGCATCGCCGCGATCGCCGGGTCCATCGCCGGTTACTTCGGCAAGGCGGTCGACATCGTGGTGGTCTGGATCATCGACCTGCTGCTGGTGCTGCCCGGCTTCCTGATCCTGGCCGTGCTGTCGCCGGTGCTGTCCGGGCACAGCTGGCTCTGGCTGGTGCTGCTGCTGTCGGTGTTCGGCTGGATGATCACCGGCCGGGTGGTGCGCGGCATGACGATGAGCCTCAGGGAGCGCGAGTACGTGCAGGCGGCCCGGTTCATGGGGGTGCCGGCCTTCACCATCATCCGGCGGCACCTGCTGCCCAACATGGCCTCGCTGCTGATCGTCGACGTGACCATCAACGTCGGTGCCACCGTGCTGGCCGAGACCGGCCTGAGCTTCTTCGGCTTCGGTGTCCAGCCGCCGGACGTCTCGCTCGGCACCGTGATCGCCGACTCGCAGAACCTGGCCACCACCTACCCGCACGTGTTCATGTTCGCGGGCATCTTCCTCATCATCACCGTGCTCAGCGTCAGCCTGATCGGCGACGCGCTGCGCGACGCCATCGACCCGACTTCCGGAGCAAGCCGACTGTGACCCATCCCGACGCGACCCCGATCCAGCACAACGGCCACAACCTGAAGGACGGCACGGCGACCCCGCTGCTCGAGGTGAGCGACCTGACGGTCACCTTCGGCAGCGAGGCGGGCAAGGTGCGGGCCGTCCGCGGGGTCAGCTACTCGATCAACCCGGGCGAGACGCTGGCCATCGTGGGCGAGTCCGGCTCCGGCAAGTCGGTGAGCTCGCTGGCGGTGATGGGCCTGCTGCCCGGCAACGCCACGATCACCGGCCAGATCCGGTTCAAGGGCGACGACCTGCTGGCGATGAACGACAAGCGGCTGTCGAAGCTGCGCGGCTCCGGCATCTCGATGGTGTTCCAGGACCCGCTCTCGGCGCTGACCCCGGTCTACACCATCGGCGACCAGATCGCCGAGGCGGTGCTGATCCACCAGAAGGTCGGCAAGGCCCAGGCCGAACGCCGCGCGGTCGAACTGCTCGACCTGGTGGGCATCCCGAACCCGAAGCTGCGCGCCTCGTCGTTCCCGCACGAGTTCTCCGGCGGCATGCGCCAGCGCGCCATGATCGCGATGGCGATCGCCAACGACCCCGACCTGATCATCGCCGACGAGCCGACCACCGCCCTGGACGTGACCATCCAGGCGCAGGTGCTCGAGGTGCTGAAGAAGGCCAAGGAGGTCACCAACGCGGCCACCGTGCTGATCACCCACGACCTCGGCGTGGTCGCCGGCTTCGCCGACCGGGTGATGGTCATGTACGCCGGCAAGGCGGTCGAGACCGCCGGGGTGGACAAGATCTTCTATCAACCGCGGATGCCCTACACGATGGGCCTGCTCGGCTCCATCCCGCGGATGGACGTGACCGAGAAGGAGCCGCTGATCCCGATCGAGGGCACCCCGCCGTCGCTGGTCGGGCTGCCGGCGGGCTGCCCGTTCGCTCCGCGCTGCCCGATCGCGGTCGAGAAGTGCCGCACCGCCGAGCCGGGGCTGGATCCGACCGACCGGGACGCGCACTTCGCCGCCTGCCACCGCAGCCTGGAGATCGCGCAGCGCAACTGGACCGCGGCCGACGTCTTCGTCCGGCCGGAGCTGCCGCCGAACGAGCTGATCGCGATCGACCGCAGCGAGCGCGAGGTGGTGCTCCAGCTCGACGACCTGCGGCGGGAGTTCTCGATCAAGAAGGGCTCGGTGATCCGCCGGACGGTGGGCGCGGTGCGCGCCGTGGACGGTGTCAGCCTCGACATCAGACAGGGTGAGACCCTCGGCCTGGTGGGCGAGTCCGGCTGTGGCAAGACCACCACGATCATGGAGATCATGAACCTGCTGGAACCCCAGCAGGGCCGGATCGTGGTGCTCGGCAAGGACACCAAGAAGCTCAGCCGGGAGGACCGGCGCCGGATGCGGGCGGACCTCTCGATCGTCTTCCAGGACCCGATGGCCTCGCTCGACCCGCGGATGCCGATCGGCGACATCCTGGCCGAGCCGATGTGGGTGCAGAAGCACCCGAGTGCCCAGATCGCCAAGCGCACCCGGGAGCTGCTCTCGCTGGTCGGGTTGCGTCCCGAGCATGCCAACCGGTACCCGGCGGAGTTCTCCGGCGGCCAGCGCCAGCGGGTCGGCATCGCCCGGGCACTGGCCCTGGACCCGAAGCTGATCGTGCTCGACGAGCCGGTGTCGGCGCTGGACGTCTCGATCCAGGCCGGCGTGATCAACCTCCTCGACGAGCTCAAGGTCAAGATGGGCCTGAGCTACCTGTTCGTCGCGCACGACCTCTCGGTGGTCCGGCACATCGCCGACCGGGTGGCCGTGATGTACCTCGGCCGGGTGGTCGAGATCGGCGACACTGCGAGCATCTTCAACGCCCCGTCGCACCCGTACACCCAGGCGCTGCTGTCGGCGATCCCGCTGCCGGACCCGGAGAAGGAGCGCAGCCGGCAGCGGATCCTGCTCACCGGGGACCTGCCCAGCCCGTCGGACATCCCGAGCGGTTGCCGGTTCTCGTCGCGGTGTTTCGTCTTCGCCAACCAGCTGAACGAGGACGAACGAGCGGTCTGTCGTGGCGAAGATCCGCGATTGTCTGATTTAGGTGCCGACCATCAGGCAGCATGCCATTTTGTTAAGGTCCGCGACGTGGTTTGAGCAGTGACACCACTGCCGTGTGGCAGTAGGGTTCCTCTTCGACTGCGCGCCGGGTCACCGGCATCGGCGGGGCATGGTTCGGTTTCCTATCCGGTCGATACCGATTCGGCAACGGGACTAGCCAGCAGGCGCCGGAGTGCGTAGCAAGTACCAGGAACCCGCTCATAGCGCGCGGTTCGTTCCTGACAGACAGTCAGTTCAATTGGAGGAAGTGTGAGGGTGTTCGGCAAGGTTGGGGTCGTGGCGATCGTCGCGGCGTCCCTCGCCCTGGCCGCGTGCGGGGGCTCGAAGGGTTCCAGCAGCAGCGGCAAGACCACGGGCAAGAAGGCGCAAGCGTCGTCGACCCAGAACGACATCAACCCGATGGCCTACGACCAGGTTCCGTCGGGCGGAACTCTGCGGTGGCCGATCGACAGCTTCCCGCCGGACTTCAACCTGTACACGGTCAACGGCAACGACATCAACGTCAACAACATCATGGTCGCGACGCTGCCGGTCGTCTGGCACTTCGACGCGGGCAGCACGCCGACCCTGAACACCGACGTGGTGGACAAGGCCGAGCAGACCTCCACCAGCCCGCAGACGATCCACTACCACCTGAACCCGAAGGCGGTCTGGAGCGACGGCACCCCGATCACCTACAAGGACTTCGCGTCCATGTGGTCGGCGATGAACGGCACCAACAAGACCTTCCAGCCGGCGTCCACCAACGGTTACGCGAATATCACCAGCGTGGCCAAGGGTGACACCGACCAGGACGTGGTGGTCACCTTCAAGACCACCTACCCGGACTGGAAGTCGCTGTTCAGCCCGATCACCCCGGCCTCGCTGAACGCCACCCCGACCACCTTCAACAAGTCGTGGGTCAACGGCCCGCTGCTCGCCGGTGGCCCGTTCAAGGTCTCCTCGATCGACAAGACCGCCAAGACGATCACCCTGGTCCACAACGACAAGTGGTGGGGCCGGCCGGCCAAGCTGGACAAGATCCAGTACATCACCATCGACCAGTCCGCCCAGGCCAAGGCACTGCAGTCGAACCAGGTCGACTTCGTCGACGTCGGCTCGAGCGTGGCCACCTACGCCACCGTCAAGGCGACCCCGGGCGTGAGCATCCACAAGGCGGGTGGCCCGAACTGGCGGCACATCGACCTGGGCAACACCGGGGTCATGTCCGACCTCAAGGTGCGCCAGGCCGTCATGCTGAGCCTCGACCGGGTCGGTGACGCCAAGACCCTGCTCGGCCCGCTGGACTGGCCGGCCACCGTGCTGGACAGCCACATCTGGATGAACAACCAGTCGCAGTACAAGTCGACCTGCGGCGACTTCTGCAACCGCGACGTGGCCAAGGCCGACTCGCTGCTGGAGTCCGACGGCTTCACCAAGGGCTCCGACGGCGTCTACGCCAAGGACGGCAAGCCGATCAACCTGACCTTCATCATCCCGGACGGTGTGAAGACCTCCTCGGACGAGGCCGCGCTGCAGCAGAAGGCGCTGCAGGAGGCCGGCATCAAGGTGACGATCAAGTCGGTCCCGTCCGACCCGTTCTTCCCGGACTACGTGCAGGTGGGCAAGTTCGACCTGACCATCTTCAGCTGGATCGGCACCCCGTTCCCGATCTCCTCGGCCCAGTCGATCTACACCAGCGACGGCGACCAGAACTACGCCAAGATCGGTAACAAGGACATCGACACCCTGTACTCGCAGGCCGTCTCGGAGCTGGACCCGAACAAGGCGACCGACCTGACCTACCAGATCGACCAGAAGATCTGGGAGGAGGGTCACTCGGTGCCGCTGTACCAGCGGCCGGACCTGGTTGCGACCAAGTCCAACCTGGTGAACTACGGTTCCTTCGGGTTCGCCGACGTCGACTACACCTCGATCGGCTTCAAGAAGTAACTTCTTCCCGGTAGTTCGACAACTCCACAACCGCACGACGGGGCGGCCCGGTGGTTCATCCGGGCCGGGTGCGAGTTCCGCTCGATGAGGGGCGGGGGTCTGCCTTAGCCATGTCAGACCCCCGCCCCTCTTCTGCCAATCCCCGCAATCAGCTAATGTCCGGCAGCGCTGGTCACCCTTCGATCACGATCTGGTCGAGGTGTGGGCAAAGTTGTCACCGCGTTACCCGGACCACCTAGCGTTTCCGGCTGGCGAGGACCGTAAACAGCGGGCCTTGCGATACGAAGGAGGCCTGCCGCACGATGACACTGAACCAGGGCGATCTCGAAGTCGCCGCGGTCAGTCTCGATTCCGAAGCGTCGTCGGAGGAGGAGATCCAGGGCAGATCGCTCCGGCAGATCGCCTGGCGGCAGCTCAAGCAGGACAAGGTCGCCCTGGTCGGTGGCGTCGGCATCATCATCGTGGTGCTGGTGGCCATCTTCGCCACCCTGATCACCAAGATCTACGGCCAGTCTCCCTACGCCTTCCACTCCTCGCTGACCAGCGAGGACACCGGCATGCCGATCGGCACCTTCGGTGGCTCCAGCCCCAGCCACTGGCTGGGCGTCGAGCCGCTGAACGGCCGCGACGTGCTGGCCCGGGTCATCGCCGGATCCCGCACCTCGATGCTGATCGCGACCGCGGCGATGCTGCTGTCGCTGGTCCTCGGCCTGCTGGTCGGCGTGGTCTCCGGCTACTTCCGCGGCGTCTGGGACGTGGTGCTGTCCTGGGTCATGGACGTGCTGCTGTCCTTCCCGGTGCTGCTCTTCGCCCTGGCCCTGCTGTCCATCATCAGCGCGTCGCCGTCGCTGCTGGGCATGTCGGGGCAGACCCTGAACTTCTCGGCCGTGATCTTCGTGCTCGGCTTCTTCGGCTTCGCCTACCTCGGCCGCATCGTGCGTGGCCAGGTCTTCTCGCTGCGCGAGAAGGAATTCGTCGACGCGGCCCGCAGCCTGGGCGCCAGCGACTTCCGCATCATCACCCGCGAGATCCTGCCGAACATCGTCGGCCCGGTGCTGGTCTGGCTGACGCTGACCATCCCGGTCTACATCCTCGGCGAGGCCGGGCTGTCCTTCCTCGGGGTCGGGGTGAAGCCGCCGACCGCGTCCTGGGGCGGGATGCTGTCGGACGCGCAGCCGTTCTTCCAGAACGACCCGACGTTCCTGATCTGGCCCGGTATCGCGCTGTTCCTGACCGTGCTGTCCTTCAACCTCTTCGGAGACGGGCTGCGCGATGCCCTCGACCCGAAGTCCGTTCGATGAACCGCGTCGTCGATGAAGTTGTGGCCTTCGCCTGATCGCGAGGGTTTCATCCGGCACCTGCCGGGCCGGCCTGATCAGCCGGCGGTAGTTCCGATCGCCTAGGAGGGTGAGATACACCAATGCAGCTGAACAGAAGGGTCACGGTGGCGGTCGGCTTGACCGCTGCGGCGACCATGATCGTCACCGCCTGCGGAAGCGGGGGTGGAAACGGCAACAACAACTCCAGCGCGCCGCAGAGCAACGCCAACGGCTCGAACCAGGGCGTCGCCGCGGCCTTCAACGCCGCCACCGTCGGCTTCGTGAACAAGTCCGACAAGACCGGCGGCAGCCTGAACCTGGTCGCCACCGGTGACTGCGACTCGTGGGACCCGGCGAACACCTACTACGGCTGGTGCTGGAACATGCAGCGCCTGTTCACCCGGACCCTGGTCGGCTACTCCTCGGTGCCGGGCGCCAACAACGTCGGCATCGAGCCCGACCTGGCGACCAGCCTGGGCGAGCACAACGCCGACTTCACCCAGTGGACGTACCACCTGAAGGACGCCAAGTGGGAGAACGGCCAGCCGGTCACCTCGCAGGAGGTGAAGTACGGCCTGGAGCGCGTCTTCGCGACCGACCTCTTCAGCAACGGCCCGGCCTCGTACTACCTGTGCCTGCTCGACAAGTGCGACGCCAGCGGCAACCCGGCCTACCCGGGCCCGTACAAGCAGAAGACCGGTGGCCTGGACCAGATCTCCACGCCGGACGACAAGACCGTGGTCTTCAAGCTGAACACCTCGACGCCGGACTTCGACTACCTGATGACGCTGCCGGCGTCCGCTCCGGTGCCGCTGACCGAGAACGGCAGCTACGCCGGCGCGAAGTACACCCTGCACCCGCTGTCCGACGGCCCGTTCAAGTTCTCCTCCTACACGCCGGAGCAGAAGGTCGTCTGGGTCAGGAACGACCAGTGGCAGCAGTCCACGGACAAGATCCGCACGCCGAAGGTCGACAAGGTCACCCTCAGCATCAACACCAACGCCGACGACAACGACCAGCAGCTGCAGGCCGGCACCGCCGACGCGACCGCTGACGGTGGTGTCAACACCGCGTTCCAGACCAAGATTGCGACCAGCCCGGACCTGAAGAAGAACGCCGACGACCCGGTGTCCTCCTACGTCCGCTACTTCGCGGTCTTCCCGTCGGTGATCCCGAACGTGCACTGCCGCCGGGCGATCTTCTACGCGATCAACAAGTCCGACCTGCTCCGCGCCCGCGGTGGCAGCCTGGGCGGCCAGATCGCCAACACCGGCACCCAGCCGACCGTCCCGGGCTTCGACCCGAACGCCAACCCGTACCCGGACGGCGCGGACAACACCGGTGACCTGACCAAGGCCAAGGACGAGCTGCAGCAGTGCGGCAAGCCGAACGGCTTCACCATCAAGGAGGCCTACGTCAACACCGGCCGTGGCCCGGCGGTGTTCAACGCGAGCCAGCAGGCGCTGGCCCGGGTCGGCATCAAGGTCGTCGCCGCGGTGCACGCCCAGTCGGGCTACTACGGCGGCTACATCGGCAAGCCGGAGACCGTCAAGGCGAACAACATCGGCATCGCGCAGGCCGGCTGGGGTGCTGACTACCCGACCGGTGGCGGTTTCTGGACCTCCATCTCGGCGAGCAACGCCCCGCCCGGTGGTGGCAACTACTACCAGCTGAAGGACAAGAAGGTCGACGACCTGCTGCACGAGGCTGCCCAGAGCACCGGCCGGCACGACGACCTGTTCAAGCAGCTCGACGCCGAGGTCATGAGCCAGGCCGTCCTGCTGCCGTTCCTGTACGACAAGACGCTGTACTACCGCAACCCGCGTCTGACCAACGTGCGCAACGACTTCGCGTTGGGCTCGTACTACGACTTCGTCAACATCGGTGTGAGCGACGGCAAGTAGGACCGCCGTCCCACGCTAGATAGCGAAGCCTTTTCCGCCGACCAGAGAGGTGGCAGTGTGGGTGGCCGGCCCGAGTGACATCGGGCCGGCCACCCCCGCGGAGACACGATGATCAGATACATCATTCGCCGGATCCTCGCCGGCATCCTGGTGCTGCTGGCCGCCAGCTTCCTGACGTTCTTCATCTTCCAGCTCGGGCCCAAGTTCGCCCACGTCTCACCAGCTCTGTACTACGTCGGCAAGATCCCGCCGGACCAGGCAACCCTGAAGCTGATCGAGCACCGCTACGGCTTCGACCTGCCGGTCTGGAAGCAGTACCTCAACTGGCTGCACGGCATCGCCTTCGGGCGCACGCTGACCGACGGCACCAACGTGGTGCACTGCTCGGCGCCCTGCCTCGGCTACTCCTTCCGGCAGAACCTGCCGGTCACCCACCTGATCATGCAGGCGCTGCCGGTCGAGATCAGCCTGGCGGTCGGCGCGGCCTTCCTGTGGCTGGTCGGCGGCGTGCTGGTCGGCTCGATCTCGGCCCTCAAGCGCGGTTCGCTGTTCGACCGCGGCGCGATGACCATGGCGCTGGCCGCCGTGTCGCTGCCGATCTTCTTCACCGGCCCGATCCTGCTGCTGATCTTCAAGTACAAGTTGAAATGGCTGCCCAACACCAACTTCGCAACCCTGACCTCCGACCCGGCGCAGTGGTTCCGGTCGCTGATCCTGCCGTGGTGCGCGCTGGCCTTCATCTACGCCGCGCTGTACGCCCGGCTGACCCGGGCGAACATGCTCGAGACGATGAGCGAGGACTACATCCGCACCGCCCGGGCCAAGGGGCTGGCCCGCCGGAGGGTGGTGATCCGGCACGGCCTGCGGGCCGCGATCACCCCGATCGTGACCATCTTCGGCCTCGACATCGGCCAGCTGATCGGTAACGCGGTGATCACCGAGACGGTGTTCAACCTGCACGGTCTCGGGCTGATCTCGGTGCAGGCCATCAACTCCCAGGACCTTCCGGTCAATCTGGGCGTGACGATCGTGGCAACCTTCGCCGTCGTCGCTGCCAACCTGCTGGTCGACATAGCATATGGGGTTGTCGATCCTCGGGTGAGCTACAGCTAGGTCACGCGCGGGCATCGGCCCGGTCGCGGACCAACCTCCGATCGGCGCGCGCGCCGTGGCAGAACGGGAGCAATGAGGCAGTGACGGCACAACCCCTGAACGTCCAACTCGGCCAGCCGAAGACCGATGCGTTCCTGTCGGTCCGGGACCTGCGCGTCCACTTCCCGACCGGCGACGGCCTGGTCAAGAGCGTCGACGGCCTGTCCTTCGACGTCGATCGCGGCGAGATCCTCGGCATCGTGGGCGAGTCCGGCTCCGGCAAGTCGGTGACCTCGCAGGCCATCCTCGGCCTGCACAAGGGCTCCCGAGCCCGCATCACCGGCGAGATCTGGCTGGACGGCACCGAGCTGGTGGGCGCCTCCGAGGACGACATGCGCAGCCTGCGCGGCGACAAGATGGCGATGATCTTCCAGGACCCGCTGTCGTCGATGCACCCGTTCTACCGGGTCGGTGACCAGATCACCGAGGCGTACCGGGTGCACAACGACGTCTCGAAGGCGGCCGCCAAGAAGCGCGCGATCGAGATGCTCGACCGGGTCGGCATCCCGAACCCCGAGAAGCGGTTCTCCGACTACCCGCACCAGTTCTCCGGCGGCATGCGCCAGCGGGCGATGATCGCCATGGCGCTGGTCTGCGACCCGAAGCTGCTGATCGCCGACGAGCCGACCACCGCGCTCGACGTGACCGTGCAGGCGCAGATCCTGGACCTGATGAAGGACCTGCAGAAGGAGTTCAACTCCGCGATCATCCTGATCACCCACGACCTCGGCGTGGTCGCCGAGACCTGCGACAACGTCGTGGTGATGTACGGCGGCCAGTGCGTGGAGACGGGCTCGGTCGACGAGATCTTCTACCAGCCGGAGATGCCCTACGCCTGGGGCCTGCTCGGCTCGATGCCGCGGCTGGACCGGCAGCGGCAGGAGCGGCTGCAGCCGATCGCCGGCCAGCCGCCGTCGCTGATCCGGGTGCCCAAGGGCTGCGTGTTCAACCCGCGTTGCCGGTTCCAGGACAAGGTCGCCGAAGGCTTGTGCGTCACCGAGCACCCGGACCTGCTGCCCACCGGCACCTCGCCGACCCACTCGGTGCGCTGTCACATCAACCCGGACGAGCGACGTCGGATCTGGGCCGACGAGATCAAGCCCGGCCTGTAACCGCCCGACGAGGAGATTCCACAGCCTGATGAGCATGCCAACCACCTCCCCGCAGGGAGCAAACGACGTCGCGGTGAACCCCCTCGAGGACACCGAGGCGCTGCTGCGCGTCAACGGCGTCACCAAGCACTTCCCGATCAAGCAGGGCATCGTCTTCCAGCGCCAGGTCGGTGCGGTGCGCGCGGTCGACGGGGTGTCGTTCTCGGTCCGGGCGGGCGAGACGCTCGGCCTGGTCGGGGAGTCCGGCTGCGGCAAGTCGACCACCGGCCGGGTCGTCACCAAGCTGCTCGACCCGACCGGCGGCGAGATCATCTTCAACGGCGAGAACATCGCCGGCTACAGCCGCCGCCAGATGCGGCAGGTCCGCAGCGACATCCAGATGATCTTCCAGGACCCGTACTCGTCGCTGAACCCGCGGCACACCATCGGCACGATCGTCGGGGCCCCGTTCCGGATCCAGGGCGCCAAGACCGAGAACGGCATCAAGGCCGAGGTGCAGGGCCTAATGGAGCGCGTCGGGTTGAACCCCGAGCACTACAACCGCTACCCGCACGAGTTCTCCGGCGGCCAGCGGCAGCGCATCGGCATCGCCCGGGCGGTCGCGCTGCGGCCTAAGCTGATCGTCTGCGACGAGCCGGTGTCGGCGCTGGACGTCTCGATCCAGGCGCAGGTGGTCAACCTTCTGGAGGACCTGCAGAGCGAGTTCGGCCTGGCCTACATCTTCGTCGCGCACGACCTGTCGGTGGTGCGCCACATCGCCGACCGGGTCGCGGTGATGTACCTCGGCAAGATCATGGAGCTGACCGACCGGGACAGCCTGTACGAGGCCCCGCTGCACCCGTACACCCACTCGCTGATGTCCGCGGTGCCGGTGCCCGACCCGCACAAGGAGTCCAAGCGCGAGCGGATCCTGCTGCTCGGCGACCTGCCCAGCCCGATCAACCCGCCGTCCGGCTGCGTCTTCCACACCCGCTGCCCGAAGTACCGCTCGGTGCTCTCGGAGTCCGACCAGCAGCGCTGCCGCGGTGAGATCCCGCAGCTGGAGGAGAAGACGCCCGGGCACCTGGCCGCGTGCCACTTCCCCGAGGTGCGGGCCGACATCGCGGCGGCAGAGGACACCGGCGTCGCCGGAGCCTGACCGGGCGGGAGCCTGACCGCGCGGGAGCCGATGCCGGCCGGCGGTAGGTTGATGCCGTGACGACCCCTGCCGACCGCCGGCTGCTGCTGGTACACGCCCACCCGGACGACGAGACGATCGGGACCGGGGCGACGATGGCGCACTACGCCGCCGCCGGCGCGCAGGTGACCCTGGTGACCTGCACGCTGGGCGAGGAGGGCGAGATCCTGGTGCCCGAGCTGGCCCAGCTCGCCGCCGACCAGGCCGACCAACTCGGTGGCTGGCGGATCCAGGAGCTGCGCGCCGCGATGGCCGAACTCGGCGTGACCGACCACCGGTTCCTCGGCGGGGCCGGGCGGTTCCGCGACAGCGGCATGCTGGGCACCCCGGCGAACGAGCGGCCGCGGGCGTTCTGGCGGGCCGAGGCCGACCGCGCGGTCTTCGACGCGGCGGTGACCGCGCTGGTCGAGGTGATCCGCGAGGTGCGCCCGCAGGTGCTCGTCACCTACGACGACTTCGGCGGCTACGGCCACCCGGACCACCTCATGGCGCACCGGGTCGCGACGGCCGCCGCCACCGCCGCGGCGCAGGCCGACCATCCGGCCATCGGCGAGCCCTGGACGGTGGCGAAGTTCTACTGGACCGCGATGCCCCGCTCGGTGGCCGAGCAGTCGGCGGCCGCCGTCCGGGCCGCGCCGGACGCGCCGTACGACCCGCCGGCCTCGCTGGCGGAGACCACGGTGGCCGACGAGCTGGTCACCACCGCCGTGCACGCCCCGCAGCAGCTGGCGGCCAAGCGCCGGGCACTGGCCGCGCACGCCACCCAGGTGAGCGTGGCCGGCCGGTTCTACGCGCTGTCGAACAACCTCGGCCAGCAGGTGCAGGCGACCGAGTACTTCCGGCTGGTGGCCGGCGTCCCGGGTGGCCCGGTGGACGAGCACGGCCGGGAGACCGACCTCTTCGGTGGGCTGCCGGCCGGGGAGCCGACATGACCGGCGTGGACCGGCCCGGACCGGCTGCCGGCGGTCGCCCGCTGCCGGCCGGGCTGCTGGCCCTGGGCATGCTGCTCTACGCGGTCTGCGGCGTGCTGGTCGCGGCACTCGACGTGACCCTGATCCCGACCCGGTACGGCACCACCCTGATCCCGGTGGCCCCGGTGCTGACCGTGGCCGGCGCGGTGCTGCTGCCCGCCGCGGCCCGGGGCCTGACCGACTCGGTGCGCGGCGCGGTGCCGGCCGCGGTGCCGCAGGTGCTGACGATCTGGCTGCTCGCCTCCGGCCGGCCGGAGGGGGACGTGCTGATGCCCGCCGGTGACACCGCCTGGGTGGCCTACGCGGTGCTGATCCTGGGCACCCTGGTGCCCCTGACGATGCTGGGCGTGGCGAACCGGCCGGGCCCGTGGCACTGGCCGCTCGGGCCCCGGCCGGCGCCGGGCGATCGCGGCCCCGGCCGGCTCCGCGCGCGGGCCGGTCTCAGGGCTCGATCCGGTAGTGGTAGCGGTGATGCTCGGTGAAGCCCAGCCGGTCGTAGAGCGCCAGCGCCGCGGGGTTGCCGTCGTCCACCTGCAGGTACGCCGCGTGCGCGCCGTGGGCCCGTCCCCAGTCGCCGAGCGCGGCCATCACCGCGCTGCCCAGGCCCTGCCGGCGGTGCTCCGGTGCCACCTCGACCGCGGTGACGCCGAGCCAGCCCTGGTCCACCGCGCCCCGGCCGATGGCCACCGTCCGGTCGCCGTCCCGGACCGCGGCGAAGGCCACCCGCTCGTGCCGCACCAGCAGCCGGCGCGCCGACTCCGGCAGCGCGCCGCCGCGGTAGTGGTAGGCCGCGAGCCAGTCGTCGTCCGGCTCGGTGGCCAGCCGCACCGCCGGCGCGCCCACCGGGTCGGCCGGGGCGAGCGGGCGGGTCAGCACCACCGTCGGACGTTCCAGCCGCCAGCACCGGCCGGCCAGTTCGGCGTCGAGCAGCCCGCGGGCCGGCAGCGGCACCTGTACCTGCACCGGCAGCCCGTGCCCGGCATAGAACCGCCGGGCGGCATCGAGCAGCTCACCGAGCGGCCGGCTGGGGGTGGCGACCGGCAGCACCGAGTTCGCCCGGCCGGTCCAGCCGGCGTCGGCGTGCAGCAGCCAGCCGCCGAACTCGTCGGCGTGCTCGGGGCGCCAGCCGAGCCGGCTGATCCGGGCCAGCTCGAGGATCTCGCGGCGGCTGGCACCGACCGGACGGGCCAGCACCACCGACGAGCGCGGCACGGTGCGGTCGCCGTCCCGCCCGCGCACGGTCACCGTGTCCGATGTGACCGAGATGAGCTGGCCCACCACATCGCTGAGCGGGGGCCGGCCGTCCTGCGCGGGGCGGCGGAACCTGACCACCACGCGACGACCCAGGAGCCGATCGGGGAACATGCTCGGCATACTATGCACCTGCTAGTACTGCATAGTGCGCCGACGGTGATCTCCTGCCGCGCTCATTCTTGGAGGGTTCTTTCGTGACATATGTGATCGCGGAGCCATGCGTGGACCTGCTCGACAAGGCCTGCATCGAGGAGTGCCCGGTCGACTGCATCTACGAGGGCGAGCGGATGCTCTACATCCACCCGGACGAGTGCGTCGACTGCGGTGCGTGCGAGCCGGTCTGCCCGGTGGAGGCGATCTTCTACGAGGACGACCTGCCGGACAAGTGGCGCGAGTACACCCAGGCAAACGTCGACTTCTTCAACGAGCTCGGCTCGCCGGGTGGGGCGTCCAAGGTGGGCAAGACCGCCCACGACCCGAGCTTCGTGGTCGCGCTGCCGCCGCAGCAGTCCGGCGAGCACTGATCGAGCCGGGCCCGGCCGGCCGGGCCTGATCGGGCCTCGCCGGCCGGCTCCGCCGCCTCCTGATACCCGCTACACCGCCATACCCGCTACACCGCCATACCGGCTACACCGTCGCGAGGGTCGCGGTGACCGCCGTGCCGCCCGCCTTCGGGTCGGCCTGCCAGCCCTTGGCGCGCGACCAGCTGTGCCCCGCGTAGCGCACCGAGTCGACGCCCAGCCGGTCGGCGTTGCAGACGAACCAGGCCGTGGTGGCCCAGCCGGCGCCGGGCACGCTCAGCGTCCGGCCGGCCAGCCGCGGAGTGCTGACCGGCAGGTCGGTGGTGACCGCCTGCGCCGCCGCCTGCGAGCTGGCGACCTCGGTCGGCTTGCCGAAGTGGCAGCTCACCCCCATCGGCGTCGTGCCGGTCAGCGCGTCGGCGATCCGCTGTGCCTCGGCCTCGTGCCGGGCGTAGGCGCTGCCGTCGGCGGAGAACTGCACCGCCTGCACCACGGTGGCCAGCGAGTCGGACTCCCAGTGCGGCACCCGGACCACCGCGTCGAGGAACTTGCCGGTCGCGTAGTGCACGTCGGAGATCTGCTCGGCGGTGCCCCAACCCTGGGACGGCCGCTGCTGCAGGATGCCGACCGAGTCGCGGTCGCCGTCGCCGGCGGCCAGGTTGCGCAGCTTGGACTCCTGCAGCGCCGCGCCCAGGGTCAGCACCGCGGCCCGCTCGGGCAGCTTGCGCCGCAGCACCTCGCCCACCACGGTGGCCGCAACCTGGGCCTGGCCGAGGTCGAGGTTGTAGTCGCCGAAATCGCAGCCGTCGGACTGGACGGCGGACTGGGCGGCGTTCCACAGGGTCCGGGCACCGTAGGCGAGGCCACCGGCCGCCACCACGACGACCAGCAGCGCGATCAGCCCTCGCTGTGCCCGCTGAGCCACCAGCTCACTCTTCCCCGTCCCGCTCAGTTGGCGTGCAATGCCGCATTCAGCGCGATGCCCTGGCCGGTGCGCTGGCGGACCTCGAGCGCGCCGGTCACCGAGTTGTGCCAGAACAGCAGCCCGGACTCACCCGACAGCTCCACCGCCTTGCGGGTCGAACCGTCCGGCAGCACGACCTTCGAGCCGGCGGTGACATAGCATCCGGCGGCCACCACGCAGTCGTCGCCGAGCGAGATGCCGATGCCGGCGTTCGCGCCGATCAGGCACCGCTTGCCGACCGAGATCACCTGGGTGCCGCCGCCGGACAGGGTGCCCATGATGGACGAGCCGCCGCCGACGTCCGAGCCGTCGTCGACCACCACGCCGGCCGAGATCCGGCCCTCGACCATCGAGTGGCCCAGCGTCCCGGCGTTGTAGTTGACGAAGCCCTCGTGCATCACCGTGGTGCCCTCGGCCAGGTGCGCGCCCAGGCGCACCCGGTCGGCGTCGGCGATCCGGACGCCGGCCGGCAGCACGTAGTCCACCATCCGCGGGAACTTGTCCACCCCGTAGACGGTCACCGGCCCTCGCGCCCGCAGCCGGGTCCGGACCGCCTCGAAGCCGTCCACCGCGCACGGGCCGTGGTTGGTCCAGACGACGTTGGTCAGCAGGCCGAAGATGCCGGTCAGGTCCAGCCCGTGCGGGCGGACCAGCCGGTGCGAGAGCAGGTGCAGCCGCAGGTAGACATCCGCCGCGTCGGCGGGCGGGGCGTCCAGGTCGATGACGGTGCGCACCAGCTCGGTGCGCACCTCGCGCAGGTCGTCCTTGCCGGCCAGCTCGGCCAGGCCGGCCGGCGGTTCGCCGCCGGGCTCGCCGAGCGCCGGGGCCGGGTAGTAGGCGTCGAGCACCGCCCCGCTGGCCGCGATGCTGGCGATACCGAATCCGGAGGCGGTGCGGGCGGGTTCCGATGCGCTGCTGGTCACGCCCGACACCCTAGCTTTCGCACCTGGGCGGCTTGGCTGCCCGGCGGACTAGCCTGCCTGGCGTGGACATCGATCTCGATCTGGCCCGGCCCGCCACCGAACTGACCGCCGACCTGGTGGACTGCGAGTCCGTCTCCGGGGACGAGGCCCGGCTGGCCGGCGCGGTCGAGGCGGCGCTGCGCCGCTACCCGTCGCTGGCCGTGCAGCGGCTGGGCAACGTGGTGCTGGCACGTACCGAGCTGGGCCTGGACCAGCGGCTGGTGCTGGCCGGGCACCTCGACACGGTGCCGATCGCCGGCAACCTGCCGTCCCGGGTCTCCGACGGCCGGCTGCACGGCTGCGGCACGTCCGACATGAAGTCCGGCGTGGCGCTGCAGCTGCGGGCCGCGCACGCGGTCGGCTCCGGTGAGCTGCGCCCGGTGGTGGACCTGACCTGGATCTTCTACGACTGCGAGGAGATCGAGGCCGCCCGCAACGGGCTGAATCGGCTCTCGGCCGAGCAGCCGGAGCTGCTGCGCGGCGATCTGGCCATCGTGCTCGAACCGACCAGCGGGCTGATCGAGGGCGGCTGCCAGGGCACCATGCGCGCCGAGATCAGCCTCGCCGGCACCCGGGCGCACGCCGCCCGGTCCTGGCTGGGGGACAACGCGATCCACCGGGCCGCGCCGGTGCTGCAGCGGCTGGCCGACTATGCCGGTCGCGAGGTCGAGGTCGACGGGCTGGCCTACCACGAAGGGCTGAACGCGGTCGGCATCACCGGAGGGGTGGCCGGCAACGTGGTGCCCGACGCCTGCACGGTCACGGTGAATTACCGGTTCGCCCCGGACCGGGACGAGGCCGCCGCCGAGGCGCACCTGCGCGCGGTGTTCGAGGGTTTCGAGCTGCGGGTGATCGACTCCGCGCCGGCCGCCCGGCCGGGGTTGGACCAGCCGCTGGTACAGCGGGTGGTCACCGCGCTCGGTGGCGGCCAGGTGCAGGCCAAGCTCGGCTGGACCGACGTCGCCCGGTTCGCCACCCTCGGCATCCCGGCGCTGAACTTCGGCCCGGGCGAGCCGAACCTGGCCCACCAGGTGGGCGAGTCGGCAGAGCTGGCGGTGATCGAGCGCTGCGAGCGGGCGTTGCTGGCATTTCTGGCCGGATCCGCCTGAGCCCGCGACGGCGGCAACCTAGGTTGGTACCCATGACCAACGGACATCCCACCCCGGAGCGGTACCGCGGCCCGGTCGTCCTGCGCCGCGGCCAGATCGCGGCCGACACCGGGACGACCGACCAGCGGCTGCTCGACAGCACCGGCCCGAACGGCTGGCTGCACACCGACCCATGGCGAGTGCTGCGGATCCAGTCGGAGTTCGTGGAGGGGTCGGCCTGCTGTCCCAGCTGCCGAAGGCGGTGTCGGTGTTCGGCTCGGCCCGTACGCCGGCCGACGACCCGGGGTACGCGACCAGCCGGGCGCTGGGCCGCGCGCTGGTCGAGGCCGGCTACGCGGTGATCACCGGGGGCGGCCCGGGCGCGATGGAGGCGGCCAACCGGGGTGCCAGCGAGGCCGGCGGGGTGTCGGTCGGGCTGGGCATCGAGCTGCCGTTCGAGAACCGGCTCAACGACTGGGTCGACATCGGCATCAACTTCCGGTACTTCTTCGCCCGCAAGACGATGTTCGTCAAGTACGCGCAGGCCTTCGTCATCCTGCCCGGCGGGTTCGGCACGCTGGACGAGCTGTTCGAGGCGCTCACCCTGGTGCAGACCCGCAAGGTGACCCGGTTCCCGGTGATCCTCTTCGGCACCGAATACTGGGCCGGCCTGGTCGGCTGGCTGCGCTCGACGGTGCTGGCCGGTGGCAAGATCGCCGCGCCGGACCTGGACCTGATCCACCTGACCGACGACGTCGCCGAGGCGGTGTCGATCATCGCGGCCGCCGACGCCGGCCGGTCCGCGCAGGACGGTTCGGCGCATGACGGTTCGGCACAGGAGCGGGCCGAGGCCGAGGCTGCCGCCGAGGCGCGCGTCGCCCACGCGCACGACGCGGAGTAGCGGTGGCGAGCATCTGCGTCTTCTGCGCCTCGTCCGAGGGAATCGACGAGAGCTACCTCAAGCTGGCCACCGAGGTGGGCACCCGGATCGGCACCGGCGGTCACCGGCTGATCTCCGGCGGCGGCCGGGTGTCGATGATGGGGGCCGTCGCCCGTGCCACCCGCGAGCACGGCGGCCACACGGTGGGCGTGATCCCGCAGCACCTGGTGCCCTACGAGGTCGCCGACACCGAGGCCGACGAGCTGCTGGTGGTCGACACCATGCGCGAACGCAAGGCGCTGATGGATGCCCATGCCGACGCGTTCCTGATCCTGCCCGGCGGCATCGGCACGCTGGAGGAGTTCTTCGAGGCGTGGACGTCCTGGTCGCTGGGCATGCATGCCAAGCCGGTCGTCGTGCTGGATCCCGGCGGCTTCTACGACCCGCTGTGGCAGTTCGTGGGTTCGATGATCGAGGCGGGCTTCGTCCGGCCGGGAGCCTGGGAGCTGCTGCACCGGGTCGGCACGGTGGACGAGGCGTTCGGGCTGATCGAGGCCTGATGGGGGCGCCGTCGGCGCCCCGTGCCAGGATCGACGCATGTTGCTGATCGGCTACCTGCTGCTGGCCCTGGTGGTCGCGGCGGTGCTGTTCTACCTGGTGGTGGCGCTGCTGCCGGCCGGGCTGTCGGTGCGCGCGGTGCGGGACAACCGGCCGCTGGAGCTGCCCGCCGACCGGCGGATGCGGGTCACCGACCTCGACCGGGTGCGCATCCCGGTGAGCCTGCGCGGCTACCGGTTCGCCGAGACCGACGAGCTGATCGACCGGCTGGCGGCCGAGCTCCAGGTGCGCGACGAGGAGATCGGCCGGCTCAAGCAGCGGCTCGGCACCGGCCAGCCGGCACCGGACGCTCCCGTCGCCGAACCGGCCGGCGAGCCGGAGTGGGCGGTGCGCGAGCTGGGGGAGGATGTCCACCCCGCCGCCGACGAGCAGGGCCACGACCAGGCGGACGAAACTCCGGATCAGGACGAGGCGCAGTGACCGAACTCCGGCGCTGCGACTGGGGCAACGGTAGCCCCGACTACGTCGCCTACCACGACACCGAGTGGGGCGTGCCGGTGCGCGGCGACAACGCGCTGTTCGAGCGGCTGACCCTGGAGGGCTTCCAGTCCGGGCTGTCCTGGCTGACCATCCTGCGCAAGCGGGAGAACTTCCGGGCCGCGTTCGCCGGCTTCGACCTCGCCACGGTGGCCGCCTTCGGCGAGGCGGACCGGGTCCGGCTGCTGGCCGACGTGGGCATCGTCCGCAATCGCGCCAAGATCGACGCGGCGATGACCAACGCCCGCGCCATTCTCGACAACGTCGGAGAGGGTCTGACCGAGCTGCTGTGGTCGTTCGCGCCGCCGACCCGCCCGCGTCCGGCGCAGCTTTCCGACGTGCCGGCCTCGACCCCGGAGTCGAAGGCGCTCGCGAAGGAGCTGAAGCGGCGCGGGCTGGTGTTCATCGGCCCGACCACCGCCTACGCCGCGATGCAGGCGACCGGCATCGTGGACGATCACGTCAGCTACTGCTGGCGCGCAGAGGACTGAACTCTCGGGATTAAAACACAACCGGCGTTATGCCCGTTGCTAGGCCTGCGGAACCGGTACCGTTCACCGGAATCGACCCGAGTCCGACGGTGCGTGGAGGTTGTCGAAGCGTGAGTGCACAGCTAGATGGGCCTACCGGTTACCTCTTGGATTCGGCGGAACCCGCGCACGTGTACGCCATGGCGCAGCATGTTGAGCTGCGAGAAGCAGGATGGTGGGAGGAGGCGATCGACCGAACCGTCCAATTCATCCTTTACACGGATAGGCGGGCGGTACCTATTCCGCAGTTGGTCGACAAGGCCAGCAAGATTCTTGATGCCACACTAGATGCTCCGTTGATCAAGAGCCGTATCGAGCGCCTCATCTCTACTGAGGGACTATTCAGGCTCGATGGAGGAGTGACCCTGGCTGAATCTGTGGTCAGAGAGCTGGAAATAGCCGAAGAAGATTCCAAGAACCTTGAAAGTGCCTGCCGGTCGAGGTATGCCAGATGTCTAGAGCTCCCTCTGGCGGCAAATATCGCAGTCCCGTCGTGGGAAGGTTTTAAATCTGAACTCTTGATGCCGTTGATTAGTGAGCTTGGCGCTCGTACATTTAACCTTTTGCGGGGCGATACCACATTGCCGAAAACGAGGGTGACAACGGCTTTCTTTGACAAGTTCCTCCCTGTGGAGAGGTCCGGAGTTCAAGCGGCAGTATCGGAGTTCCTTGATCCTTCTGATTCCGAGGTTCGTCGCTTCGTGCTCAGTTATCTAACTCATTACATGCTCGTTGCGTCAGGCAGTCTTGATCGTGAAACTCTGCGCAACTTGCATCGAGGAGCGGAGGCTAGGCCGGAATTCAACGTGGTTCTTGACACAAACGTGGTGTTTTCACTACTGAACCTGCACTATAACCCGTCTAATGAGGCTGCGCAGGCGTTTCTGGAGTTGACCCGTGCCGCAAATCCATTCGTCTCGATTCGTCTTTATGTGCTCAGGGACACTGTGGACGAGGCTGTTCGTGCGCTTACGAATGCTCGAGATTCCACTCCTCGTTTCGAGCTCACTCGGAATGTGGCAAAGGCGGCTGAGTCTGTAGGGCAGATATCAGGCTTGATCGGCAAGTACTTCGAGACGGTATCGAAATCCCGGGTGTCATCGCCTGCCGAATATTTCGATCCCTATATCACCTCGCTGGACCTGATGCTAGCCGATTCCGGGATCGTTGTCATATCGGAAGGGTTGGACCAGATTCGGCAAGACCCAAATTTTGATCAAAAGGTACGCGATTGGTATTCGTTCGAATTTGATAAGACTGACGGTAGGGGTCGTGGCCAAATCACTCACGACATGATGGCGTTGGAGTATGTCGCTCAGCAACGCGAAGGAAAGCCTAGTCGTATTGCCGAGGCTAAGTGGTGGTTCTTGACGGTTGACTTTGGTTTACAGTCTCACGAGAAGAAGGGGCTGCAAGGAAATCGAGGAGTGCCGCGATCGATTAACCCCGCGGAGCTAGTTCAAGTTCTGAGGTTTTGGGTTCCTCGAAGTGACAAGATGGAGGCGGCGCTACTCGGAGGTATTCGCTTACCCTTTTCATTCTTTACTTACGATAATAGGGCACAGAGAACGTCCCTCAAGATCATTGAACGATTGAGCCGCTACGCGAACATTGCGGAGCTGTCTGTCTCTTCCGTCGAGAAGATTCTAACGGACGATTCGGTGCGTACTGCTTTCGAAGATCCGCAGCGGTCCGAGCGTGATAGGGCGGGCACCATCGACACCTCGTTCTCTGAGGCTGCCCGTAAAACAGAGGAAGAATCAGAGCGTTTGCGTGCGGAGAACAGGAGGTTGCGTAGTCGGCTCTCTGACGCCGAAGTTGCGGCGCAGAAGAGGCATGCTATTCGGGATGGGATGGACGCGAATAAGCGGACGCTCATCGAGCAACGTGACAGCCTGGCCTTGGAGTTGGAGAAGGAGCGTCGGCGAAGCAAGACCCTTGAGCAGCGCCACGGCAGTGATCTCGCCGGGCTCCGAGCAGAACTAGGGCAGTTGCGAAATGCGGTTCAGCAGGAAAGAGATTCTCAACTTAGCCTGCGGCGACTAATCGATTATTCACTGGCCGGCGCCTCCCTGGCAATCCTCATGGCTGCCTTTTTTGGCACTATTCGTTACCTTCTTCACCGATACAGCTTTAATCGGTGGGAAGAGGCGTTTGCGTGGTACATCGCCGCATGCCTGCTCTTGGTGTCGATCAAACTTCTCGCACACTTTTTCTTGCAGGAGCAGCGCCGAGTTCAGCAGGTCGCTGGCCGGGTTTCCTCTGTGGCTTGGGGCTGGCTTGGCGCCGGTGCCGTAGCTGCCGTCCTAACCTTTTCGGTCGCGCCGCCGAAGTAAGCCGTATGCAATGCTACCGGCCTTAGTATCAACAGCGAGAAGCGGTTACTTGCCCTCGAAGACCGGCGTCTCCTTCTTGACGAAGGCGAACGTGGCCGCCCGGT
The DNA here is from genome assembly GCA_035507775.1 of Jatrophihabitans sp. Classification (GTDB taxonomy): domain Bacteria; phylum Actinomycetota; class Actinomycetes; order Mycobacteriales; family Jatrophihabitantaceae; genus Jatrophihabitans_A. The sequence goes on from DATJNU010000010.1 coordinate 55,204, forward strand.
GGTCGGCACTGCTGCCGGCCAGCCGCTGCTCGACCGCCTCGTTGGCCAGCGACTCCCGCAGCGGGTGGCTGGCCGCGAAGTGCAGCGCCCGCTTGATCGCGCCGTAGGCCACGGTCGGCCCGGCGGCCAGCCGCGCGGCCAGCTCCTGGGCGACGGTGAGCACCTGCTCGGCCGGCACCAGCTGGGTGACCAGGCCGTAGGAGTCGGCCTGCTGCGCCGTGATCGGCTGGGCCAGCAGGCACAGCTCGGTGGCCCGGGCCGCCCCGATCAGCCGGGGCAGCGTCCAGGAGGCGCCGCTGTCCAGGCCGAGCCCGACGTTGGCGAAGGCGAGCAGGAACCTCGCCTGCTCGGAGACGATGCGCAGGTCGCAGGCGAAGCTGAACGAGGCGCCGGCACCGGCGGCGACGCCATTCACCGCGGCGATCACCGGCTTGGCCATCTCGGCCAGCGCCAGGGCGATCGGGTTGTAGTGCCGCTCCACCGTCGACAGCGGCGAGGGGTCCCCGCTGGCCAGCAGCTCGACGTGCTCGGCGAGGTCCTGCCCGACGCAGAAGCCGCGGCCGCTGCCGGTCAGCACGACCGCGCGCACCGACTCGTCGGCGGCCACCTCGGCCAGCGTGCCGACCAGGGCATCCTTCAGCTCCAGCGAGAGTGAGTTCATCGAGTCGGGCCGGTTCATGGTGAGCGTCGCGACCCCGTCGGCCCGGTCCACCAGCAGCACATCCGCCATGGCAGCAGCGTAGGACATCGCCGGCGAGCCCGGCGGAAGCCACCGAGGCCCGGCCCGCTTTGGCCTGAACGCAGCCGATGCGAGAGAATGTGGGCAGCGCTGCGCGGCTATCGATCAGATGTGCGCGGCCACCACGCTGATGAACGTACCTAGGAGGCGCGCATGGCGGCGATGAAGCCGCGGACGGGTGATGGTCCGCTGGAGGTCACCAAGGAGGGTCGCGGCTTGGTCATGCGCGTTCCCCTGGAAGGCGGTGGCCGTCTCGTGGTCGAGCTCTCCGCCGACGAGGCGAGCGCGCTGTCGGAGGCGCTGGCCGGCGCCGTCAGCTAGTCCGCGTTCGAAGATCCACAGCAGACGAGGCCCCAGCCAGGGCGGGAATTCCCGCAGCGGCTGGGGCCCTGTCATGCCGGTGTACTACCTTCCGTCTTGCCCGAATTCCCGCTCCGGCGCCGGCCGGTCGACCAGATGAGGTCCTCGTGATCCTGTTGCAGATCCCAGAACGGCGTCGCAGCGTCGACGTCGCGGTGCTCGGCCTGGTCGGGTCGGAGTTGCAGTTGCACGAGGTGTCGACCACGGTGCTGCCGGTCTCGGCCGCACAGACCGCGGCGCAGTACGTCGCCGAGACCGAGCCGGACGCCGCGGCCGGCAAGGTGCACACCCTCACGCTGCCGGGCTCGATGCCGAACACCGTGCTGATCGTCGGCCTCGGCGAGAAGACCCCGGCCGACCTGCGGCTGGCCGGGGTGGCCGTCGGCCGCGCCGTCTCCAAGCACGCCGACGGCAAGAAGTTCGCGGTCTCCATCGACGCCCCGGAACCGGCCGGCAGCCAGGCGCTGGCCGAGGGCCTGGTGCTCGGCGGCTACTCCTACAGCCTCGCCTCGAACGCCGACGACAGCCTGCACACCATCGACCTGGTCGGCGACCTGGACCAGGCCGGCCTGACCGCCGGCGACGAGGCGGCCGACGCCGCCGGCTGGGCGCGCGACCTCGGCAACATGCCGCCGAACCAGCTCAACCCGGCCAAGTTCGGCGAGCTGGCCGACCTGCAGCTCACCCCGGCCGGCTGCACCGTGACGGTGCACGACGAGAAGTGGCTGGCCGCGCAGGGCTTCGGCGGGGTGCTCGCGGTCGGCGGCGGTTCGGCCTCCGCGCCGCGGCTGATCGAGGTCCGCTACCGGGCCCGGCGCCGGCGCGGCGCGGCCAAGCCGGCGCACGCGGTGCTGGTAGGCAAGGGCATCACCTTCGACTCCGGCGGCCTCAACCTCAAGCCGGCCGAGGGCATGCGGACCATGCACACCGACATGTGCGGCGGCGCGGCGGTGCTGGCCGCCGTGCAGTACGCGGCCATGCAGAAGCTCGCGGTGGACGTCACGGTGCTGGTGGCGGCCGCGGAGAACCTGGTCTCGGGCACCTCGATGCGCCCGTCCGACGTGATCACCCACTACGGCGGCCGGACCACCGAGATCGGCAACACCGACGCCGAGGGTCGGCTGGTGCTGGCCGACGCGCTGGCCTACGCGGTCGACAAGCTCAAGCCGGACGTGCTGATCGACGTGGCGACCCTGACCGGCGCGATGCGGATCGCGCTGGGCACCGAGACCGGCGGCTTCTTCGCCAACGACGACGAGCTGGCGATGGCGCTGATCGGCTCCTCGCTGAGCACCGGCGAGCGGCTCTGGCGGATGCCGCTGGAGCACGCCTACGCCCACCAGCTGCGCTCGCCGGTCGCCGACTCGCGCAACGACCCGGGCGGCCCGGGCGCGATCACCGCGGCGCTGTTCCTGCAGCAGTTCGTCGGCGACGTCCGCTGGGCGCACCTCGACATCGCCGGGCCGGCCCGGGCCACCGCGGACGGTGCGCTGTTCAGCCGCGGCGCCACCGGATTCGGCGCGCGGCTGCTCGGCCAGTACCTGGAGGCGCTCGCCGGCAGCTGAGGACCGGGCCGGGCTCAGCGCAGCGAGCGGTAGAGCTGCACGGTCCGCTCGGCGATCGCGCCCCAGCCGTACTCGGCGACAGCGCGCTGCCGGCCGGCCAGGCCCATCGCCTGGGCCCGGTCCGGATCGGTGACCAGCCCGTTCACAGCCGCGGCCAGTGCCGCCGCGAAGCCGGCCGGATCGGCCTCGTCGTAGTCGACCAGCAGCCCGGTCTCGCCGTCGAGGACGACGTCCGGGATGCCGCCGACCCGCGAGGCGACCACCGCGGTCTCGCAGGCCATCGCCTCCAGGTTCACGATGCCCTGCGGCTCGTACACCGACGGGCAGAGGAACACGTCCGCGGCAGTCAGCAGCTCCAGCAGCTCGGCGCGCGGCAGCATCTGCTGGATCCAGACCACCCCGTCCCGCCGGGCCTGCAGGTCGGCGACCGCCTCGGTGATCTCGGCGGCGAGCTCCGGGGTGTCCGGCGAGCCCGCGCACAGCGCCAGCTGCACGCCCGGCTCGAATGCGGCCGCGGCCCGCACCAGGTGCCCGACCCCCTTCTGCCGGGTGATCCGGCCGACGAAGAGCACCATCGGCTCGTCGGTGCGCAGCCCGTGCCGGGTGAGCGCGTCCCGGCCGGGCACCGGGCGGTAGAGCGCCGTGTCGATGCCGTTCGGGATGATGTGCACCCGGTCCTCCTCGACCTTCGGGTACGCGGTGAGGATGTCGGCCCGCATGCCCTTGCTCACCGCGATCACCGCCGCGGCGGCCTCGTACGCGGTCCGCTCCGCCCAGCACGACAGCCGGTAGCCGCCGGCCAGCTGCTCGGCCTTCCACGGCCGCATCGGCTCCAGCGAATGTGCCGTCACCACATGGGGAATGTCGTTCAGCAGGCTGCCCAGGTGGCCGGCCAGGTTGGCGTACCAGGTGTGCGAGTGCACCACGTCGGCCCCGTCGAGCCGGGCGGCGATCTCGACGTCGGTGCCGATGGTGCCCAGCGCCGCGTTCGCGCCGGACAGCCCGGGCGGCGTCCGGTAGGCGTGCACGTCGCTCTCGCCCCGGTCGCCGCCGAAGCAGTGCACCTGCACCTCGATCAGCCGGCGCAGCTCGCCGACCAGGAATTCCAGGTGGACGCCGGCACCTCCGTAGACCTCCGGCGGGTACTCACGGCTGACCATCGCGGCGCGCATGGGGTCAGGCTATCCGCTGGCTTGCCGCTGTGCCGTCGAGCCGCGAGCGGCTGTGCCGTCGAGCCGCGAGCGGCTGTGCCGTCGCGCCGTGAGCGGCTGTGCCGTCGAGCCGTGAGCGGCTGTGCCGGTGATCGCGTGGGCGTTAAGGTTGCCGCATGGCTGCTCCTGTGCGGGTACTCGGCATCGTCCTGGCCGGCGGCGAGGGCAAGCGGCTCTGGCCGCTCACCGCCGACCGGGCCAAGCCTGCCGTGCCGTTCGGTGGCAACTACCGGCTGGTCGACTTCGTGCTGTCGAACATGGTGAACGCGGGCTTCCTGCGGATCTGCGTGCTCACCCAGTACAAGTCGCACTCCCTCGACCGGCACATCACCCAGACCTGGCGGATGTCCCAGCTGCTCGGCAACTACGTCACCCCGGTGCCGGCGCAGCAGCGGCTCGGCCCGCGCTGGTACACCGGCAGCGCCGACGCGATCCTGCAGTCGATGAACCTGATCACCGACGATCAGCCCGACCACATCGCGGTGTTCGGCGCCGACCACGTCTACCGCATGGACCCCAAGCAGATGCTCGACCAGCACATCGCCTCCGGTGCCGGCGTGACGGTGGCCGGCATCCGGGTGCCCCGGGAGAGCGCCGACCAGTTCGGCGTGATCGACGCCGACGCCGACGGCAAGGTGCTGCAGTTCCTGGAGAAACCCGCCGACCCGCCCGGCCTGCCGGACGACCCGGGGGTCAGCTTCGCCTCGATGGGCAACTACATCTTCACCACCGAGGCCCTCGTCGAGGCGCTGCGGGCCGACGCCGAGGACCCGACCTCGGTGCACGACATGGGCGGCTCGATCATGCCGTGGATGGTGGACCGCAAGCGGGCCTGGGTCTACGACTTCAGCCACAACGACGTGCCCGGCTCGGAGGAGCGCGACCGCGGCTACTGGCGCGACGTCGGGACCATGGACGCCTACTACGACGCCAACATGGACCTGGTCAGCGTCCACCCGATCTTCAACCTCTACAACCAGGCCTGGCCGATCTACACCCACCATGAGCAGCTGCCGCCGGCCAAGTTCGTCGACGGCGGCCTCGCCCAGGAGTCGATCGTCGGCGCCGGGGCGATCATCTCCGGTTCCACGGTGCGCGGCAGCGTGCTGTCGCCGAACGTGAAGATCCGCAACGGCGCCTACGTCGAGGGCTCGGTGATCATGGACAACGTGGTGATCGGCGAGGGCGCGGTGATCCGGCGGGCGATCCTGGACAAGAACGTGGTGGTCGCGCCCGGCGCGCACATCGGGGTGGACCTGGAATCGGACCGCCAGCGCTACCACGTCTCCGACGGCGGGGTCGTCGTGCTGGGCAAGGCCGAGCGTGCCGGCTAGCGGCACCGTCGGCTGGGACGCCGACGCGGTGGTGGCCGGCTGGCCGGGGCTGCCCGAACTCAGCGGCGAGGTGCGAGCCGACGCGTGCGTGGTCGGGCTCGGCGGCAGCGGGCTGGCCGCGGTCGGCGAGCTGCTGCGGCGCGGGCTGTCGGTGGTCGGCGTGGACGCCGGCCGGGTCGCGGCCGGGGCGGCGGGGCGCAACGGCGGGTTCCTGCTCGGCGGCCCGGCCATCGCGGTGCACGACGCGGCTGCCGGCTGGGGCCTGGCCGCCGCGCTGCGGCTGTACCGGCAGACGCTGGCCGAGATCGACGCGCTGGCCGAGCTGCTCGGCCCGGCGGTGATCCGCCGGGTCGGTTCGCTGCGGCTGGCCGGCCTGCCCGGCGAGCCGTTCGACGAGGCCGAGCGGGCCGACCGGGAGCGCGAGCTGGCCGACTGCCGCAGCCAGCTGGCGGTGATGGCCGAGCACGGGCTGGCCGCCGACTGGTACGACGGCGAGCTCGGCGAGGGGCTCTTCCTGCCCGAGGACGCCGCGATGAACCCGGCCCGGCGGGCGCTCGGGCTGGCCGAACTCTATTCGGCCAGCGCCCGGCTGTTCGAGAATTCCCCGGTGCTGTCGATCGAATCCGGTTCGGTGCGGACGGCGGCCGGCCGGGTCGCGGCCGGCCTGGTGGTCGTCGCGGTGGACGGCAAGCTCGAACGTGTGCTGCCCGAGCTGGCCGGCCGGGTGCGGACCACCCGGCTGCAGATGCTGGCCACCGGACCGGCCGCGCCCGGCCGGCTGCCGTGCCCGGTGTACGGCCGGTGGGGGTACGACTACGCCCAGCAGGACGCGGCCGGCCGGGTGTTCGTCGGCGGCGGGCGGGACGCCGACCTGGCCAACGAGTGGACGCTGGACACCGAGCCGACCGCGCCGGTGCAGGGCTGGATCGAGCGGATCGCGCCGCGGTTCGCCGGCGCGCCGGTCACCGTCACCCACCGGTGGGCGGCCTCGGCCGGCTACACCGCGGACGCCCGGCCGATCGTGGCCGAGGTGCGTCCCGGCGTGGTGGCCTGCGGCGGCTACAACGGCACCGGCAACCTGGTCGGCCCGATCGCGGCCCGGGCTGCGGTGGCACTGGGGCTGGACGGCACCCCGCCGGGCGACTGCTTCAGCGGCTGACCGGGGCCTGCGGATCGGTGCCGCGCGGCAGGATCCGCTGCAGCACCTGGGCAACCCGGCGCTCCTGGGTCTGCTGGCGCTTGGCGTCGGCGACCCAGCCGGCGTACTCCTTGCGGTGGGTGAAGGCCAGCCGGTCGAAGGCCGCCTTGGCCTCGGCATCGGCCTGCAGCGCCGCGGCCAGCGCGTCCGGCAGCCGGACCACCCGCGGCTCCGGGTCGGCCTCGATCTCGATGTCGAGCAGGTCGCCGAGCTCCACCCCGGCCTGCTTGCGGATCGCCGCGGTGAAGCCGAGGTAGCTGTAGCCGCCGTACACCGACAGCCGGGCCCGGTAGGGCACGCCGTTCACGGTGCCGCGCACCGGCTCCCGCCGGCTGGCGAAGCCGTCGGCGAGGTCCTGCGGCACGGCCACCCAGCGGCCGTTGCCGTTGGCAGACTGCAACTCGGCCTGGAATCGCACGGGGCCAGGATAGCCGCCGCCGGGCCGATCCAGCAGCGGGCGATCAGGTGGTATAGGCCGAATTCAGCCGGACGTACTCGGCGGTCAGGTCGCAGCCGTAGGCGGTGAAGCCGGCCTCGCCCAGGGCCAGGTCGGCGCCGATCGCCACGGTGTCGCCGCCCATCAGGGCGCGCAGCTCGGCCAGCGCGGCCTCCTCCGGCACGTCCGGGTAGACGTCCCGCCCGCACAGCGTGACCCGCACCCGGTCCTGGTCGAGGTCGGGGTCGTCGTCGCACTTGCCGATCGCCATCACGATCCGGCCCCAGTTCGGGTCGGCGCCGTGCACCGCGGTCTTCACCAGCGGGGAGTTGACGATCGCCTTGGCCACCCGCTTGGCCTGCGCGCGGTCCCGGGCGCCGGTCACGGTGGCGGTGATCAGCTTGCTGGCACCCTCGCCGTCCCGGGCGATCTGGCCGACCATGTCCAGCGCCAGCCCGCGCAGCACGGCCTCGAACTCCGCGGCCGGCACCGGCCCGGCCTGCCCGTTCGCCAGGATCGCCGCGGTGTCGCTGGTGGAGGTGTCGGTGTCGATGCTGAGCGCGTTGAAGCTGTCCTCGACCACCGCGCGGAAGATCCGGTCCAGCTCGGCCGGCGGCAGCCCGGCGTCGGTGAAGAAGAAGGCCAGCATGGTCGCCATGTTCGGCTCGATCATGCCGACGCCCTTGGCCATGCCGACGATCCGCGCCTCGCCGACGCTGCCGTGGACCAGCTTCTGCCGGGTGTCGGTGGTCATGATCGCGGTGGCGAAGTCAGCCCAGCCGGCCGGCTCCGGCCACGGCGCGCCGAGCCGCTCGCGGATGGTCTCCATCGGGTACGGCCGCCCGATCACCCCGGTCGAGGCGACCAGCAGCGGCCCGGCGCCGGCACCCGCGGCCGCCAGCCGCTGCAGTTCGGCGGCGTTCGCCGCGCCCACCGCGCCGGTGGCGACGTTGGCGTTGCGGCTGGCGACGACCACGCCGCGCGGCTCGGCCACCGTCCGGCTGAGCGTCACGCTGGCCCCGGCGAACCGCGACCGGGTGTAGACCGCGCTGCTGGCGCACGGCGTGTCCGAGACCGCGACGGCCACGTCGTGCCGCCCGTCGTTGGCTATCCCGGCATCCAGGGTGTAGACGCGAAAGCCCCGCGGGCCGCGTTCGAGCGCCATGTTTGTCTCCTCGTGATTTCTGCGGCCAGGCTAACCGGTGCGCCGGGCGCGACCCGCCGGACGTCCCGGCCGCCGGGACGGCAAGATGGATAGGGTGAACCCGCACGAGCTGGCCGCCGAGCTGCGCCGGGCCGGCGTGGCCGAGGTGGACGCCTCCACCCGGCGGCGGGCCGAGTACTCCTCCGACGCCTCGAACTACCGGCTGGTGCCGCAGGTGGTGGTGTTCCCGCGGCACGCCGACGAGGTCGCGCTGGCGCTGCAGGTGGCGCGCGGCACCGGGACGCCGCTGGTGCCCCGGGGCGCGGGCACCTCGATCGCCGGCAACGCGGTCTCCGACGGCATCGTGCTGGACTTCTCCCGGCACCTCAACCGGCTCGTCTCGCTGGACCCGGACGCCGGTACCGCGGTGGTGCAGCCGGGGCTGGTGCTGGCCGAGCTGCAGCGGGCCGCGGCACCGCACGGGCTGCGGTTCGGGCCCGACCCGTCCACCCAGGCGCGCTGCACGCTCGGCGGGATGATCGGCAACAACGCCTGCGGGGCGCACGCGCTGGCCTACGGCACCTCGGCCGACAACGTCGAGCAGCTGTCGCTGCTGCTCTCCGACGGCCGGACGCTGCGGGCCGGCCGGCTGGCCGAGCTGGCGGACCCGGTGGGCGCCGAGCTGACCTCGCTGGTCAGTGGCAACCTGGGCGTGATCCGCACCGAGTTCGGCCGGTTCGGCCGGCAGGTGTCGGGCTATTCGCTGCAGCACCTGCTGCCGGAGAACGGTGGTCGGCTGGCCCGGTTCCTGGCCGGCACCGAGGGCACCCTGGGCGTGACCACCGAGGCAACCGTCCGGCTGGTCCGGGCCGCGCCGGCCACCGCGCTGGCGGTGCTGGCCTACCCCGACATGGCGACGGCCGCCGACGCGGTGCCCGGCCTGCTGCCGCTGCGGCCGCTCGCGCTGGAGGGCATGGACGCCCGGCTGGTGCAGGTGCTGGTGGACCGGCGCGGGCCGGCCGCGGTGCCACCCCTGCCGGCCGGCGGCGGCTGGCTGTTCGTCGAGACCGGCGGTGCGACCGCGGCCGAGGCGGTCGGGGCCGCGCACCAGGTCGTCGCCGCGGCCGAGTGCCTCGATTCCGCCGTGGTCGCCGGCCCGGACGCGGCCCGGCTGTGGCGGATCCGGGAGGACGGCGCCGGCCTGGGCGGCCGGACGCCGGCCAACGCCCCGGCCTGGCCCGGCTGGGAGGATGCGGCGGTGCCGCCGGAGCGGCTGGGCCGCTACCTGCGCGAGTTCTTCGCCCTGCTCGCCGAGTTCCGGATCGACGGGCTGGCCTACGGCCACTTCGGCGACGGCTGCGTGCACGTCCGGCTGGACTTCCCGCTGGCCGACCGGCCGGCGGTGTTCCGGGAGTTCCTGCTCGCCGCGGCCGAGCTGGTGGCCGGGCACGGCGGCTCGATGTCGGGGGAGCACGGCGACGGCCGGGCCCGCGGCGAGTTGCTGCCCGCGATGTACTCGCCGGCCGCGCTCGGGCTGTTCGGCCGGGTGAAGGCGATCTTCGACCCGGCGAACCTGCTCAACCCCGGGGTGATCGTCGACCCGGCGCCGGTCGAGGCCGACCTGCGGCTGCCCCAGGCGCACCCGCTCGGCGGCCCGCGCGGTTTCGGCTACCCGCACGACGGCGGCTCGTTCACCACGGCGGTGCACCGCTGCGTCGGGGTGGCCAAGTGCCGGGCCGACACCACCGCGGCGGGTGGCGTGATGTGCCCGTCCTACCTGGCCACCCGGGACGAGAAGGACTCCACCCGGGGCCGGGCCCGGGTGCTGCAGGAGGTGGCCAGCGGCGCGCTGGAGCTGGCGTCGGCCGAGGTCGCCGAGTCGCTGGACCTGTGCCTGTCGTGCAAGGGATGTTCCTCCGACTGCCCGGCCGGGGTGGACATGGCCAGCTACAAGGCCGAGGTGCTGTACCGGCGGTTCCGGCGCCGGCTGCGGCCGGCCGCGCACTACGCGCTGGGCTGGCTGCCCCGGTGGGCCCGGTTGGCGACCCGGGCGCCGCGGCTGGCCAACGCCGCCCTCGCCCCGACACCGCTGGCCGCGCTGGCCAAGCGGGCCGGCGGCATCGACCCGCGCCGGCCGCTGCCGCGGTTCGCCGGGGAATCGTTCCGGGACTGGTTCGCCGGCCGTCCGGTCAGCCCCGGTACCCCGGTGCTGCTCTGGCCGGACACCTTCACCAACGCGTTCAGCCCCGAGGTCGGGCAGGCCGCGGTCGAGGTGCTGGAGGCGGCCGGCTTCTCGGTCCGGTTGCCGGACGGCCCGGTCTGCTGCGGGCTCACCTGGATCTCCACCGGCCAGCTGGACGGTGCCCGCCGGCAACTGCGGCGCAGCCTGGCCGCCCTCGCCCCGGCGCTGGACCGGGGCTGGCCGGTCGTCGGGCTGGAGCCGTCCTGCACCGCGGTGCTGCGCTCGGATGCCGCCGAGCTGCTGCCGCAGGATTCCCGCACCGCCGCGCTGGCCGGGCAGACGCGCACCCTGGCCGAGCTGCTCACCGACACCGGCTGGGTGCCGCCGTCGCTGGCCGGGGTGCGCGCGCTGGCCCAGCCGCACTGCCACCAGCACGCCGTGCTCGGCTTCGACGCCGACCGGGCGCTGCTGGCCGGGGCCGGTGCCGAGCTCGACACGGTCGGCGGCTGCTGCGGGCTGGCCGGCAACTTCGGCGTGGAACGCGGCCACTACGAGGTGTCGGTCGCGGTCGCCGAGCAGTCCCTGCTGCCGGCCGTCCGGCAGACCGGGCCGGACACCGTGCTGCTGGCCGACGGCTTCTCCTGCCGCACCCAGCTCGACCAGCTGGCCGGCCGGACCGGCAGCCACCTGGCCCAGCTACTGTCGTCCCACCTCGACCGATCCGGGCAGGAGGCTGACCAGTGACCGAACCATTCGTGCCACCGCCGTACCCGTACGAGCGGGTGGGCGAGCTGATCGCGCTCGCCGACAAGCTGGACGGCGGCGCCATCGACCTGTCGGTCGGCACCCCGTGCGACCCGCCGCCGGCCGAGGTGATCGCCGCGCTGGCCGACGCCGGCCCGGCTCGCGGCTACCCGCCGTCGATCGGCACCCCGGCGTTCCGGCGGGCCGCGGCCGGCTGGCTCTCGCGCCGGCTCGGCGCCACCGTGGACGCCGACCGCGAGGTGGCGGCCTGCGTCGGCACCAAGGAGTTCGTCGCCTCCACCCCGCAGTACCTCAAGCTGCGGACGCCGGGCCGGGACACCGTGCTCTACCCGGCGATCAGCTACCCGACGTACGAGATGGGCGCGACGCTGGCCGGGTTGCGGGCCGTGCCGTACGGCGAGCTGGCCGAGATCGAGCCGGCCGATGCCGAACGTGCCCTGTGCATCTGGGTGAACTCGCCCGGCAACCCGACCGGGGTGCTGCTCGACCTGGCCGCCGCCGCCCGCTGGGGGCGCGAGCGCGGGGTGCCGGTGCTCTCGGACGAGTGCTACGCCGAGTTCAGCTACGCCGGTGAGCCGACCACCATCCTGCGCGAGGGCACCGAGGGACTGCTGGCGCTGCACTCGCTGTCCAAGCGCGACAACTTCGCCGGCGCCCGGATCGGCTTCTACGCCGGGGACGCCGAGCTGGTGCACTACCTGCGCGAGGTGCGCAAGCACGCCGGCCTGATGCCGCCCGGCCCGGTGCAGGCCGCGGCCGTGGTGGCGCTGGCCGACGACGAGCACGTGGACCGGCAGCGGGCGGTGTACCGGCGCCGGCTGGAGCGGCTGGTCGAGGTGCTGGCCGCGCTGGGGCTGCCGGTGCCGCTGCCGGACGGCGCGTTCTACCTCTGGTTCGCCGCGCCGGACGGCGACGCCTGGGGCTGCGCCCGGATGCTGGCCGAGCGGGCCGGCATCGTCGCCTCGCCGGGCGAGTTCTACGGCAGCCGGTCGGCCGGCTTCCTGCGGCTGGCCGTGGTCGCCCCGGACGATCGCATCGAGCTCGCGGCCCGCCGGGTCGGCCTGGCCTGAGGGCAGGTCCACCGACGCGACGACGGCCCGGTCCCACCGGGGACCGGGCCGTCGTCGATCTGGTGGCTCAGACGAATTCCACGCCCTGGGCCAGCGGCAGTTCGGTGGAGTAGTTCACCGTGTTGGTGCTGCGCCGCATGTAGGCCCGCCACGAGTCGGAGCCCGCCTCCCGGCCGCCGCCGGTCTCCTTCTCGCCGCCGAACGCGCCGCCGATCTCGGCACCGGACGGGCCGATGTTGACGTTGGCGATCCCGCAGTCCGAGCCCGCCGCCGAGGTGAACCGCTCCGCCTCGCGCATGTCCATCGTGAAGATGGACGACGACAGGCCCTGGTTCACCCCGTTCTGCAGGGCGATGGCCTCGTCCAGGGTCTCGTAGGTGAGCACGTACAGGATCGGCGCGAAGGTCTCGTCCCGCACGATCTCGGTCTGGGCCGGCATCCGGACGATGGCCGGCTGCACGTAGAAGGCGTCGGGCGCCTCGTCGGCCAGCACCCGCTCGCCGCCCGCCACCCGGGTGCCACCGTCGGACTCGGCCGTGGCCAGCGCCTTGCCGAACGCCTCGTAGGCGCCGCCGTCGATCAGCGGCCCGACCAGGGTGCCGTCGGCCAGTGGCGAGCCGATCGGCAGGCTGCCGTAGGCCCGGGACAGCGACTCGACCAGCTGGTCGGCGATCGAGCTGTGCACGATCAGCCGGCGCAGGGTGGTGCAGCGCTGGCCCGCGGTGCCGGCCGCGGAGAAGACGATGGCCCGCACGGCCAGGTCGAGGTCCGCGCTCGGGGCGATGATCGCGGCGTTGTTGCCGCCGAGTTCCAGCAGCAGCTTGCCGAACCGGCCGGCCACGCGCGGGCCGATGGCCCGGCCCATCCGGGTGGAGCCGGTGGCCGAGATCAGCGCCACCCGCGGGTCGTCCACCAGCGCCTCACCGGTCGCGGCGCCGCCCAGGATCACCTGGTTGAGGTGGGCCGGCGCGCCGACCCGGCGGGCGGCCTCCTCGTAGAGCGCCTGGCAGGCGAGCGCGGTGAGCGGGGTCTTGTCCGAGGGCTTCCAGATCACCGGGTCGCCGCAGACCAGCGCCACCGCGGTGTTCCAGGACCACACCGCAACCGGGAAGTTGAACGCCGAGATGACGCCGACCACGCCGAGCGGGTGCCACTGCTCCATCATCCGGTGGCCCGGCCGCTCGGTGGCGATGGTGCGCCCGAACAGCTGGCGGGACAGGCCCACCGCGAGGTCGCAGATGTCGATCATCTCCTGCACCTCACCGAGGCCCTCGGAGGTGATCTTGCCGGCCTCGATGGAGACCAGCGCGCCGAGATCGGCCTTGTGCTCGCGCAGCAGGGTGCCCAGCTCGCGCACCAGGTTGCCGCGCACCGGGCCGGGCGTGTCGCGCCACTGCTCGAACGCGGTGACGGCGTTGCCGACGATCCCGGCGACCTGCTCCGGGCTGTGGGTGGCGAGCCGGCCGATCTCGCCGCCGGTGACCGGCGACCGGGAGGTCAGCTCGCCGTCCGCGGAGAACACCTCGCCCACCCCGAGGCGGCCGAGGATGTCCTTGGTACGGCTGACGATGTCGTCGTGGGAAAGCATCTATGGTCTCCGATCAGACTTTGCCGAGGTCGCCGAACAGGGCGCCGTTCTTGGTGGACAGCAGGTCGGCGAAGGCGATGTCCTCCTGCTTGATGAAGCCGGACTGCGGCAGCCGGCCGTCGGCGACCAGCTCGACCACGGCCGCCGCCGAGGCCGCGGTGGTCCAGGAGATCGCGCGCCAGAGCCGGCCGTTGATCTCCAGCGGCTGGTAGGCCCGCACGTACTGCTTGCGGTAGAGCTGGCCGCCGTTGATCCGGCCCTCGACCGCCGCGTGCAGGTAGACCACGTCGTCGTCCACCGGGGGCTTGGCGTCGAGCAGGATCTGGCCGGCCAGCTCGCGCTTGTCGCGCAGGTTGAGCTCGTCGAAGAAGAACCGCATCAGGTCGAAGTGGCCCGGGTAGCGCATGGTCTTGTAGTCCAGCCGCTGCACCTGGCCCTCGTACGTCTCGCACATGGTGCCCAGGCCGCCGGAGGTGAGCAGCGCCTCCAGCTCGATGCCGCCGATCACCACCCGCTCCGGCTCGGTCATCGCGGGCACCATCTGCCGGTGGCCCGACCGCAGCACCTCGCAGTCGTTGAGGTACTCGTTCACCACGCCCTCGGACGACCAGTTGAAGGCGTAGCCGAGCAGGCCGGTGGGGTGCCGGGGCAGCGCGCCGACCTTGAGTTCGATGGAGCGGATCTCGTCGAAGTGCTTGGTCAGCGACGAGCCGACGATGCCGATCAGGCCGGGGGCCAGGCCGCACTGCGGGGCGTAGACGGTCCTCCCCCCCTCGCCGGCCAGCTGCAGTACCCGCTGGGTGGTGGGCACGTCCTCGGTCAGGTCGAAGTAGTGGGTGCCGGTCGCGTGCGCGGCCTCGGCCACCCCGAGGTTGAGGTGGTACGGCAGGCAGGAGACGACGGCGTCGGCGCCGGCCAGCCCGTCCTTCAGGGCCTCGCCGTCGCGCACGTCCAGCGACTTGGTCACGAACGGCAGGTCGGCCCGTTCCCGCGCGTCGTAGGCGGTGACGGAGAAGCCGGAGTCGGCGAGCAGGGTCGCGACGAGCTCGCCGACCTTGCCCAGCCCCACGACGCGAACCTCGTTGAACGAGCGTGCCATCTAGATTCCTTCCGATCAGTGTGCAGCTGAACTTACGATACTGTAGGTGCTGTCGTTAGATAAATCGATGGCAGCGCCATCGTTCCCCCGCTGCCCCGAGCCGTTCCCGAGGTGTGATGGACGCTCCGTTGGACGTCGGCCGGCTCCGGCTGCTCAGCGAGGTGGCCCACCGTGGCTCCATCGCGGGAGCCGCCCGCGAGGTGGGGCTCACCTCGTCCGCGGTGTCCCAGCAGCTGGCGATCCTGGAACGCGAGGCCGGCATCCCGCTGCTCGACCGGTCGCCCCGCGGTGTGCTGCTGACCGGTGCCGGCCAGGCGCTGGTGGTCCGGGCCCGGGCGATCCTCGGGCTGCTCGAAGAGGCCCGGGCCGATCTCGACCGGCTCACCGGCGAGCTGGCCGGCCGGGTCCGGATCGGCACCGTCGCCTCGGCCGCCGCGTCGCTGGTCAGCTCGGCCGCCACCCGGCTGCTGGCCGAGCACACCGAACTCGAACTCACCGTCACCGTCGCCGAGCCGGGGACGAGCATCAACCAGCTCACCGACGGCAACCTCGACGTGGCGGTCGTCGACGTCTACGACGGGGTGCCGGTCCCGGTGCCCGACCACATGGCCGCGGTCGAGCTGACCACCGAGCCGCTGGTCGTGGTGGCGGCGCCGGGCGCGGTGCCCGCCGGCCCGCTGACCCTGGCCGCGCTGGACGACGCCGATTGGGTGATGCCACCGCTGGCTGCCGCGTGCGGCCAGGCGGTGCGATTCGCCTGCCGCGCCGAGGGATTCGAGCCCCGGGTGCGCTGGGAGACCGATGACATGCTGCTGCTGGTGCGGGCGGTCGCGGCCGGCCACGGGATCGCGGTGCTGCCCCGGCTGGCCGTCGCCGACAACGTGGCCGAGGTGGAGCTGCGCCCGCTCACCGCGCCCCGGATGAACCGCCGGCTGATCGCCCTGACCCGGACGTCCAGCCAGGCGCGACCGGTGGTGCGGGCGGTGCTGGCCGAGCTGGTCAAGGCCGCCGGCGACTGAGCCGGCCGGCCATCGCGCGGCGGTGCCATCGCGTGGCCGGCCATCGTGCGACGGTGCCATCGCGTGGCCGGCCATCGCGCGGCGGCGCTACCGCTTGGCGGCCACCAGCAGCCCGTCGCCGACCGGCAGCAGGGCCGGCAGCAGCCGCTCGTCCTCGCGGACGGCCTTGGCCACGTCCCGGAGCGCGAGTGTGTCCGGATCCCGGACGGTGCTGTCGGCGGCCCGGTTGTGCCAGAGCACGTTGTCGAACGCGACCACGCCACCCGGGCGGAGCAGCCGCACCGCCTGCTGGTGGTAGTCGCCGTAGGCGGACTTGTCGGCGTCGACGAAGACCAGGTCGTAGCCGCCGTCGGTGAGCCGGGGCAGCACTTCGCCGGCCGAGCCGTTGATCAGCCGGTACCGGGTGCTGCCGATGCCGGCCTCGGCGAAGGCCTGCCGGGCGGCGCGCTGGTGTTCGGGCTCGGTGTCGACGGTGGTGAGCACGCCGTCCGGCCGCATGCCGCCGAGCAGCCAGAGCCCGGACACGCCCGCGCCGGTGCCGACCTCGACCACGCTGCGGGCGCCGACCAGCTGCGCGACCAGCCGCAGCACCGCACCGCCGGCCGGGCCGATCGGGGTGCAGCCCAGTTCCCGGCCGCGGCCGCGGGCCCGGGCGATCACCTCGTCCTCGGCGACGAACTGCGCGGCGTATGCCTGGCTTGACTCGGTCAGGTACTCGGCGGCCATGGCCAGAGACTCTAGTTGAGTGCGCGCATCCGGAGGGTTTGCCACGTCCGGGGAGGAAACCCTCCGCGATCGCAGGCCCGGTCAGCGCATCGAGTCGATGATCTGGCCGAGGTCCTCCACCGTGGTGACCGGGTTGACGATGGCGAACCGGGTGCACACCCTGCCGTCGTGCCTGGTGGGGGTGACGAAGGCGAAGCCCTGGTGCATCGCCCGGGAACTCCAGGCGTCGTAGTCGGCGGCCTCCCAGCCGATCCGCTCGAAGATCAGCACCGACAGGTCCGGCTCGACCAGCAGCCGCAGGTGCTCGGCGGCGTCGATCAGCGCCCGGCCGGCCCGGGCCACCGTGAGGGTCTGCTCGACCGCCTCGGCGTAGGCGTCGGTGCCGTGCACGGCCAGGGAGAACCAGAACGGCAGCCCGCGCGCCCGCCGGGTCAGCTGGATCGAGAAGTCGCTCGGGTTCCACTCGCCCTCGACCGTCACCGGGTCCAGGTAGCCGGCCTTCTGGGTGTGCGCGGCGCGGGCCAGCACCGGGTCGCGGTAGAGCAGCGCGCAGCAGTCGTACGGCGCGAACAGCCACTTGTGCGGGTCCACGATGAACGAGTCGGCATGCTCGATGCCCTCGTACAGGTGCCGCACCGAGGGGGCCGCCAGCCCGGCGCCGCCGTACGCGCCGTCCACGTGCAGCCACCAGCCGCGCTCGCGGGTCACCTCCGACACCCCGGCGAAGTCGTCGACGGTGCCCAGGTTGGTCGAGCCGGCGGTCGCGACCACCGCGAAGATGCCGTCGACCACCGACTCGGGCAGCCCGGCCAGGGTCTGCCGGATCGCCTGCCCGGTCAGCCGGCCGCGCTCGTCGCCGGGCACCGCCACCAGGTCGACGTCCATCACCACCTCGAGCCCGTGCTTGACCGAGGAGTGGGTCTCGCCGGTGACCAGCACCGACCAGCGGCTCGGCAGCGGCCGGCCGTCCTGGCGGCGGGCGTGCCGGGCGGCCTCCCGCGCCGCGACCAGCGCCGAGAGGTTGCCGATCGTGCCGCCCTGCACGAACACCCCGCCCGCCTCGGCGGGCAGGCCCACCAGGTCGGCGATCCAGCGCAGCGCCTGGTTCTCGGCGAACACCGCGCCGGCGCCCTCCAGCCAGCTGCCGCCGTACACGCTGGAGGCGCCGACCAGCATGTCGAAGGCGGCCGCCGCCTTGGACGGGGCACCCGGGATGAACGACAGGTACCGGGGGTGGTCGACCGACAGGCAGGCCGGGGCCAGCACCTCGTCCCAGAGCCGGATCGCCTCGTCGGCGCCGACCCCGGTCGGGGTGACCGTCTCACCGGCGAGGTCGAGCAGCTCGGTGGGCGGCAGCGGCCGGTCCAGCGGGGCCTGCATCGCGAGCCGGTCCAGGCAGAGTTCGGCCAGCCGGCGCGCCGCCGCGGCGCTGGCCTCGTTATACGTGTGCACGGCTGTCGAGCCTAGACAGCCGCCGCGGCCGGGGTCGGCCAGGAGGCCGGTCGGCCGAACGGGAACGTGAACGTCATCTGAGCCGTTCATGTGGCACACAGCTTGCCCGGTCACGCTGGTCGAGCCCGACCAACCCGGGCGGGCTCGCTGTAGAAGATGGTGATGAGACCGAATGTCCATGCTGAAGCTGGGTGTGGCCAGCTCGATGGGCGGCCAGGTGGCGGTGGCGCCCTCGGGTGTCGAGGCCGCCACCGGGGCCGGCCGGCCGGCGGCGGCCGAGGGCTGGGTCGCACCGTCCTGGGACGAGATCGTCCGCACCCACGCCGACCGGGTCTACCGGCTCGCCTACCGGCTGGCCGGCAACCGGGCCGACGCCGAGGACCTCACCCAGGAGACCTTCGTCCGGGTGTTCCGGTCGCTGGCCGACTACACCCCCGGCACCTTCGAGGGCTGGCTGCACCGGATCACCACGAACCTCTTCCTCGACCTGGCCCGCCGCCGCCAGAAGATCCGCTTCGACGCCCTCGCCGAGGATGCCTCCGAGCGGCTGGCCTCCGCCGAGCCCGGCCCCGAGCGGGCCTACGAGCAGAACAACCTCGACCCCGAGATCCAGCACGCCCTGGACGCGCTGCCGGCCGACTTCCGCGCCGCCGTGGTGCTGTGCGATCTCGAGGGCCTGACCTACGAAGAGATCGCCCTGACGCTCGACATCAAGGTCGGCACCGTCCGGTCCCGGATCCACCGCGGCCGGGTGCTGCTGCGGGAGGCGCTCGCGCACCGGGCCCCGGGCGCCGGCCAGGCGGCACCGACGGCTCCAGGAGTGAACTGAGCACGATGACTGTTGCGGGTGTTTTCGGCCTACCGCACCTCTCCGAGGACGCGGTGGCCGCGTGCGCCGACGGGGTGCTGTCCGGGGCGGCGGCGGCGCGTGCCCGGCGGCACTGCGCCGAGTGCGCCGAGTGCGCCGAGGCCGTCCGGGCCCAGCGCGAGGCCGCCCTGATGCTGCGCGCCGCGGCCAGCCCGACGATGCCGGCCGGCCTGCTGGACCGGCTGGCCGGGGTGCCGATGTCGACCCCGCTGCCGCCGCCCGGCGGTGGGCTGCCCACCGCGCTCGGCGCCGACGGAACCCCGGTCTTCGTGGCCCACGACCCGCGCCGGCCGGCTTTGGACCGGCAGCACCGCCGGCCCGCACCGGACCGGCAGCAGCCGGGCAGCCAGGCCTTCGCCGCGCCGCCGGTGCCCGGCCGGCCCGCGGAGCCCCGCTCGCACCGGCGGGTCCTGCTGCCGGCCGGCCTGATCGCCTCGGCGGCCGCGGTCGTCGCCGCCGGTGCCCTGGGCAGCACCATCTCGACCGTGCCGCAGCAGGCGGGCCAGCAACCGGCCTCGATCCAGCACCCGGCCCGGCTCACCGACAGCACCGGACCGGGCGGGCAGGCCGAGCCGTTCGGGACCGACCGGGTGCTGCCGATCCGCCCGGTGCTGGCCACCAGCCCCCGTCCCGGCCGGCCGTGACGGCCCCGCCGCTGGCCCGGCCCGGCCAGCTCCGGCAGACTCGGGAGCGGGAGGCGGCGCTGCGGCCCGTACCGCCCGCCTGACCGCCGACCAGCCGGAGGCTGCGCATGAGCGACGAGTCGCCGTTCTCCCGTCCCGACGACGTGGAGTCCTCCTTCGAGCCGCGCCCGGCCACCGACCGCGACCCGGGCCCCGCCGCCCCGCCGCCGGTGTCGCCGGCCGAGGAGGCCGCCTACCGGGCACCCGGGGTGGAATCGGCGTTCGACCCGGCACCGGGAGACCGGCTGCCGCCACGGCCCGGCGCCTACCGGCCGCCGGTACCGCGGGAGGTTTCCGCCGCGTTCGGCGCCGACGGCTCCGGCGCGGCGTTCCAGCCCGCCGCGGGTGACCGGCTGCTGCCCGAACGCCCGGGGCCCGGCTCGCCCTGGTGGAAGGAGAACGCCGAGAAGGACCCCTGGCGGGACGCCCAGTCGCCGTACTGGCTGGCCGGGCCGCCGGTCATCGTGGACGACGAGGTCGTCGGCATCGCCGAGCCCGCGGACGAGGACGGGCCCGACCAGGCCGAACCCGGCCGCGCCCCCGGGCGGCGCCGGGCCCGGTTCGGGCTGTCCACGCTGGCCCTGGTGCTGGTCGCCGGGCTGGTGGCCGGCGCGGTCGGCGGTGGCGTCGGCTACGTCCTGTCCGAGCGCGCGCACCGGGTGCTCACCAACCCGAACGTCAAGCTGGCCACGGTCGGCACGCCGGCCAACCGGCCACCGGGCTCGGTGGCCGGCATCGCCAAGCGGGTCAGCCCGGCGGTGGTCTCGATCGACGTCCGGTCGGCGGATGCGGCCGGCGCCGGCTCGGGCGTGGTGATCGACAAGAACGGCTACATCCTCACCAACAACCACGTGGTGAACTTCGGCGGCAAGGTCACCATCCGGGTGGTGTTCTCCGATCAGACCTCCGCGCCCGGGCGGGTGGTCGGCACCGACCCGCGCAACGACCTGGCCGTGGTGAAGGTCGACAAGACCTCGCTCACCGTCGCCGCCCTGGGCGACTCGGCGTCGCTGGCGGTCGGCGATCCGGTGGTGGCCATCGGCAACCCGCTGGGCCTGCGCGGCACGGTCACCTCCGGCATCGTGTCGAACCTGCACGAGCCGCTGCGACTGCCCGGCGAGAACGGGGAGCCGGACGCGGTGATCGACGCGATCCAGACCGACGCCGCGATCAATCCCGGCAACTCCGGCGGGGCGCTGGTCGCGGCCGACGGCTCGGTGGTCGGCATCAACACCGCGATCGCCTCGCTGGGCCAGTCCAGCGGCGGCCAGTCCGGCAACATCGGGGTCGGCTTCGCCATCCCGATGAACGTCGCCCGCCCGATCGCCCAGGAACTCATCCGCTCCGGCAAGGTGGTGCACGCCGACCTCGGTGCCAGCGCGCGCAGCGTCACCGACGGCACCCAGGACGGCGCGTACCTGGTGCAGGTCGTCCCGGGCGGCCCGGCGGACAAGGCCGGGCTGAAGGAGGGCGACGTGGTCACGCTGTTCGGCAAGCAGCTGGTCACCTCGGGCGACGGGCTCACGGTGGCGGTGGCCGAGTCCAAGCCCGGGCAGCAGGTGAGCCTGCGCTACGTCCGGGCCGGCGCCGCGCACACCGCGACCGTGACCCTGGGCAGCTCGTGAGCGCGGGCCGTTCGCCGGGTAGGCAGTCGCTACGAGGCTGCGACCGGCCGCCGACGTGCGCCGCCGGCCAGGCATAGGCTGACCGCTGTGTTCAACGTCGGCCCCTTCGAGATGCTGGTCCTGGCCGCGGTCGCGCTGATCGTCTTCGGTCCCGACAAGCTGCCGCAGCTGGCCAAGGACGCCGCCCGCATGCTGCGGACGCTGCGTGACCTGGCCCAGGGCGCGCGCAGCCAGCTGAACGACGAGCTGGGCCCGGACTTCGCCGATTTCGACCTGCGCTCGCTGCACCCGCGCACCGCGATCCGCAACGCGCTGCTGGGCGACGACGAGCTGCCGTCGCTGAACCCGCGCGAGACAATCGCCCGGGCCTGGCGCGGTGAGGACGAACCGGCCCGCGGCCGGGGCGTGCCCGGCAACCCGGGCCGTGCCGCGGCCGCACGCCAGAGCCCGGCCGTCCCGCCGGCGAGTCCCGACCCCGCCGGCCAGGCCCCGCTCCGGCCGGGGGAGTCCACGCCGTACGACGCCGACGCCACCTGAGCGCCGCCGGCGGCCCCGGTCGACGCCGGGTTACCGCCCGGCGACCGAGAGCCCGAGCGAGCGGCCGACCAGGCTGCGCTGGCGCCCGGCCAGGGTGTCGGCGATCCCGGCGAAGGCCCGCGCGGCCGGGGTGTCCGGCGCCGACAGCACGATCGGCTGGCCGACGTCGCCGCCCTCGCGGATGGCCACCTCGAGCGGCACCTGGCCGAGCAGCGGCACCCGGGTGCCGGTCGACTCCGAGAGCGACTCCGACACCGCCTGGCCCCCGCCGGCGCCGAAGAGCTCCAGCCGGGAACCGTCCGGCTGCTCCAGCCAGCTCATGTTCTCCACCACGCCGACGATCTGCTGGTGCGTCTGCAGGGCTATCGAGCCGGCCCGCTCGGCGACCTCCCGCGCGGCCAGCTGCGGGGTGGTCACCACCAGCAGCTCGGCGGACGGCACCAGCTGGGCCAGCGAGATCGCGATGTCGCCGGTGCCGGGCGGCAGATCCATCAGCAGCACGTCGAGGTCGCCCCAGTAGACGTCGGCGAGGAACTGCTGCAGCGCGCGGTGCAGCATCGGGCCGCGCCAGACCACCGCGGTGTTGCCGGGGGTGAACATGCCGATCGAGATGACCTTCACCCCGTGCGCCTGGGGCGGCATGATCATCTTGTCGACCTGGGTCGGCTTGCCGGTGACGCCCAGCATCCGGGGCACCGAGAAGCCGTAGATGTCGGCGTCGAGCACGCCCACCTGCAGCCCCCGTTCGGCGAGCGCGACGGCCAGGTTCACCGTCACCGAGCTCTTGCCGACCCCGCCCTTGCCGGAGGCGACCGCGTACACCCGGGTGGGGGAGCCGGGCTGGGCGAACGGGATCTCGTTCACCGGGTTGTCGCCGCGCAGCGTGGTGCGCAGCTCGGTGCGCTGCGCGTCGCTCATCACGCCCAGTTCCAGCCGGACGGAGTTGACGCCGGGCACCGCCGAGACCGCCCCGGTCACGTCGGCGGTCAGCTTCTCGCGCATCGGGCAGCCCGCGACGGTCAGCAGCACCCGCACCGACACGACACCGGCCTCGTCCACCGCCAGGGCGTCGAGCATGCCGAGTTCGGTGATCGGCCGGCGGATCTCCGGGTCCTGGACCCGGGAGAGCGCCGCGGTCACGGACGAGAGGAGCTGGTCGGTTGCGTTCGCTGCCACCGGCTCATCGTACGTACCGCCTGTCGGCTCACTACGATGTGCGTGATGACGGGCCTCACCGAGCCAGGAGTGACCGTCCCCGGCGAGCAGCCGGCGGACGCGCCGCCGCCGCGCCCCGACGACTGGCGGTTGGCGGTCTGGCGCGGTTTCCTGCGGACGCACAGCCACCTGATCAAGCGCCTGGAGCAGGATCTGCAGGCCCAGCACAAGATCCCGCTCGGCAGCTACGACGTGCTGGTGCAGCTGGCCGAGGCACCGGGCAACCGGTTGCGGATGTCGGAGCTGGCCGAGGCGGTGCTGCTGTCGCGCAGCGGCCTGAGCAGGCTGGTCGACCGGTTGCAGAAGGACGGCCTGGTGCTGCGCGAGCCGGACCCGTGCGACGCGCGCGGCCTGTACACGGTGCTGACCGACAAGGGCCGCGACACCCTGCGCGATGCCTCGAAGGTGCACCTGGCCGGCGTCGCGCGGCTGGTGCTCGACCGGCTCGGCGACCCCGAGCTCGACCAGCTGGCCGGGCTGATGGCCAAGCTCGACCCGGCGCCGGCCCTCGACCGGGCCGGCGACTGCGGCCTCGGCTGACGGATTCGGCAGCGGCATTGCGGCCGTCGTTGCAATTGCAAGCACCTGGAATTCGCGGTCGATTGAATTCCGTTGCCGATCGTGCGCAGCGGTGAATTTCTGTCGGAAACGGCCAGGCGGCGCTCGCCTTTCGCGCTTCGCGTCTGCACCCTCGGGTCGCTTCGGCCATGCCAGCAGTGCCCGTACGACCGTCCGGAATGCCATCTGTTCTATGTGAATAACGATCGTAACGGTGCGTCCTTTTGGTGGCTGATGCGCCCGTTGTGGCGGCCCGATGCTCGTGACCGCGTGTCAGGCCGGGCCTTCACGCGCTCTGGATCGATGCCTGCAGGTCGAAGGAACGGGCCGGAGGTGGGGTGGCACGGCGAGGTCGGGCGGCCCGGGTGTCGTGCTGGCGGGTGCTGTTGGAACCGGTAACTGACTGCGGCACGATTTCCGCGCCCGGTGGGAAGTTTCTGTGGTCATTCGCCCGAATTTTGACATCAAATTATTTTCACATCTAGACGCGGGCGCGAATGTCGGACATAGTGTCCGCGAACCAAGTTCGATGTAAACGGGGAGTACGACCTTTTCAGGCCGGCAGTGTCTCGCTGTCGGCAATGCGTGATCAGCCGGCCCGTCACCCATGCGGGCCTATCGTCCGCTGCTCCCCTCGCGCTTGGCGCGCACCGCAACCGCATGGTGCACGGAAGGGAACCGAGGAGTCAGGCATGCGCACGTTCGACACCAACCGGACCGAGTTCAAGCAGGTCGGTCCGATCACGGTGGCTCGCTGGGAGGAGCAGTACCCGATCCCGGACGGCGAGATGCCGTTCGGCGCGATGTGGTACACGGTGCCGCCGGGATCGGCGAGCGTCCGGGACTGCCACCCGGAGCTGGAACTGTCCATCGTCGTGGCCGGCACCGCCCACGTCGAGACCGGTGGCCGGATCACCGAGGTCACCGCCGGCAACGCCTTCCTGCTGGACAGCGAGGAGGCGCACGTCATCCACAACCGGGCGGCCGACCAGCCCGTGACGATCTTCAGCGGCTACTGGATGCCGCTGGCCGGGGCGTCGGCCTCGCTCGAGGAGAGTGCCTGATGGCCGACCAGCCGACCGACGTCTACGTCATCGCCCCGCCGACCACCAACGGCCCGCTGCACCTCGGGCACATGTCCGGCCCCTACCTCGCCGGTGACATCGTCTCCCGGGCCGCCCGGGCCCGCGGCGAGCGGGCGGTCACCGTCGGCGGCATCGACGTGCACCCGAACTGGGTGCTGACCCGGGCCGAGAACGACGGCATCGAGGTCGAGAAGCTCATCGAGGACTACGTCCAGCGGATCGACGAGGCGCTGGCCCTGGCCCGGGTGGAGTGCGACCTCTACCTCGACGCGCGCCAGGCCGGCCACCAGCGGGCGGTCGCCGAACTCGCCGCGCATCTGGCCGACACCGTCGCGCACTGGCGCGAGGTCACGCTGTACTCGTGTGCCGGCTGCGAGCGCACGCTGCACAACTCCTACCTGATCGGGACCTGCTCGCGGTGCGGCAACGGCTCCAACGGCGGGACCTGCGAGGGCTGCGGCGGGTATGCCTCGGCGGCCGACCTGATCGACCCGGCGTGCAACCGCTGTGGCGGCGCGCCGGTGCCGTTCACCGCCCGGATCCCGATGCTGGCCCTGGAGGACTTCCACCGGCAGCTGGAGGAGACCTGGCTGCGGGCCGAGTTCTCCCGCCGGATCCAGGACCTGATCGCCGGCTACGTGGTTGCCGGCCTGCCCGAGATTCCCCTTGGCTACCCGACCAATTGGGGCGTGCCCGGGGTCGGCTCGATGGCCGGCCTGCGGCTGGACGTCAACATCGAGCTCGGCCTGAGCACCTACCACCTGGCCGCCAAGGGCGTCGACCCGGCGGTCACCACCGTCGCCGAGCAGCAGGCCGCCTGGCAGCGGATCGGCCAGGTCTGGCACTTCCACGGCATCGACAACGGCTTCTACTTCGCGCTGCTGTGGCCGGCGCTGTTCGCGGCGCTCGGGGTCCGTCCGGCCCAGGTCGGCGGCACCGTGGTGAACGAGTTCTACACCCTCGACGGGCTGAAGTTCTCGACCAGCCGCAACCACGCCATCTGGGCCGACGAGCTGCTGGCCGCCGAGGACCCGGAGATCGTCCGGCTCTACCTGGCCTGGGACCGGCCGGACCGGTACCAGAGCGACTTCACCCGGCCCACCTTCGAGGCGTTCCGCGACCGGGTGGCGCCGATGCTGGACGGCACGGTTCCGGTGCCGCCGCTGGCGCCCGAGCTGGCCCGGACCCAGCTGCGGCGCGGTCTGGACGCGGTCCGGGCGCGGGGCTACGACACGCCGCTGGCGGTCCGCTGCCTGCTCGACGCGGCCGGCAACCAGGACCTGCCGGAGTGGCAGCAGCTCCGGGCGGCCCTGGTCGGCCGGCGCGGCTGAGCCGGACGGGCCGGAAGAGAACACACGGGGTTAGGAACACGCGCACATGCAGGTCTGTGTCATCGGCGGCGGCCTGGCCGGGACGCTGCTTGCCTGGCGGCTGGCCGGCCAGCCGGGCGTCGGCTCGGTGCTGCTGGCGCCGGGAGTGCCGGGTGCGGCGGATGCCACCGCGGCCTCGGGCGGCAACGTCCGGGCCTTCGAGGTGGACCCCGCGCAACGGCAACTTGCTCTGCAGAGCATGGCAGAACTGGCCTCCGACGCCCGGCTGCGCGACTGGAGCGGTTTCACCGGCTGCGGCTCGCTGTACCTGCCGGCGAAGGCGGCCGGCCTCGCCGCCGCGGTCGCCGGGATCAACGCGGTGCTCGCCGGCTCGGCCTCGCTGGTCGAGGCCGGGCAGCTGGCCGCGGCCGGCTGGGCGGGCCTGGCCGGGGACGAGCTGGCGGTCCGGGAACGGTGCGCCGGCTACCTGGACCCGCACCGGTTCCGGCGCTCGGTGCTGGCCGACCTGGCCGGCCGGGCCCGAGTGGAGTTGCTGCCGGCCGGCCCGGTCGGCGAGCTGACCGCCGGCGGCTGCACGCTGGCCGGTCGCCGATACGTTTTCGATCTCGGGGTGATCGCGACCGGGGCCTGGACGCCGGCGGTGCTGCGCGCGTCCGGCCTGGACACCGCCGGCCTGGCCACCAAGAGCATCCAGTACGCGATCCACCGGGCCACCGGCGCGCCGCCGACCGGCTTCGTCGACGACCGGACGGAGCTGTTCGGCAGGCCGCTGCCGGGGGATCGGCTGCTGCTCGGCCTGCCCACCGGCGGCTGGGCAGCCGACCCGGCCGGCGTCCCGGTCGACGAGGCGCTGTCGGCCCGGGCAGCCGAGCTCGCCATCACCCGGTTCCCGGCGCTGCGGCTGCACGCTGCCGAGCGGCCGGTCACCGCTGTCGATTGCTATGCCGAATCTGGCCTGCTGCAGCTGCGGCCGGTCCCCGAGACCGATGGCCGCCTGCTCACCTTCACCGGTGGCAGCGGCGGCGCGGCCAAGACAGCTCTGGCCGCCAGCCGGCGCGCTGCGACCCAGCTCGCCGGACGCGGTTCCTCCCCTGCGGCACCGCCGCACCACCCGGTCACGCTGCACGAACCCGAGCTGCAGCCGACCCTGACCGAACGGAGCTCCATCACATCATGACTGAGCCAGATGTGCCGTACTACCACGCGGTCGGCATCGGTGCCGGCCCGGCGAACCTGAGCCTGGCCGCCCTCTTCCAGGGCGTCACCGACGAGCGGCTGGCCCTGTTCGACAAGTCGCCCGGGCCGGCCTGGCACGCCTCGCTGCTGCACCCCGGCGTGCGGATGCAGACCACCTGGATGAAGGACCTGGTCTCGCTGGTCGACCCGACCCACCCGCTCAGCTTCATGAACTACCTGGTCACCGAGGGCCGGCTGTTCGCGATGCTGAACGCGCAGTTCAGCGTGGCCCCGCGCGGGGAGTACATGCGCTACCTGGCCTGGGCCACCGAGCGGATCGAGAACATCCACTTCAACACCTCGATCGACGAGGTCACCTTCGTCGAGGGCGAGGGCTTCTATGCCGTCTCCGACGGCACGACCGTGGCCCGGTCCGAGCACCTGGTGATGGGCGTCGGCACCCGGTCGATCATGCCGGCCGGGCTGAGCGGCCTGCCGGAGGACCGGACGTTCGTGGCCGACCACCTCGCGATGCACCTGCCGGCGATGAGCGCGGACACCTCCGCCCCGGTCGCGGTGATCGGCGGCGGCCAGACCGGCATCGAGGCGGTCATGCGGCTGCTCGGTGCCGGTTTCACCAACATCCGCTGGATGGGCCGGCCGCAGTGGTTCCGCACCATGGACGACTCGCCGACGGCCAACGAGATCTACCGGCCGCTGCACATCCAGTACCTGCACAACCTGACCCGGACCACCCGCAAGAAGCTGGTGGACGAGGCCAGCCCGACCGGTGACGCGCTCACCCCGGGCGTCGTGCAGGCGCTGTACCAGGCCAACTACGACGCGATGCTGGCCAACGGCAGCTTCCCGGTCACCCTGATGCCCGGCCGGGACGTCATCGAGGGCGCGCTGGACGGCGACGAGGTGGTGCTCAAGGCCAACACCCCGGAGAAGCTGGAGGAGCACCGGGTCGCCTACGCGGTCGTCGCGGTCGGCCGGCAGCTCGCGCCGGTGCCGTTCTCGGCCGAGCTGGCGCAGCGGATCGATCTCGACGAGGACGGCGAAATGATCATCGACGAGGACTATTCGGTGCGGTGGAAGGGGATGAACGGCCACCGGATCTACGCGATGAACCGCGGCCGGTTCTCGCACGGCATCCAGGACGCCAACCTCAGCCTGCTGCCGGTGCGGGCCGCGCTGGTGCTGAACTCGATGCTCGGCGCGGAGAAGTACCAGATCCGCGACGAGATCTGCCCGGTGCAGTGGAGCTGATCCCGGCCGGCCGGCCGGTCACCGCGAGCCCGGACTACGACGGCGTGCGCTTCGGCGCGGTCGACGGGTCGTCCGGGCATGCGGTCGGCCACTACCACCAGGACGGCGAGGTCGTCACGGCCGAGATCGCCGGCGGTGGCGTCCGCACCGGCCGGCTGGTCGGCACCGTCGGCCCGCACGGTGTCATCGAGGCCGGGTACTGCATGATCCTCACCGGCGGCGAGGTCGTGGCCGGCCGATGCGTGAGCACCCCCTCGCTGCTGCCGGACGGCCGGATCCTCCTCACCGAACGGTGGAATCGCCTCGACGGGTCCGCCGGGACCTCCCACATCGCAACGCTGGCCCAGCCGACGGCCGGCGATGGCACGCGCCCGCACGAAGCCAGGTCGGCAGAAGGAGCTTCACCATGACCACCGTTGACGGCCGCCCGCACCTGCTGCTGATCTCCACCGGAGACCGGCTGTTC
The DNA here is from genome assembly GCA_035507775.1 of Jatrophihabitans sp. Taxonomy (GTDB): domain Bacteria; phylum Actinomycetota; class Actinomycetes; order Mycobacteriales; family Jatrophihabitantaceae; genus Jatrophihabitans_A. The sequence goes on from DATJNU010000010.1 coordinate 83,908, forward strand.
CGCGAGTACCTGCTCGAACCGATCAGCCGGCACTACCGGATCCACCTCTTCCTGGCGGCCGCGGCCACCTGGGAATCCGCCTACGTGGACGAGGTGACGGTGCTCGGCGACACGCTGGACGCCGCTGAGATGATCGCCGCCGCCCGCGAGCTCGACGCCCGCGACCACCTCGACGGGGTGCTCTGCTGGGACGAGGCCCGGATCCTCGCCGCCGCCACGGTGGCCGAGGCGCTCGGGCTGCCCGGCGGCAACGCCGAGATGGTGCTGCGCTGCCGGGACAAGCACCTGACCCGGCAGCTGATGGCCGAGGCCGGGGTGCCGCAGCCACGTTCGGTGCTGGTGGCCACCGCCGACGAGGCGGCCGCGGTGGCCGCCGAGCTCGGCTACCCGGTGGTGCTCAAGCCGCGCGGGGTGGCGGCGAGCCTCGGCGTGGTGCTGGCCGCCGACGAGGCCGAGCTGCGCGAGCACTTCACCTTCGCCCGCGACACCACCGCGCCCGGTGCCGTGGTGGGCGATTCCATCGTGCTTGTCGAGGAGTACGCCGACGGCCCGGAGATCAGCGTCGACTGTGCCGTCTTCAACAGCGAGGTGTTGCCGATCTGCCTGGCGCACAAGGAGATCGGCTACCCGCCGTACTTCGAGGAGGTCGGCCACCTGGTCGACGGTGCCGATCCGCTGCTGGCCGACGACGGCTTCCGCGACCTCCTCGTCCGGGCGCACCGGGCGCTCGGCTTCACCGACGGCGTCACCCACTCCGAGTTCCGGCTGACCCCGTCCGGGCCGAAGCTGATCGAGGTCAACGCCCGGCTCGGCGGCGACCTGATCCCGTACCTGGGCCTGCGGGCCACCGGCATCGACCCGGGGCTGGCCGCGGCCGCCGTCGCGGTCGGCCGGCGCCCGGAGGTGACCCCGGACCGCAAGGCGTTCGGGGCGGTCCGGTTCTGCTACGTGCCGCACGAGCTGACGATCGGCGCGATCGGCTTCGACGCCGAGCGGCTGCCGGCCGGGATCGACCTCGCCGTGGTGCGGGCCGCGGCCGGCCAGCGGCACGCGCCGCCGCCGAAGGGCACCGTCTGGGGGCGCATCGCCTACCTCACCGCGGTCGCCGACTCCGAGGCCGAGGCCCGCGCGGCCAACGCCGGGGCCGAGGCCGCGCTGGTGGTCGAGCCGGCCGCGGACGAGGCAGGGTCGGCATGAGCTCCACCGCTGCCGCGGGCACCGCCCAGGACGGCATCTGGGCGACCTGGAAGGCCTCACCCGGCCCGGTTCGGGCTTTGCTGCTCGGGGTGTTCATCAACCGGCTGGGTGGCTTCTTCCAGACCTTCCTGGTGCTGTTCCTGACCCATCGCGGCTTCGGCAAGGCCGAGGCCGGCTTCGCGCTGACCGCGTACGGCATCGGCTCGCTGATCGGCATCGTGGCCGGCGGGGCGCTGGCCGACCGGCTCGGCCCGCGGCTGGCCACCATCTACTCGATGGCCGGCACCGCCGTGCTGCTGCTGGCGATCCTCTACCTGGGCAGCTACCCGGCGGTGCTCACCGCGGTGGTGCTGTGCGGGCTGGCCAACCAGCTGTGCCGGCCGGCCTCGGCCACCCTGCTCTCGCAGCTGACCGCCGCCGAGCGCCAGGTGATGATCTTCGCCCTGTACCGCTGGGCGTTGAACCTGGGCACCACCGCCGCGCCGCTGCTGGCCGCGGTGTTCATCTCGGTCGGCTACTGGATGCTCTTCTGGGCCGAGGCGATCGCCGCCGTCGCCTACCTGGTGATCGCCGCGGTGTACCTGCCGCGTCGCAAACCGGTCGCCGAGCAGCAGGCGAAGTCGGCCGCCGACAAGGCAGCCACCGGTTACCGGGCGATGTTCGGAGACCGCCGGTTCCTGCTCTACCTGCTGGCGATGCTGGTCAACTCCACCGTCTACATCCAGTACATCTCGACGCTGCCGCTGACCATGCACGACGCCGGGCTGGCCCTTGCCTGGTACAGCGGGGTGGTGGCGCTGAACGGCTTCCTGGTGATCTGCTTCGAGCTACTGGTCACCAAGGTCGTGCAGCGGTGGCCGATCAAGGTCACCATGGCGGCCGGCTTCACCTGCCTGGGCGCCGGATTCTCGCTCTACGCGCTGCCGTGGGGGGTCGGCATCTTCTTCGCCGGCTGCCTGGTCTGGACGATGGCCGAGATGGTCGGCGGCCCGACCATGTTCGCCTACCCGGGCATCGCCGCGCCGGAGCGCCTGCGCGGCCGCTACATCGGCTCGATGCAGCTGATGTTCAACCTCGGCAGCGCGGTCGGCCCGGGCCTCGGCGTGTTCCTCTACGACGCCATCGGGCTGAACGTCTGGTGGTGCTGCGGCGTGGCCAGCCTGGCCGCGCTGCTGCTGGCGGTCAGCGGCATGCGCAGGCCGGCCGACCCCGTGGCCGCCGGCGGGCCCGACGCCCTGCTCGTCACGGCCGCCGAGGCCGAGGACCGGATCCCGGTCGAATTCGCTCCACCGGTGGCGGCTCCGCAGCACGCGCAGCGCGCCGACGCAACCAGTTCAGAAAGTAGGTAATCGCTCATGCCGCGCCATGCCATCATCGTCGACCCGCTCTCCACCGGGCAGGAGTACCCGGCGGCCTTCCGCGCCGAGGGGGTGTCCCCGATCGCGGTGCTGTCCACCCACCGACCGGTGCACGTGCTGGAGGACTCCTGGCACCCGGAGAACTTCGACGCGGTGCACTACTTCGACGACGTCTACACCGGCGAGAAGATCGAGGAGCTGGCCGAGATCCTGCGCGGCTACGACCCGATCTGCCTCGTGGTCGGCGCCGAGACCGGCGTCCGGCTGTACGAGGCGCTGGTGCCGATCCTGCTGCCGGGCTCGGGCAACGTCTACGAGCTGCGCGACGCGCGCCGGGACAAGTGGGAGATGGCCAAGGCGGTGGCCGCGGCCGGCATCCCGCACCTGCGCCAGCTCTTCTCCGCCGACGCCGACGAGATCGCCCGGTGGATCGAGGACAACGAGCTGGAGAGCACCGACCTGGTGGTGAAGCCACCGAACAGCGGCGGCACCGACGACGTACACATCGTGCCGGCCGGCAGCGACGAGTGGCGCCCGCTGCTGGCCCGGATGGCGACCGACGTCAACCACCTGGGCATGGTCAACGGCGGCATCCTGATCCAGGAGTTCGCCGCCGGCAACGAGTACCTGGTCGACAGCTACTCCGTCGACGGCAAGCACGGGCTGGTCGACGTCTGCCGCTACACCAAGGTGCGCAAGGGCGACCGGATCGGCATCTACGACCGGGTCGACTTCCTCGCCCCGGACCACCCGGAGACCGCGCAGGTGTGGGACTACACCCAGCGGGTGCTGGCCGCGCTCGGCTTCGAGAACGGCTGCGGCCACGCCGAGATCATGTTGACCCCGAACGGCCCGCGGCTGATCGAGATCGCCGAGCGGCCGGCCGGCGGCGGGCACCAGAAGATCAGCCGGATCGCGACCGGCTCCAACCACATCCTGCGCACCGTCGCGCACCGGGTGCACGGCGAGTTCCGGGAGTCCTACGAGCTGCTGCAGCACCTGTGCGGGGTGTTCGTCTCCGCGCCGCACGCCGGCATCTGGCGCAACGCCGAGATCTTCGACGAGCTGGAGCAGCTGCCCACCTACGTCGACAAGAACTTCCCGAAGGGCACCGGGGACTGGGTGGAGTCGACCGACGACCTGTCCAGCTTCCTGGCCTGGGTCACCCTGGTCGCCCCGGACGAGGCGTCCATCGACGTCGACTATCGCCGCGTGAAGGAACTGGAGAAGCAGATCGTGATCGACCCGCAGCCCGCCCCGGTCGCGGCGAAGGTGGAGGTGCCGGCATGAGCATCGTCGCCGGAACCACCCACAGCGAGCTGACCCAGCGCTACCTGGACGCCTGGGCGGCCCAGTCCGAGCTGACCGTGCCCGCGCTGCGCGAGGCCGTCCGGCCGCGGATCGCCGACACCATCTTCGGCGGCCGCACCATGAGCCGGCCGGGCTTCCTCGAACGCGCCGAGGTCGAGCAGCTGGCCCTCGACCTGGAGACCCTGCACGGCCTGGTCACCAGCCTGCCGAACAAGCTCTACGGCGGCGACCTGGGCGCGTTCGCCGCCTCGACCGGCATCACCCCGGCGCAGGTGCAGGCGGTGCTGCGCGGCCGGGGCAGCGCGCCGAGCCGGCTGGCCCGGGCCGACATCTACCGTGACGACAAGGGCTTCCGGGTGATGGAGCTCAACATGTCGTCCGCGCTCGGCGGCGTCGACAACCAGGTGCTGAACCGGGCGATGCTCGAGCAGCCGTTCTTCCGGCAGTTCGCCGAGCAGAACGACCTCGGCTACACCGACACCATGGTCGAGGTGGTCGAGACCATCCTCGCCGAGTGCAAGGTTCCCACCGGCGTCCGGCCGGTGATGGCCGTGGTCGACTGGCCGGCCAGCTACGAGACGCTGCAGAACCAGCTGCACGAGAACGCCAAGGTCTTCGACTCCCTCGGCATCGAGGCGCTGCCCTGCCACATCGGCCAGCTGCGGCTGGAGGACGACTCGATCTGGCTGGGGGACAAGCAGATCGACGTGATCTACCGGGTGTTCCTGATGGAGGACCTGCTCGACCCGGCCGGCCCGGCGCTGATCGAGCCGGTGCTGCGGGCGGCCGAGCGCGGCAACGTGGCGATCTTCTCGCCGATGGACGCCGAGCTCTACAGCGGCAAGGGCGCGCTGGCGCTGCTGTCCGACGAGGCCAACCGGCACCTGTTCACCGCGGCCGAGCTGGCGAGCATCGACCGGTGCCTGCCGTGGACCCGGATGGTGCGCTCCGGCCCGGTCACCGTCGAGGGTCGCCAGGTGCTGCTGGAGGACTACGCGATCGCCCACCAGAACGAGCTGATCCTCAAGCCGGTGCTGCTGCACGGCGGGTACGGGGTGACGCCGGGCTGGCAGACCGACCCGGCCGAATGGCGGGGCCTGATCGCCGGCGCGATGGACTCCGACTTCGTCCTGCAGCAGCGGCTCCACCCCTACACCGAGCCGTTCCCGAAGGCCGAGGGCGAGGGCTTCGAGGACTGGGTGGTGCTGTGGGGCGCGTTCCTCGGCGCCCGCGGTTACGCCGGCATGCTGGTGCGCGGCACGCCGAACGCCGACGCCGGCGTGCTCAACATGGCCACCGGCGCGATGGGCACCTGCTGCTTCCAGCAACTGCGCTGATCGCCCGGCCCCGTACCCGCGGCGGGTACGGGGCCGCCGGCGGGCCCCGCGAGATCCAGGACTGCGGGCGTATTGCCCGGTAGCCGGCGCCCGATGCGGCACAATCGGCGGCTATGTTGCGAACTGCCCGTACCGGTCTGGGCCGGCCGTTCTGGCTCGCCTGGTGGGCCACCACCGGCTCCAGCCTGGGCGACGGGCTGCGCACGGTGGCGTTCCCGCTGATCGCGGCCAGCATCACCCGCAATCCCGGTGCGATCGCCATCGTCTCGGCGGCCGGCTTCCTGCCGTGGCCGCTGTTCGGGCTGCTCGGCGGGGCGGTGGTCGACCGCACCGACCGGCGCCGGCTGATGTGGCGCACGGACGTGCTGCGGGCGCTGCTGGTCGGCGGCTTCGCGGTGCTGGTCGCGGGCGGCTCGGCCTCGATCGCGGCGCTGGCCACGGTCTCGTTCCTGCTCGGGGTGGCCGAGACCTTCTTCGACAACGCGGCGTCGGCGATCGTGCCGATGCTGGTCGCCGATCCGGAGATCGAGCGGGCCAACTCCTGGATCCTGTCCACCCAGACCGTGATGGCCACGATGCTCGGCGCGCCGATCGGCGGCGCGCTGTTCGCGCTCGCGCACTGGGCACCACCGGTCTCCGACGCGCTGACCTTCGCGTTCGCGGCGCTGCTGGTCGGGCTGATCGGCGGCAGCTACCACCCGCGCAAGGGCCCGGCCGGGCGCACCAGCATCGCGCAGGACATCGCCACCGGGCTGCGCTGGCTGTTCGGACACCCGCTGCTGCGGATGCTGGCGGTACTGCTCGCCGTGCTGAACGGCACCTTCGCCGCGGCGGAGGCGGTGCTGGTGCTGTACTCGCTGGAGGTGCTGCACCTGGCCACTGTCGGCTACGGCCTGCTGCTCACGCTGGTCGCCGTCGGCGGCCTGGCCGGCTCGGTGCTGGCGCCCCGCGCGGTGCGGCTGGTCGGCCGGCGGGCGCTGCTGATCGGGGTCGGCGTGGTGCAGCCCGGCATGCTGCTGCTGGTCGGGCTCAGCTCGTCCCGGGTGGTCATGGTGCTGGCCATGCTGCTGACCGGGATCGCCACCATGGGCTGGAACGTGGTCACCATCTCGCTGCGGCAGCGGATCGTGCCGGCCGAGCTGCTGGGCCGGGTGACCAGCGCCTACCGGATGCTCGGGCTCGGCGCGATGCCGGTCGGCGCCCTGCTGGCCGGGCTGCTGGCCAAGGGGTACGGCCTGCACGCGCCGTACCTGGTGGCCGGCCTGGTCGGGCTGGCGGCCACCGCCGGCTGCGCGCCGTTCCTGCGGCTGCCGGACTGAGCGCTCAGGCGTCCCGGTCGCGCTCGCGGGCCTGGTCGAGCCGGGCGAGCTCGGAGCGCAGGTAGTCACGGGTGACCACGTCGCCGAGGGCGATCCGGACCGAGGCGATCTCGCGGGCCAGGTACTCGGTGTCGGCGATCGAGCGCTCGTCCCGGGCCCGGTCGGCTTCGGCCTGGATCCGGTCGCGGTCGGCCTGGCGGTTCTGGGCCAGCAGGATCAGCGGCGCCGCGTACGCGGCCTGGGTCGAGAAGGCCAGGTTCAGCAGGATGAACGGGTACGGGTCGAACGGCTTGGTGGCGTGGCAGACGGTGCCCGCCGGGGTGCTGGCACAGCTGTTCTTGGCGTGGGCGTAGTTGATCCCCCACACCGCGTTGATCGCGATCCAGGCGACCACCACCAGTGTCTGCAGCACCAGGTAGCGGGCGGTGCCGAAGAAGCGCGCGATCCCCTCGGCCGCGGTGCCGACGGCGTCGGAGGAGATCCGGGGCGCGCGCAGGCCACGGGGCGCCTTCGGCTGATCCAGCCGCCGGCGCGGTTCCGTCACCGCCGACCTCCGGTTGCGGTAGTCACTGGGCTCGCGGTGCTCTTCGCGCGGGCGCTCATCGCGGGGTTCGCTCCGCTCCTCGCTCGCTGGCGCTCGCTGCGATGCTCACTCGGTCCTGGTTGGCTCTTCGCGCGAGCGCTCATCGCG